>JAZUJW010000065.1:0-85213 GCA_045642925.1 Oscillospiraceae bacterium
GTTTCTGCTGCTGGCGTTTCCTCGACTGCAACCGCCGTTTCTTCCTCTGCAATATCTTCCAGAGCGGTCGGCTCCTCGATGGATTCCAGTGTTTCTGCTGCCGGCGTTTCCTCGACTGCTACCGCCGTTTCTTCCTCTGCAATATCTTCCAGAGCGGTCGGCTCCTCGATGGATTCCAGCGTTTCTGCTACTGGCGTTTCCTCGACTGCTTCCGCCGTTTCTTCCTCTGCGATTTCTTCCAGAGCGGTCGGCTCCTCGATGGATTCCAGCGTTTCTGCTGCTGACGTTTCCTCGACTGCAACCGCCGTTTCTTCCTCTGCGATTTCTTCCGGAGCGGTCGGCTCCTCGATGGATTCCAGCGTTTCTGCTACTGGCGTTTCCTCGACTGCTTCCGCCGTTTCTTCCTCTGCAATATCTTCCAGAGCGGTCGGCTCCTCGATGGATTCCAGCGTTTCTGCTGCTGGCGTTTCCTCGACTGCAACCGCCGTTTCTTCCTCTGCAATATCTTCCAGAGCGGTCGGCTCCTCGATGGATTCCAGTGTTTCTGCTGCCGGCGTTTCCTCGACTGCTACCGCCGTTTCTTCCTCTGCGATTTCTTCCAGAGCGGTCGGCTCCTCGATGGATTCCAGCGTTTCTGCTGCTGGCGTTTCCTCGACTGCAACCGCCATTTCTTCCTCTGCGATTTCTTCCAGAGCGGTCGGCTCCACGATGGATTCCAGCGTTTCTGCTACCGGCGTTTCCTCGACTGCAACCGCCGTTTCTTCCTCTGCGATTTCTTCCAGAGCGGTCGGCTCCTCGATGGATTCCAGCGTTTCTTCTGCTGGCGTTTCCTCGATTGTCGGTTTTCCAAAATCAATCTGTTCGTGAGTTATGGTTTGCACCGGCGGTACAACCGATTTTGCCATCGGATCTAACAACGGAATACGGCTAAGCATATCATCTGCAAGCGAATTTTCCGCAGAGGGTGATACCGCCTCCACCACGGAGGACGTGATCTCGTCATCATCGTCGTCATCATCATCCAGCTTGACAGCAGTTGCCTTCGCAACATTCTTGATGATATCATCCAGTGTGATTGGCGCAACGGCTGACTGCTGTGCACCCAAACTACGCAAAATCGCTTGGAACGGATCCAGCGGTTCGGGTTCCTGCACACCATCAAAGGTCTTGCCTTCTTCAAACAGATCCATCGAATCGTTATCATCGTCTTCGATGTCCAGTTCATCCAAAGGCTCTGCATCCAACTCTGCGATCTCGTCCAGATCCACAGCCGCTTCCAGCGCTTCCAGTTCTGCAACATTTTCAACGCCTGCAATTGTTTCATCAAGACTTGCGACCACATCATCAGAAATGATGGGCGACTCCGCCTGCTGTACGGTTTCGGCATCTGCGCCATCCACCGCAGCCAATTCTCCAATAGACTCCGCTGCAAATCCATTTTCTGCCGCGAATTCCGATTGTTCAGCATCATCCAGTACGGCAGCTTCTACGACACTCTCATCTACAAACAGATTGTCGATCTTCTTGTCAACATGAGGCTGGATCAGTTCCGTACCGATCTGCGGCACTGCCTGCTGTGTGATGCACTCGTATACTTCACCTTCGATCGCTTCCTGCGTTTCTTCCAGCACAGAAGTTTCAATCGGTGTTGCAAAGGTTTCATCACGTTCCGTGCGTCCCGGCACATCCAGCGGATCGCATTCTTCCATCACTTCGCCGGTGATGGATACTGCCGCATCACGCAATTCTGCATACTCTGCCAGCATAGACGGACGCTCGTTCAATGCGAAATCTTCGCACCATTGAATTTTCAGATTCGGAAGTTCCCGCAGAAATTCTTCTTTGCGATGTGCAAAGCACTTCGGAATCACGATTGTTTCCAGATTCGGACAGTTCACGAACGGATGCTTGCCCAAAAAGCGCAATGTCGCAGGAAGAACAATTCGTTTCAGTGAAGGACAATCCATAAATGCTTCCGGCTCCACACACTGCAAGCCTTCCGCAGCAATGACTTCCTCCAGCGCATTCATCTGCACGAATGTACGATAACCGATCAACCGCGCAGAAGGCGGGATCAGGAACCGCTTCAGATAGGTCATGCCCATCACGCCATGGTACAGATACGAGGAAATGACGACATAGCCGTTCGGCACTTTCATCGTTCCGTCTTTTGCGTCCAGTTCGGCTGCATCGCCCGATGCAAGCACCCACGGACATTCCTGCATCAGCTGGCGCACACGAATCGGCCGCGCACTGCCGAACGTCAACAGAATGGACGGACTGCGCATAAACAGCACACCTGCTGCATATTTATCAAATTCTTCCGGGAAGAATACATCACGCAGACGCTCACAGCCAAAGAATGCGCCAAACTCAAACTCATTGAGTGCTTTCGGAATCGTCAGTGTCAGCAATCTGCTGTTTGAACCGAATGCATAGCTGCAAATACGCTGGACACCAAGCGGAATCTCGAATTTCGTCTGGTTCGCCATTTCCGTCAGTGCAAGCGGCCCGATGCACGGATGCTGATAGAGTTTCGAAAGGCGCTCCTGATACGAGGTTGCCTCATTGCTCATCGCAAGCGTGAACAAACGCTGTTCTGCGGTCGGCGGGAATTCAGGTGCTACGACCGACATGAACGAACGCGGCGGTTCTTCCTGATAACTTTGTTTTGCTTCTTCCGTCCAGTTGACATTGACCTTGATGGTGCCGCCGTCAAACAAATTATACAGTTCAGCTGAGAACCGTTTCGGAAGCGTAAGAGAACTCATCATCGTACAGCCTGCCAAAGCACATTCACCAAGGTACTTGACAGATGTCGGAATCCGCAGAGATGCAAGCGTATTGCAGTTTGCAAAAGCGCTCTCAGAAATATGCCGTATGTTTTTCGGCAGACGAATCTGTTCAAAACGGGACGGCGCTGCAAATGCATAAGGGCCAATATAGGTAACAGAATCCGGCAGTACCAGACGATATGGCCCGTTACAGCAAGAAAATGCGTTCATGTCAATGATTTGCAGACCATCGGGGATCACGATATGCAGCAGCGTTTCCAAGCCGCCAAATGCTCTTGCCGCCACACGTCTTGCACTGCGCGGCAGGAAAATCGTTTTCAGTGCGTGTTCCGGTTCATCCGCACGCGGATCAATGCCCTTCGCCATATCAGGGCCGATAATTGTATATCCTTCCGGAATTTGCAGCACATGACTGCGCACTTGCAGCTTTTTCACCTTTTCCGCTGTCAGAATATCATCATATTTTTCCAGCAGTTCTGCAACGGTGACAACCTTCTCTTTTGCGAAGAAATTCTTCTTCGGCCAGTGCAGTTTGACTTCAGGACGGAACATGAAGTATTCTGCTGCCAAACGCTCCGGAAAATCTGCGCAAAGGTGAACATCCGTCAGGCGGGAACATCCCGAAAATGCATCCGGTTCGACTTCCGTCAGCGAATGCGGCAGTTCCAGTTCCAGCAAACGCGGCGCATTCCAGAATGCCTGCGTTTCCACGCGGCGGACTCCTTCCGGAATTTCAAAGCGCTCGCCGCCTTCGCTCTCCAGGAACGAACGGTACGCAATGACCGTATACTGTTTCAGTTCTGCACTGCGTTCCTTCGGGCCGGGCTGTGCTTTGGAGTTTTCATGGGTATATACACGGTCATCTGTACGATAGTGACCGCGCTGTACAGGCACAAGTGCCATTCTTGCATCAAATTCATAGTGCGCATCGCCGTCCGCAGGCATATCATCCTCGACATTTCTGACTGTCATCTCGGCAAAGCGCTTGTTCATATCCGCCTGTGATTCGGAAATCTCACCGACTTTTTCCTGTACCTGCGAAATGGCACCGACCTTCTCCTGAATATCGGAGATGGCTTCAACCTTTTCCTGTACCTCAGAAATGGCACCGACCTTCTCCTGAATGTCAGAGATTGCCTCGACCTTTTCCTGTACCTGCGAAATAGCGCCGACCTTCTCCTGAATGTCGGAGATTGCCTCGACCTTTTCCTGAACCTGCGAAATAGCGCCGACCTTTTCCTGAATGTCGGAGATTGCTTCCACTTTCTGCTGAATCTGCGAAATGGCATCGTTATTCTGCTGCATTTCGGAGATGGCAGAGACCTTCTGCTGGATATCCGCAATGGCTGCATGATTCTGCTGCATTTCTGAAATTGCATCCACTTTCTGCTGCATCTCAGAAATGGCGCCGACCTTCTTCTGAATATCGGAAAGCGTTTCATTACTTTGCTGCTGTACCGAGATTTCAGCAACCTTTTGCTGCAATTCCGGAATTGCTTCCACTTTCTTCTGAATATCGGAAATCGCATCGGCACTTTGCTTGATATCGGAGACCGTATCCAGCTTTTTCTGCACGTTTTCCTGCATTGCAGCGATTTCTTCCACACGATTCTGCATAGCGGCAATGGAGGAAACGGATTCCTTCATTTCATTGACCGCCTGGAATTCTCCGCGCATCGCAGTCAAATTGTCATTGAGTGCCTGAATTGCGCTGGCATCAATTGCAGCCTGCTGTGCTGCCTGTGCAGCGGCGGCTGACTGATTGAGTGCATTTTGCTGTGTCAGCATGGCAAGCTGCTGCTGCATCGCGGCAATCGTTTCCTGCAATTGCTGTACCTGAATCGAATTCACTGTTTCGCTGCTTGCTGCATCCGTTTTCGCGGCGTTGTTGTGCTGTGCGCCTGTATGCTGAATGGCAGGTGCGGCAAGAGATTGTGCCGTGACTGTACCGACCGTTGACAAAGCGGAATCATGCATTGGCAATGCATTCTGCGCATCGGCAAAAATCGGTGCATCCATGCTTTCATCGACCCACTGAATGGTGGGATTCGTGTTTTCGCCGAAAATGCGTTTGCTTTCGAGTGCATCCGTAATGATTTGCGGCATATACAGCATAGAAAGACACGGACAATTACCCAGTGCAGACGGACTAATATGCTTCGTTGCAGCAGGGATAAAGAGGTTCTGCAATGCAGAGCATTCCCAGAATGCACTGACACCGATGCTTTCGACACTCGAAGGCAGAACCAGATTTTTCAGGGCAGAACATCCTGCGAAGGCGCCTGCACCGACTTTTTTGATATTATTACCGAAGCTCAGCTTCATGAGCGAAACGCAATTGCTGAACATTTCTTCCGAAATTTCGGAGAGCATTTTCGGCAGTTTAATGCCGCGCAGAGCGCCGGATTCCATGAACAAGCCTGCGCCGACTTTGGTGAGGCTTTCGGGCAGCCAGACAGCACGCAGACGTTTGCAGCGTGCAAAAGCGTAATCGCCCAGGGATGTAACGCCCTCAGATACGATGATTTCCTCCAATTCTTGCAAATGGGAAAAAGCATAAGGAGCAATCAGGCGGACACTGGAAGGAATCACAACGCGGCGAATGCCTTTGTTGCCGAGTCCGCGCAAAGCGTAGGGCATAATGGCATAAAAATTCGCCGGAATATTCATCACGCCATTTTCCACAGGGATCATCATGGCCTGACCTGTAGTTAAAATGCCGGTTGATTCGTCAACGATCTGCTGAATGTTTTTTGATTTTGCTGCGCCGAACAATTTTTTTCCGAAATTGAGCGTTACAGCAGGTTGGAACATAAACAATTCGAGCGCTTTTTGTTCTGAAAAATCTTCCGGAAGATTAACAGACTTCAGCATTTCGCAGTCAAAGAAAGCCCAATTTTCGAATTCGGTCAAAGTAGAAGGGATGGTCAGGCGTTCGAGGCTGCTTGTATTTTTAAAGCTGCGTGTGAAAAAAGCGTGCGAACAAATCCGCTTATAGCCTTCGGGGATTGTCAGTTCTTTCACTTGATTGAAGCCTGCCAAAGAGCCCTCGCCAATGACTGTGAAATCGGCAGGAAGTTTCAGGCGTTCTGTATTAGGTCTGATAAAACTTTTGGAATCCTCTCGTGTTAATACGCGTTCACCCACAAGGATACCTCCTTTTGCGTTCAATTGATATTCTGATAATACCTCTTATTACATTCAACTTATTATAACATTTTTTCTTTCATTTTGCAAGTGTTATTTGTGATTTTTTACAGAAAAATTGAAAAAAATTCCTGCAACAATTGATTTTTGCGAAAACAAATGAAAAAAGCGCACGAGATGGCAACAGCTCGTCGTTTTGTATGGTGAATCATTTGTATAAGCGGTTATTTTCATGAGGCAATACCGCACAGAGCTGGTGGTACAGGATGCGTATGGTCAAACGAGTTTGACCAGTCAGATTTTTCGTCAGATTGTATAGAAATGACGCCAGGCAAGCCGCAAGGCGTGCTTAGTGCGGTGTTGCCTTAAGGGGTTTCCCCTCGTGTCGTACCCAACATAAATATAGAGAGACAAGAGAACGGTATAAACCATATCTCTTGCCTCTTTTGCTTTTCGACGAGTAATGGCATAGGGGAACCCGAATAGGGTTCCCCCCTCCCCCCCCCCCTATTTCTCAGACTGCTTGCAGTCTGTTTGCGTCCGGGGGCGCTGCCCCTGGACTCCGCCAAAGGGAATGATTCCCTTTGGAATCCTCATGATTGGGCACGGGATGTGCGCTCAATTTCCATTGGAATCCCTCATACTTTGAAAAATGTGTTATGCAAGCCCCGCAATAGTGTTGATCAGCAACACCACATCATTCATGTCTACAATACCATCCTGATTGCAGTCGGTTCGTGCCGTCGATTTCTCCGAAAGCTTTACAGAAATATCTTCACTCACATAACGTGCCAGAATAATCGCATCATTTACATTCACTTCACCGTCATCATCAATGTCAAACGGCAGTGGATCAGCCGCAACCGATGCCAGATTCTCAATCACTGTCAGATTTTCCGCCAGCTTGATATTCTGCGCACCTTCAATCGCCGTTCCACCCAGCGTCACCGAATAAGTGCTTTCCTTTTTCAGATTTGCCGAGGAAATCAACGCAAAACTGAACTTCTTATCAGAAGTCATCTCAAATACAGGTTCCGCAGCGCCATCTGCAAACACCGCCAACGGCATATCCTTCACATTTTCGCCATTGAACGCCAACAGCAATGCCGCCTGTTCCGCAGTCAGATTCGGTACCTGATTGTCTGTTGCAGTCGCAAGCACTTCGCCGCCCGAAATGGTGATCGTGCCCTCATCACAGCGCAGTCCTCTGTCACCATTCGCAAGCACTTTGCCGCCGCTGATGGCAATTGCAGTTTCACCCTGAATCGCATCATTACCAGCCTTGACTTCTACTTTGCCACCGCTGACAGTCACATCACCTTTCGTAGACTTGATGCCGTCCCCTTCTGCGTTGACATCCAGCTTGCCGTCTTTCACCGTGACAGATTTCTTGCCGCGGACACCGTCCTGCACTTCGGTCTTGACCTTGATTTTGCCGCCATTGATTTTCAAATCATCATTGCACTGGATACCATACTGATATGCCGCCTCTACACGCAGATTACCGTCACCTTTGATGGTCATATCATCTTTTGCATAAATAACAGCATCCGTTTCGGTATAGGTTTCGCCGTCATAAAGGTAATTTTCGGTGTCTGCCACCAGATTGATAGAGGTATTTTCAGCATTGACAATGTAAACAGCCGCATCATTCAATCCCGTGATATTAACGCCATTGAAAAACAGCTTGACCGTTTCTGCATCAACCGTCTTGTCAGGAACATTGACGCAGATTTGTCCGTTATCCAGTTTGCCCTTGAATTCATAAGAACCGGATGCAGTAATCGTAATTTTGCCGCCCTCCACAGTCACATTCGAGCCTTCAGCAACGGCACTGTCACCATTCAGCTGCACGACAGCAGTCATGACCGCAGCTTCTTCTTCGCCCTCTGCTGCAAATACAGGCGCAGCGGGCATGGCAGCACAAAGCATGGAGAGAGCCATTGCTGCACAGGAAATCGTTTTCATCATTTTCATTCTTCAAAGTCCTTTCTATACTATTATAATATAGTATCGCGGCTTCCCCCTATGTTCCGTTCCACTGTATTCCAGTTTACCATAGCAATTTGATTTTGTCAAGATGATTTTTGTGTTTTTATCATGTCAAAAAGTCACTAAATACGTATATTAAAGGATATTTAAGGTGACGCCGTACAAAGAAGGCAGTACAGATGCGCAGACAAATTTTTGTCAGATTGTACAGAAATGATGCCCAGCAAAGAATTTCTGTGCAAGATGGCGGAAAATATGCAAGCAGATGTGCCGCCAAGCCGCAAGGCGTGCTTTGTGCGGTGTTGCCTTAAGAAAGGTTCGCCTGTGACACGCCCTTCATGGTCAGACTGATTCTGCCGCGCTTGACATCCACTTCCATCACCTTCACCCGCACGATTTGTCCCACTTTGACCACGTCCAGCGGATGCTTGATGAAACGATTCGAAAGCTGTGAAATATGTACCAGACCGTCCTCATGCACGCCGATATCCACAAATGCGCCGAAATCAATGATATTACGCACCGTTCCAACCAGTTCCATGTCGGGTTTCAGGTCGGCAACCGTCATGATATCTCCGCTGCGCAAAAGCGGAGGCGGCAGTTCGTCACGCGGGTCACGTCCCGGCTTTTGCAGTTCTGCCACAATATCCCGCAAGGTCGGCTCGCCGATGCCAAGCGCTTTGCTCAGCGTTCCATAGCCCTTTGCATTCACCTGTTCCATCAGTCCTGTCAGACTGCCGCCGATGTCAGCCAGCGTACAGCCGCACTCTTTCAGCAAAGCTTCTGCTGCGGCATAGCTTTCCGGATGGACACCCGTATTGTCCAGCGGGTTTTTGCCATCGCGTACCCGCAAAAAGCCTGCACAGAGTTCATACGCCTTCGCGCCGAGTTTCGGGACTTTCAAAAGTGCTTTACGGCTTGGGAATGGGCCGTTCTCCTCACGATATGCCACGATATTGTGTGCGATACCGCTGTGAACACCCGAAATATAGGAAAGCAGTGAAGCTGACGCCGTGTTGACGTCTACACCGACTGCATTCACGCAGTCCTCCACCACGCCTGTCAGTGATTCGGACAGTCTTGCAGGCGGCATATCATGCTGATATTCACCGACACCGATGGCTTTCGGCTCGATTTTGACAAGTTCTGCCAGCGGGTCTTGCAAGCGGCGTGCAATCGACACGGCGCTGCGCAAAGATACATCATATTCAGGAAATTCCTCTGCTGCCAGTTTGGAAGCGGAATAAACCGACGCACCCGCTTCACTGACAACGGCATAGGCAACCTTTTGACCGGAAAGTTCCCGCAGGATCTCTGCCACACATTGTTCCGATTCACGCGATGCTGTGCCGTTTCCGATCGCAATTGCCGTAACATGATGCTGTTCAATCAGGGCTTTCAGCTTTTTCTTGGAGGAAGCAATCGTGGAGGCGGAACTTGCGGTAATGTACACCACATCCGTTGCAAGCACTTTTCCCGTGGCATCGACCACGGCGACCTTGCATCCTGTACGGAATCCGGGATCGAGTCCCAGCGTGATTTCTCCGCGCATCGGCGGCTGCAGCAGCAATTGACGCAGATTCGATGCAAAGACCGTGATTGCCTGTTCTGCCGCAGCATCGGTGTTTTCATTGCGCACTTCACGCTGCACAGCCGGATTCAGCGATTTTTTATAAGCTTCCAGCGCTGCATCCATCACCATCTGTCCGCAAACGCTATCATTTTTCACGTATGGCTTCGTAACGATATTTTCGCCGAGTCCTTCCGGCATCGTGACAGATACCTTGAGAAATCCTTCTTTTTCGCCGCGGTTGATGGCAAGGATGCGGTGCTTTGCCGCCTTGTCGATCGGCTCCTGATGGTCATAATATTTCTGGTACACACTATCTGTGTCAGCGTCTACTGCCTTCACTACCAGTGTACCGCGCATGGACATGACATTGCGCAGACGTTTCCGAATATCAGCATCATCGGAAATCTGTTCGGTCAGAATATCGAGTGCGCCCTGCAATGCGGCTTCCGCATCAGGCACTTCATTTTCTTCGCTGATATATGCTTCTGCTTCGGTCTGCGGATCCACTTTCGGGTTCTGTTCGAGAATCAGGTCGGCAAGCGGCTGCAATCCGCGTGCGCGTGCGACCGACGCTTTGGTTTTGCGCTTCTGCTTGTACGGACGGTACAGGTCTTCGATCTCAACCAGCGTTTTTGCCTCCGAGATCGCAGCCGCCAGTTCATCTGTCAATTTTTCCTGTGCTGCAATTGCCGCAGAAACCTCCTCCTTGCGCTCCTCCAGTTTCCGCAAATAACTCAGACGTTCACTCAATGCATGAAGCGTCTGGTCATCCAGAGAACCCGTGACTTCTTTGCGGTACCGCGCAATAAACGGAATGGTCTTGCCGTCATCCATCAGGGCAACGGTATTGTCAATCTGTTCCTGCCGCAGCTGAAATTCTTCTGCCAACTGTTTTAAAATATCCATGTGTATCCTCCGTATATCATAGGCATTCCGTGGGAATCCTTTCCTATTATAACATATTTATCTGATAATGTCACCCGAAAAAGCGAAAAACTCCGTTTTCGAAGCATTGTTTGTGAAAAAGAACAATGCTTTTCCCCTAGAAATGCGAAAATCATCTCACCGACAAAAATATTTCTGTGAATTTGCAAAAAAAGGCTTGCATTTTTTTGTGAAGTATGCTAAAATAGGAGTATGCCATTTTGACCTTGATTTCTCCAGTCATGACGTGACAGCGCCTTTTTCAAGCATTTTGTCGTTTTCTCGTCATCTTTCGGAAAATCTTGAAAAAATGCACAATTGGCATTTTGCCTAAACAATTGAAAACCAATCCGACAGAAAGGAGCTGCGGCTGATTCGCCGTTCCAATATTCGTCTATGGCTAAAATGAAAGTCCTCATTCTGTTTGGCGGGACATCGACCGACTATGAACAGTCCCTCCATTCCGCAACTGCCGTCCTGCAAGCACTCCCCGAAGAACAATTCGAAGCGATCCCAATCGGTATCAGCAAAAAAGGACGCTGGTTATATTTTCCCGGCGATGTTTCCGAAATCATCAGCGGAGAATGGGAGCAAAACCCCGACTGTTCTCCTGCGGTGCTTTCCCCCGACCCCGCCCATCGCGGTATTTTGATTCTCGAAGATGATACGTTCTCTTTGAAGCGCGTGGACATCATCTTTTCCCTGCTGCACGGCGCTTACGGCGAAGACGGTGCCGTACAGGGGCTTTGCGAACTTTCACACATCCCATATATCGGCAACGGCATCCTCGGCTCTGCGGTCTGCCGCAATAAGGCAATGGCACACGAGATCCTGAACGCTATGGGCATCCGAACCCCGAAATGGTTCAGCATCTCTCAGCGCAATCTCAGCCGCCTTGAACAGAAATGTGAAGAAGCCGAAGAACTGCTGGGATTTCCTGTATTTGTCAAGCCCGCAAGCTGTGACGCTTCCAAGGGCACGAACATCGCCCGCACACACGAAGAACTGGTCACGGCGGTCAAGCTTGCCTTCACACAGGATTCCACTGTACTGATCGAACAGCTTATCGAAGGCAGAGAACTCCGCATCGCCGTATTCGGCTACGATTTGCCGTTCGCATCATTCGTTGGTGAAATGAAAGACGGCACGATCACAGTCCCCTGCGAAATTGATGACACACTGGGCGCAGCCGTCCGCGATATCGCTTTGCAGGCGTACACCGCACTGGACTGCAAAGAACTCGCACTGTTCGATTTCTTCCTTGCAGCAAACGGCGAAATTCTGCTGGGAGAAGTCAATACGATGCCATCTCTTGCGGAAGATGCACCGTATCCCGTCCTGATGAATGACCTTGGAATGCGTTACACGTACCTGCTGGAAAAGCTGATCGAACAGGCACTCGAACACGCAGACCGCGGGTTTTAAACCATGAAAAGCAGACTGCACCCCATCTGCAATGCGCGGCTGACCATGAACAGTTCGCAGATCGTAGACGGGCAGACCAATACAGACCGCACCGAGTACGATGCCTGCTACAACTTCCGTGACGGCACATTTACGCTGGAATTCATGGAACAGGGCAGCATACCTGCGGAATCCGTCCGCACACGCATCATCTACGATTCACCCGATGCTGTCACCATTTCACGCCGCGGCGGCTGCAATGCCGAAATGCACATCATTCCGCAGCAAGACCATGACTGTGACTATGAAACCGCAGTCGGCACACTTGCCCTCACGGTGCGCGGCGTCGAAATCAAAAGCAGACTCACCGAACAAGGCGGCATTCTCCGTCTCAAGTACCAATTGCTGAGCGCTGGCAATCCTGTCAGTGAAAATACCGTTTCCCTGCACATCAAACGGAAATAATCCATCCGATTTGATTCGCATCCCCTAATCAAGAAAGGAGACCTTTCATTGAATCATATCGCAGCGGCTTCCAAGACCGCACACACGCTCATTCTGGATGCAATCGGCAAACTGGTTGCAGACGGCACTTTCCCCGCAGAGCCGATCCCCGATTTTAACATTGAAATTCCTGCTGACCGCGCACACGGTGACTTTGCTTCGAACGCCGCCATGGCAAGCGCCAAAGCACTGCATATGCCGCCGCGCAAGATCGCAGAAGCAATCGTCGGCGCACTCGACCTCGAAGGCTCGCCCTTCGCAAAAGCCGAAATTGCAGGCCCCGGCTTCATGAATTTCTATCTGGCTGATAGCTGGTACGCGGGCGTGCTTCGCAATGTACTGGCAGAAGGCAGCGATTACGGGAAGACCGAAACAGGCTGCGGCAAGCGTGTGCTGGTGGAATTCGTTTCCGCAAACCCCACAGGGCCGATGCACGTCGGCAATGCGAGAGGCGGCGCAATTGGTGACTGTCTGGCTTCCGTTCTCGAAGCCGCAGGCTACAACACCGAACGCGAATTCTACATCAACGATGCGGGCAACCAAATCGAAAAATTCGCAACTTCTCTGGAAGTTCGCTATTTGCAGGCTTGCGGTCAGGGCATCGAAATGCCCGAAGACGCTTATCAGGGCGCAGACATCACCGCCCATGCAAATGCATTCTTTGCTGAAAACGGCAATCGGTTCGAAAACGCCGAACGTCAGGAACGCCGCGATGCACTCGTCAAGTTCGCCCTCCCGAAAAACATTCAGGGCTTAAAAGACGACCTTGGTCAGTACCGCATCCAGTATAACACATGGTTCCCTGAAAGCACGCTCCACGCTGACGGCAGTGTTGCACGCATCATTGAACAGATGAAAGCAAGCGGCTACACCTATGAAAAGGAAGGCGCTCTCTGGTTCAAGGCGGAGGAGCTCGGTGCAGATAAGGATTTCGTTCTGGTACGCTCCAACGGCATCCCGACCTATGTCGTACCTGATATTGCATACCATTATAATAAACTTGTGACTCGTAATTTTGATATGGCGATCGACATTCTCGGTGCAGACCACCACGGTTATGTGCCCCGTCTGAAAGCCGCCCTCACCGCACTCGGCGTGGATGCTTCCCGCCTGACGGTCGTGCTGATGCAGATGGTCGCGGTCATGCGTGACGGCAAACCCGTAAAGCAGTCCAAACGCAGCGGCAAGGCACTGACGCTGGTTACACTGCTGGAGGATATTCCGGTCGATGCAGCAAGATTCTTCTTCAACCTCCGCGAAGCCAATTCCCATTTTGAATTTGACCTTGATCTGGCGGTGGAGAAATCTTCTTCCAACCCTGTATACTATGTACAGTACGCACACGCAAGAATTTGCAGTCTGCTGCGCAACCTGACCGAAGCAGGGATCGCAGCACCCGATGCAGGCACGATTGACCTGAATCAGTTCGCAACGGTTCCTGAACGGGAACTCATTCGTGAACTAGCCCTCTACCCTGCGGAAATTGATGCCGCTGCAAAGCAGCTCGACCCCTCCAAGCTGACAAAATATTCCGTGGAACTCGCTGCGCTGTTCCATAAATTCTATGATGCCTGCAAAGTCCGCGATGCAGAAACAGAAGCACTCCGCGATGCACGAATCGTTCTTTGCGAAGCCGTCAGACAGGTGCTTGGCAATGTCCTCGCACTTCTGAAAGTCACAGCGCCCGAAAAAATGTAACCGTTTTGTAACCGGTTTTTAGGGCAAAATCCGAATGTATGTTCTGTAAAATTGGTGATTTCACCAAACACACGCGAAATTTTCACTCAAATCAAAAAATATTCACAGATTGTTAATAGTTTCGTAACATATCAAGCGGATGAATGTGTTACAATCTGTAATAAGTTCGGCAGAAGCGGACAGTTTTTGAGGAACGAATTACAAAACCCGCATTTATCCATTTGCTTGTTTCTGTGTTTTTGATTTGCGTACTGCATTCTTTACACAAAAATAAAATCATGAAGAAAGCGAAGGGATTATCTATGTCTAACAGACCTTTTCAGGGACTCGTCGTCCAAATGCACGATACCATTGATGCCACTGTCGGTGTCGTAGACGAAACTGCAACCATCATCGCTTGCAGTGACCTTTCCAAAATCGGCACCACCAACGAGTTCGTATCCCTCGATATGAACGAATCCGGTGACCTGTTCATCCGTGACGGCTGTACATACAAACCGTTCGGCGCACGCACTTCCTCCCCCGATTATGCTGTTTTCGTGGAAGGAACAGACGAAAATGCCGCAAAGTATGCCGACATTCTCGCCATCGCAATGTCCAGCATCAAACAGTATTACGATGAAAAATACGACCGCAATAACTTTATCAAGAATGTTGTCCTCGATAACGTTCTCCCAGGCGATATCGTTGTCAAAGCAAGAGAATTGCACTTTAACGCTGAAATCAGCCGCGTCGTATTCCTCATCCGCATCGTTTCTGCAAATGACATTTCTGCTTACGATGTCATTCAGAATCTGTTCCCTGATAAGAGCAAGGATTTCGTCTTCAACATCACCGAAACCGATATCGTGCTCGTCAAGGAAATCAAATCGACCGTGGAAAGCAAAGACCTCGAAAAGCTCGCACGTTCCATCGCAGATACCCTCTCCTCTGAGTTCTATACCCGCGTCAATGTCGGTATCGGAACCAGTGTCGTCGGTGTCAAGGAACTTGCACGCTCCTTTAAGGAAGCACAGATGGCACTCGAAGTCGGCAAAGTGTTCGATACGGACAAAGTCATCGTCAGCTACGATAACCTCGGTATCGCTCGCCTCATCTATCACCTGCCGACTACCCTCTGCGAAACCTTCCTCCACGAAGTCTTTAAGCGCGGCAGCATTGAATCACTCGACCACGAAACGCTGTTCACCATTCAGCGCTTCTTCGAGAACAACCTGAACGTTTCCGAAACGTCCCGTAAGCTCTTTGTTCACCGTAATACTCTCGTTTACCGTCTTGAGAAAATCAAGAAGCTCACCGGTCTTGACTTGCGCGAATTCGACCATGCAATCATCTTCAAGATTGCACTCATGGTCAAAAAGTATCTTTCCGCAAGTCCCGTGAAATTCTAATTTGTCAGATTACTGGGGGTGCCGACGAATTAGTTTCGTTAGGTACCCCTTTCTCTGTTTTTTTCGTTCCACTCATTCAAAAAGCAAGTTTCTTCTGCAAATTTGCGCAAATTGCCGATGCATTTCTTCGTTCGCTGACGTATCGGCACAAAAAGGAGGATTCCTTTGGTAGAATTAAAAAATGTCTCCGTCACCTATGAAAGTACGGGCGTGGAAGCACTCAGCAATGTCAGCCTCAAGGTTGAGGACGGCGATTTTGCTTTCGTGGTCGGTCGTTCAGGTGCAGGCAAGAGTACGCTCATCAAGCTTTTGCTGAAAGAACTCGATGCCAACAGCGGAGAAGTCATTGTCAATGGCTATGACCTTGTATCCCTCAAAAAGCGCAAGGTGCCTGAATTCCGCCGCACCATCGGTGTTGTGTTTCAGGATTACAGACTCATTGACACCATGACAGTCTACGAAAATATTGCTTTCGTGCTGCGCGTCATTGATGCGCCCACAAAGCTGATTCGCAAGCGTGTCCCCTATGTCATCTCCCTTGTTGGCTTGCAGGATAAAGCTGACTGCTTTCCAAGCGAGCTTTCGGGCGGTGAACAGCAGAGATGCGCACTCGCAAGAGCCCTCGTCAACGATCCCGCGCTTCTCATCGCTGATGAGCCGACGGGCAATGTCGACCCGGAACTTGCATACGAACTCGTTGATTTGCTCAAGGGCATCAACGAATGCGGTACCACCATCCTGATGGTCACACACGCACATGAAATGGTGCGGCATTTCGGCGGCAGACTCATTAACATTGACCAGGGCACTGTGGTATTTGACGATGTGATCGGAGGTGCTGAAATTGAGAACGAGTAGTTTCCGATACCTCGTCGGTCAGGGCTTTGACAATGTCTGGAAGAACCGCGTGATGGCATTCGCCTCTTTCTGCGTTCTTCTGGTCAGTTTGCTATTGGTTGGTATTTCCGTCCTTTTTTACGTCAACATTAATTCCGTCATTGGCGGCATTGAAGATAAAAATGAGGTCATTGTGTATCTGCTGGAAGATGCCACACAGGAAGACATTGACGAGATCAGCCTGAAACTCTCAGGCATTCCGAATGTCAGCGAAGTGAATTTCTATTCCCGTGAACAGGCTTTCACAGACCTCAAAACCAACATGAACGATTACTCCGAAGTATTCGAATCGCTTGGCGATGACAACCCTCTGCCCGATGCATTCCATATCCGTGTTACCGACATTTCCAAAATGCAGGAAACGGTTGAGATCGCAGAACGGCTGGAACACGTTGAATACGTCAACTCCCCCGATTCTTTCGTGGAACTGCTGACGGAACTGCGGCGTGTGGTTTCCATTATCGCCAGTGCCATCATCGTTGCCATGCTGATCGTTTCTATGGTCATCATTTCCAATACCACCCGCGCCAGCGTCTTTTCCAGACGGCGTGAGATCAGCATTATGCAAAGTGTCGGCGCAACCAAAGCGTTCATCCGCTTCCCCTTCTTCATTGAAGGCATGATCAACGGCTTCATGGCAGGTGCGGTCGCAACCCTGCTGACTTGGTTTACCTATGACACACTTGTTGACTTACTCGGTCGTTTCAATTTGATCAGCACCATCGGTATGGGCAATATCATCAGCTACGATACCATCGCAATTCCTGTCACCATCGCCTACGTTCTGGCTGGTTCTCTCATTGGCGCAATCGGCAGTGTGCTCTCTACACACGCACACCTGAAGTACAAAGCAGCCAATATGTAAAAGAGGAAAGGAATTTATATGAAACTTCGATTTGTCGCAGTATCAGCAGCGATTTGTATTGCCGCAGGTTCATTCATCTATCCCGATGCACTGACCATTGGCACTCCTGCCATCGTTTCTGCAAAGACCTCCAAGGAGATCGACGCTGAAAAGAAAGCGAAACAAAACGAGATCACCGCAAAACAGGCGGAACTGAAATCCCTGTCCAACAGCATCGAACAGAAAGAAAAATATGAACAGGTTTTACAGGAGGAAATTTCTCTCATCAATTCCAAAATGCTCCTGATCGATTCTCAGCTCACTGCACTGAATGCGGATATAGAAACAAAAAACAACGAAATTGCACTGCTTGAAGGCGACATTGCCAATCAGGAAGTGCGCATTGCGGAAGGGCTGGACGATTTCAAATCCCGCATCCGCACACTGTACATCCATGGCAACGACAGCTTGCTTTCTGCACTCGTCGGTGCAGCAGATTTCTATGATGTGCTTGCAAAAATGGATCTCATCAATCGTGTCGCAAAGCACGATGATGAAATGGTCGATACCCTCAAAGAGGAGCTGGATACCCTCTCGAAAAGCAAAGAGGATCTGACTTCCAGACAGCAGGCACTCAAACTCAAGGTCACTGAAACTGAAGCCGTGCGCAAGGAATTCAACGATTCCCGCACGGAACTCGACAAAGCCATGGCTGAAACCGAGGAAAACAGAAAAGCCCTCGAAAAAGAAAAGTCCATGACCAATGCCGAACTGGAAGAATATCAGAAGGAATATGACAAGCTGACTGCTGAATTTGACGCTGCCGTTGAAGAAGAAATGCGCAAGGAAAAGGAACGGCAGGCAAAACTGGAAGCAGAACGCAAAGCCGCAGAGGAAAAAGCCCGCAAAGAAGCGGAACAGAAAAAACAACAGCAGCCTGTTGTCACCACTGCGCCCTCAAATCCTTCCACGCCTGTCACTACGACAGTTGCGACCACGCCTGCACCGCAGTATAATGGCGGCAAACTTGCATGGCCGGCTCCCGGTTTCTACCACATCTCCAGTCCCTTTGGCCCTCGCTGGGGCAGAATGCACTACGGCATCGACATTTCTGACGGCGGCATTCACGGCTCCAATGCCTGTGCAGCAGCCTCGGGTACCGTTGTCACCGTCCGCGGCGGCTGTTCACACGACAACAATACATTCTGCGGCTGCAACTGGGGCTACGGCAACTTCGTCGTTGTCAGCCACGGCAACAACCTTTATACCCTGTATGCACATCTGTGCGGCATCTCCGTTTCGGAAGGACAGACCGTTTCCACGGGTACTGTCATCGGACAAATCGGCTCTACAGGCAATTCCACAGGCCCGCACCTCCATTTTGGTGTCGGTGTCGGCGGTTGGTCATCTTCCAATATGGTCAACCCCATGCTCTATCTGCAATAATTCACCGCATATCCCCTTTTGTTTTCCACATACATTTCATTCGAATATTCGGAAGGCATTCTCATCCGATATAACTGACGTGTACTGCAACCGCAGAGCGCAATATTTCTCTGCGGCTGCATACCGTTCTTCGAAAGGATATTGATTTATGAAGCTTCGATTCGTTGCTTTCTCCGCTGCGGTCTGTATCGCCGCAGGTTCTTTTCTTTCTCCCGATATGCTGCTGACAGACAATCTGCCCGCTGTATCTGCAAAAACTTCGAAGGAACTGGAAGCTGAAAAGAACGCTAAACAAGCTGAAATTGAAAAAAAGCAGGCTGAACTCAAAGAACTGTCCAACAGCATTCAGCAAAAGGAACAGTACGAACAGGTCTTGCAGGAAGAAATCTCTCTCATCAATTCCAAGATGGGACTGATCGATACCCAACTGACCAGCCTGAATAGTGAAATAGAAAACAAGGTCGTTGAAATCGCAAAGCTTGAGATCGACATTGCACAGCAGGAAGAAAAGGTCGATGAAGGACTTTCCGACTTCAAAGCCCGCATCCGCAACCTCTATGTGCACGGCAATGACAGCCTGCTGGAAGCTCTGGTCGGCGCAACCGATTTCTACGATGTACTTGCAAAACTTGATCTCATCAGCCGTGTCGCAAAGCATGATGATGATATGGTCAAGAATCTGCGTGAGAGATTGCAGACACTCTCTGCCAGCAAAGAAGACCTGACTGCAAGAATGCAGGCACTCAATCTGAAAGTCACCGAAACGGAATCTGTCCGTAAGGAATTCAACAACACACGTTCGGAACTGAATACTGCCATGTCCGAAACTGAACTCGTCAAGGAACAACTCCAGCAAAACGAGAAGATGACGGGCGAAACCCTCAAGCAGTATCAGGAAGAATATGATAAACTGACAGCGGAATTCGATGCTGTTGCGGCAGAAGAAATGGAAAAGCAAAAGGCGCTGATTGCAAAGATCGATGCCGAAAAGAAAGCCGCAAAAGAAAAGGCAGAGAAGGAAGCCGCTGAAAAGGCTGCAAAGGAAAAGGCGGAAAAAGAAGCCGCTGAAAAGGCTGAAAAGGAAAAAGCAGAAAAAGAAGCCGCTGAAAAAGCTGCAAAGGAAAAGGCAGAAAAGGAAGCCGCTGAGAAAGAAAAGGCAGAACAAGAAGCTGCTGAAAAGCAAAAGCAGACGACTGCCCAGCCCGCTGCAACCACTGTGGCAACCACCAAAACCACTGCCGCAGTCGTTACCACCACGGCGGCTCCGAAAACCACCAAGGCGCCCGTGACCACCACCCCCGCCCCTGCAACTACCGTCACTACCACAACGGCTGCACCGCAGCAGGAAACACCGCAAAGCGGAAAGCTTGCATGGCCGGTTCCCGGATTCTACTACATCTCCAGCCCGTTTGGCCCTCGCTGGGGTAAAATGCACACCGGTATTGACATTTCCGGCGGCGGCGTTTACGGTGCAAATGTCTGTGCAGCAGAAAGCGGTACGGTCGTGACCGTCAAGAGCGGCTGCTCCCATGACAACGCAAGCTTCTGCGGATGCAACTGGGGCTATGGTAACTTTGTCGTCGTCTATCACGGCGACAACCTCTACACATTGTATGCACATCTTTCCAGCATCAATGTCTCCGAGGGACAGACCGTTTCCATGGGCGATGTCATTGGCCATGTCGGTTCTACCGGTAACTCCACAGGTGCGCATCTGCATTTCAGTGTCGGTATCGGCGGCTGGAGCACCCAGTATCTGGTCGACCCGATGCTTTATCTCGAATAATCGCATATCTACGAACATACAATTACCATATAGAAACGGCAGGGAGCATTCTGTGCTTCTTGCCGTTTCATGCCATTTTTCATAGAAAGGCAATATGCATGAAAAAGCAAGTAAGTGTCGCAACAACACTGTGCTGTATGGCATTAACCGCAGCCTGTACTTTTGTCTGCACCATGGCGTTTTGCCCGCCGTTGACAGGAGAGAGTCCTGCACAGTCCCAACGCATTGCCGATCTTCTCCCACGCTTGAAAGAACTCGATTCCACTGTACATGAACGCTTCTATCAGGAAATTGACGAAGAAGCGGTGCAGAATGGTCTGCTTTCTGGCTATGTCAGTGCACTCGGTGACAAATACAGCACCTTTCTCTGCGCAGAAGATTATTCCGACAACCAAACACAAATCGCAGGAATGTACACAGGAATCGGCGTGACTGTCACCAAAAGCGAGCATTCTGAAATTCTGGTCATGGAGGTCATTGAGAACGGCCCTGCGGCACAAGCAGGCATCGAAGCGGGTGATACCATTGTGTTTGTGGAGGATTACGATGTCACTAAGGACTATGATACCGCCGTCAACAGCATTCTTGGCGAAGCAGGCACATACGTCAATCTGAAAATCCGCAAACACGATTCCGATACCATCAAAACAATTTCTGTCGAACGCCGCGTCATTGACGAAATTACCGTATCCTATCGAATGATGGAAAACAACATCGGATATATCCGTATCGAAAAATTCCGAACGGTTTCCGCGGAACAGTTCAAGAAAGCACTGGATACCCTTCAGCAGGAAGGCGCACAAGCCATCCTCTTTGATGTCCGACAAAACGGCGGCGGATTGCTCTCCGCACTCGAAGCCATGCTTGACCCGATTTTGCCTGAAGGCGAAATTGCCTATGCCTTCTACAAAAACGGCGACAAAGATGTCATTCTCAAATCGGATGCGGAAATGCTCACGATGCCCTATGCGGTTCTCGTTGACCAATATACGGCAAGTGCCGCAGAACTTTTTGCCTGTGCTATGCGCGATTACGCTGATGCGTTTCTTGTTGGCGTCACCACCTTCGGAAAAGGCATCATGCAGACGACTGTTCCTCTTTCAGACGGCAGTGCGGTCACGCTGACCGTTGCCACCTACGCCACAGGCATCACACCTTGCTACCACGAAATCGGTCTTTCGCCCGATATGGAAGTCGCATATGACCCGGAAGTGGGCACCGACAACCAATTGCAGGCGGCATATGATGCCTTGCTGAAAAAATGCCGCGAAAAATGATACCCTCTCCCCGATTGCTCAGAAAGGAGGCGGACAGCTTCGTGTTCCACGCTGTGCCGCAGGGTGCTATGCACCGGATGACTGTATGAAAACAACAATTGTAAAATATCCATGGGTGTATCGCACCCTTTTGATGATCGTCATTATTGTATTGGGATTCTGCTTTTTCCTGTTTCCATCCGCCGCACAGGATGAAGATACCCTTCCTGTCGGTCAATTCTATCAAAACCTCTCCTTCTGGAGCCGTGAATCGATACTCGCGGCAGATGAACTGGAGCCAGACCATTACAGCTATGATGTGCCGAACATTGTGAAGTCGGATTATTCCTACCATATTGAAGCAGAAGAACTCGAAAAACTGCCCGAAAAAGTCAAATATGGCAATATGCGTCCGAATTACCAAGGCAGTGCCTATATCAAAAAACTGCCCAAAAATCGGAAATCTGCCATCGAATTTCCCATCAGCGTCCCTTCTACCCAGCATTACGACATTACCATCAGTGTCGCGGCGGACAAAAAATCTGTGAATGGTCTGCGTGTCGGTGATGACCTGCTGACGAATTTTACCGTTTCAGGTACAGGAGAATTCATTCGCGTCACCTTCTACGGCATTTTTCTCCACAGCGGCAAAACCGTCATCTCCATTGACACCATTGACGGCGCCATTGACGTGGATTACCTCGAAATTACCAATGATACGTCCATTTATGACATCAAATTCAATCTTCAGAAAGACCCGTGCAATCCAAATGCTTCGGAAGCGACCAAAGAACTCTATCACACACTGGTTTCCCAGTGGGGCGAAAACATTCTGACAGGACAGTATGTTTCTGACGCAAGCAACCGCGAACTCAAGCTGATTCATGAAATGACAGGTCAGCTTCCGGTCATCCGCTTCGGAGAACTCGGTACAGACGATGATTTGTCCCAAATCGAAGCCGCCATGGACTGGCATCTGTATACAGGCGGTGTGGTCGGCTTTATGTGGCAATGGAATGCCCCGCATTCAGACTCGGTCTACACCAAGGATTCCCATTTCAGCCTGACAAAAGCCATCTATGCGCAAGACCTTGACACCCTTGCCAAGCAGCCGCTGGAAGAAATCAAAAAGCTTGCGGAGGATGGCGACATTCCGATGAACTGTTACTACCTCATCCGCGATATTGACGAGGTTTCTGAACAACTCATCAAGCTTTGCAATATGGATATTCCTGTACTCTGGCGACCGCTGCATGAGGCAAGCGGCGGCTGGTACTGGTGGGGCGATTCCGGTGAGATCTCCTATAATGGTCTGTGGAAACTCCTTTTCTACCGCATGACCTATTACCACAAACTCAATAATCTCATCTGGATCTGGAACGGACAAAGCACCAGCTATCTCGTCCCTGCAAATACGTATGACATTGCTTCGGTCGATGTCTACCTTTCTCCCGACATGACCTACGGCAGCCGCTACGAACAGTTCCTCTCGCTTTCCAAAATCACCGGCGGCAAGAAAATGCTTGCCCTCAGCGAATGCAGTTCCATTCCAAACATGGAAATGATGCTTCTCGACCACACCATCTGGTCATTCTACGGACTTTGGTACGGCGACTACATCATGGACAGCAGCGGCAATTTCTCTGACCAGTATTATTCAAGTAGTGATTTGTATAATCTTTACAATTCAGACCATGCTTTAAGTCTGAATGATTTTCTGGCACTTTGTCAATAATCTATTGAAAAATACGCCGTCCTGTGGTATAATACAACTATAAATTTCGCATGAGCGACAACCGAAAGGCAGTAGATACCACATGAACGTAAAAGTATTAAATGGTGTATCCATTCCGAACCTGCCCTGGCAGGAGAAACCTGCTGACTGCCGCGACATTATCTGGCGGTACGCACAGAACCCTGTCATTCCACGCGATATCATTCCCACGGCAAACAGCGTATTCAACAGTGCCGTTGTGCCGTTCCAGCGTGCATTTGCCGGCGTATTCCGTGTGGATGACCGCGCCCGCAATATGGAACTCCATGCCGGATTTTCCGAAGACGGTCTGCACTGGGATATTGACCCGCAGCGTATCGAATTCGAAACGGAAATTCCGGAAATGGCGGAATTTCAATATGGATATGACCCGCGTGTCTGTTTTCTGGAAGACCGCTACTACATCACATGGTGTAATGCATACGGCTGGAAACCGACCATCGGCATCGCCTACACATTTGACTTCAAAACCTTCCATCAACTGGAAAATGCATATCTGCCGTTTAATCGCAATGGTGTCCTGTTTCCGCGCCGCATTCAGGGAAATTACATGATGATGAACCGTCCTTCTGACAACGGACATACACCGTTCGGGGACATATATATATCGCAGTCGCCTGACATGACATATTGGGGAAAGCATCGGTTCATGATGTCGCCGTCCATGGGTTGGGAATCCACGAAAATAGGTGCAGGGCCGATTCCGATTGAAACAGACCGCGGATGGCTGATATTTTACCACGGTGTGTTGACATCCTGCAACGGTTATGTCTATAGTTTTTCGGCAGCACTGCTGGACAAAGACGAACCATGGCACGTTTTGAAGCGCGGCAGAGAGTATTTGCTGAGTCCGCAGAAAATCTATGAATGCGTCGGAGATGTACCGAATGTGACATTCCCCTGTGCAAGTCTGGTCGATGCTGATACAGGAAGAATTGCAATATACTATGGCTGTGCGGACACTGTCACCAGCCTTTGCTTTACGACAGTAGACGATGTGATCGCATGGCTTGACACGCACTCCCAGATTTGATTCATCCCATAAAGAAAACGAGGCAAAAGGATGGCATGATGCTTTCCTCTTGCCTCTATTTATTATGATTTTCTTACGGTACTTGACGTTTGCACAAAAAAAGTGTATAATATAATCAGTATTTGTCCAAACTTTATTTAAGCAAAGGAAGTGTGTAAAATATGCAGCAATCATTTTTCGAAAACCGCGAGCTTTCATGGCTTCGCTTTAATGAACGAGTTCTGGAAGAAGCAGAATGCCCAAATGTCCCCCTGCTGGAACGTCTCGGCTTTACCGCCATCTTTCAGTCCAATCTCGACGAATTTTTCCGCGTTCGCGTCGGAAATCTCCTCCGTCAAAAACAAGACAAACCCAAAAAGAAAGACGCATTTTCCCAGTGGAAACCAAAAAAACAACTGACACAGATTTTTGATACCGTCCGTTCCCTCACACCACAATGCGACCATGCATATCATGAAATCATGAATGCCCTGCGCTGTTACGGTCTGGAACAAATTACAATGCACACTGCCACAACCGCCGACCGAACCATTATTTATGAATGGTTCAAGCGTGAGATTCGTCCTCTTGCAATGCCCACTATTATCGACAAAGGCAAACCGCTGCCGTTTCTCCGCGACCGTGTACTCTATGCGGTACTGCGGCTGGAATCCAAATCCGATATCCGCATGGGCATCATCCCCATTTCTGACCAGTGGCAGCGCATGATTCTCCTCGGCAATGGCAGATTTATTCTCGCGGAAGATGCCATTCTTGCCTATGCGCATACACTCTTTGCCAATTCGCAGGTCATTGACCGCACCATCCTCCGTGTCACACGTTCTGCAAACATTTCGCTTGACGACATCGGCGAACTTCGTACCGGAAATTATCGCGCTGATATGGAAACCATGCTGCAAGAACGCAAACGTCTGCCTGTTGTGCGCATGGAACTCTCGGAGACTTTCTACCGTCCCGCATTCGAATACCTCTGCAAACAACTGCACATTAAGGAAGAACAGGTCTTCTATGCCAAAGCGCCTCTCGACCTATCCTTCGTCTACGAATGCAAACACCTCGTCAGCAATCCCATTCTGCAATATGAACGGCTTGTCCCGCAGAAACCCGCCTGTCTCTCCGAACAGCGTTCGATGTTCTCGCAGATACGCAAGAAAGATATTTTGCTGAGTTATCCGTATGAAAGCATCCGTCCGTTCCTCCGTTTGCTGGACGAAGCTGCCGATGACCCCAATGTCGAATCTATCCAAATCACCCTCTACCGCATGGCTCGTGACAGCCGCGTCATTTCAGCACTTTGTGAAGCCGCAGGAAATGGCAAACAGGTCACGGCGCTCACGGAACTCCGCGCCCGCTTCGATGAAGAAGGCAATATCGCATGGTCAAAGGTGCTGGAACGCGCAGGCGTTCATGTCATTTACGGGCCAAAAGACTACAAAGTGCATTCCAAACTTCTGTGCATCACCCGCAAAACCAGAGGGAAAACAGAAACCTTTACCCAAATCGGCACAGGCAACTACAATGAGAAAACTGCCGCCATTTATACCGACTATTCCTTCATGACCGCTGACCCTGTACTGGGTGCAGAGGCAGAATCCGTATTCGATGCCCTCCTGCGCAATGAACTCCCTGCCCCGCAGGAACATTTGCTGGTTGCACCGCATGGCTTGCGCAGCAAAGTGCTTGCCATGATGGAGGAAGAAATCAAGAATGCAGAAAAAGGCGAAGATGCGTATATCGGACTCCGTATGAATGGGCTGTGCGATGCGGTCGTCCTGAAAAAGCTCGTGGAAGCATCCCGTGCAGGTGTGCGCATTGAATTGCTCATCCGCGGCATTTGCTGCATTCTCCCCTCCATCCCCGATGCCACTGAAAATATCCAGATTCGGAGTGTGGTCGGGCGCTACCTCGAACACAGCCGCGTCTATTTCTTCGGCACAGGAAATAATCGCAAAGCTTATCTCGGCTCGGCAGACCTGATGCCGCGCAACACCGAAAACCGCGTGGAAATTTGCACACCGATTCAGAATGCCGCCTTACAGCAGCGTTTGTTTGATGAATTCCAACTGCAATTCCACGACCCCGTCAAAGCCCGTATCCGTCTCGCAGACGGCAGATACATTCTCCCCAAAGCTGCTGAAAATGCCGTCCCATCGCAGGAAATTCTGCATCATGCTGCATATGACCGTGCATTGCAGGCGCAGAAAAAAGAGCCCAAAGACAACAAGGAGAATGAATAAATCCTATGGACAAAATGTCAAAATCCACGAAACACCTGTTTTTACTTGTCACGTACGGCATTGTGCTGTACGTTTCCCTTCAGCATCTCGATGCAGTCCGCAGTATGCTCGGATGGCTGTTTGCCGTCCTTGCGCCGATTGCTTACGGTTTGGGCATCGCATTTGTCATCAACCTGTTTATCAAGATTTTCCGAGAAAAATTATTTTATCGGCTGGAACAGTCAGACAAACCATGGCAGCGCAAACTAGTCATGCCGCTATGTGTGCTGATGACCATTCTCGTCGCAGCTGCGATGATCGCAGCAATCATTTTTCTGATCATTCCGGAAGTCACGTCAGCGATCAATATGCTGATTGAGAAAATGCCGCACAGTACCGAACAGCTATTTGATTTCATCAATGCACAGCTCATCGCGTACCATGCGCCGCAAACGCTGATTGACCAGGTCAACGATTTCAATTTAGACTGGGAACAATTCATTTCCTTTATCATTACACTGTTTGAAGGCGGAAAATTCGAGTCACTGGTCGGCACGGCGTTCAATGCAACAGCATCGTTCATTTCCACATTCACGAATCTCGTGCTTGGCATGATTATTGCCGTTTACATCATTGCACAGAAAGAACGTTTTCTATACGTTGTGCAGCACATTTTCATGCTGATACTTCCCGAAAAGATTCACGCAGAAACGAACAAGATCATTACGAAAGCCACCATTTCCTTCCAGAATTTTCTCAAAGGACAGTTTGCGGAAGCCCTTATCATTGCTTCGCTTTGCATGATTGGTCTGACGATTTTCCGTTTTCCATATGCAGTGGCAATTGGAATGGTCACAGGCTTAACGGCACTGATTCCGATTATCGGTGCATGGATCGGCGGCGGCATCGGCTTGCTGCTGATTTGGGTTGAAGCACCTGAAAAAGCACTTTGGTTCTTAATTTTCATTGTGGTATTGCAGCAGCTTGAAGGACAGTTCATTTATCCCAAAGTCGTTGGTTCATCGTTGCAGCTGCCGGGCATCATTGTGTTGCTGGCAGTGATTCTGGGTGGTGGATTCAGCGGAATTGTCGGTATTTTGTTTGCTGTACCGATTTCGGCAACGATATATACATTGCTGAAAGAAAAGATTGATTCCGCACCCAAAGAAGTCCCTGCGGCAGAAGCAGTCACAGCGGAACCTGAATCGCAGCCGGAAGCAGAACCGGAACCGCCAATCAAGCAGAAACAAGCGTCACCATCTCCGCAGCCTGTGAAGAAACCGCAGCCTGCAAAACAACGCAAACGGCGCAAGCACTAAAATATAGAAGTAAGGGGGAATCCGATTTCGGATTCTCCCTTTGCATCTCCCACAAAAAAAGAGGCAAGAGAACCGTATCATGCGATTCTCTTGCCTCTCCATATCATGCGAAGTAGTCGCGTCCAAAAATGAACGTCTTTGCTACGATTTCGTTATTGCCCTTCAGCGTTTCGGTATGTCCGTCCGCATATTCCGGAATCAGATTCATTGGCTCTTTGTTGTTCTTTCCAGTGGAACCACCATACAATTCAACAAACCGTGCGAAGTCATAGTACATGAGATTATTATATACTCGTTCACTGATTTCCTCGTGTGTGGCACCATCTGCCTTCGAGTCCAAATTCGAATAATCCCAATAATACTTGCCATCTTTTTCTGCAATTTACGATTCTTGCGACGTATTTGTGACATATTTCTGATACAGCGCATCAAAAAGAGTTCCCGTTTCTCTGACGTAGGCATCCGAA
Organism: Oscillospiraceae bacterium; assembly: GCA_045642925.1. Taxonomy (GTDB): domain Bacteria; phylum Bacillota; class Clostridia; order Oscillospirales; family Ruminococcaceae; genus Firm-04. The sequence goes on from JAZUJW010000065.1 coordinate 28,467, forward strand.
GTTTTTTCGCTTCCATCCGAATAATCCAGTTGGATGGAAGTCTGGATGCCGTCCAATACCATATGCGAGTGCGCATCCTCTGCGAAATACGGCGAATAATCATACTGTACCACACGCAGATAGTCTTCTTCCGTAATCGTGCAGGTCACTGCCTTATCATTGCTTGGGGTATATGAAAAATGATACGAAGTAGAGTCGGTTTTTTCATCGTATTCGCTCCATACTTCGAACACAAATTCCAAATTCATATTTCTGTTCGTTTCAGTATAGCGCACCGCTTTCACGGATTCTTTGCTGACATCTGTTTTATCATACCGCATTCTGATTTCTTCCAGCAGTTCTTCAAATGCAGGGAAGCGAACAGAGCTGACATTCCAGCCGCCGTCATTGTAAGCGGTATAGATTTCGGCATACTGTTGTGCTTCTTCCGCAGTCATCTGACAAGCTGCGCCATAGAAGTCATAATTCAGCACGGAATCATATTCTTCTTTCGTGATTTCAGCATTCATCAGCACAGCGTTATTATTGTCATTGATGACTTCAAAGCCGTATTTTCCATTCTCCGCAAACACACGGTAAGCCAGACGCTGTTTGTTATCGGAGATAGAATACCGCAAACATATCAGATTGTCTGCTTCTGTCTTGAGATAGTATTTTTGCCGCAGAATGTACAGTCTATCCTCAAATTCCAGTGTCGTAATGGTTGCGGCCTTCTCTGTACCGTCTTTGCCTTTCAGTGTCAGCTTGCAAACCGGCGCATCCATGCCGGGATGAGAATAATACACAGAACGGAAATAATCCGTATAGTCAAACCTCATGATGCTCTCATAATCTTCCTTGCTGATTTCAAATTTCTGGTTGATCTCGGACGGTGTATCAACATAAGTCAGATAGTATTTCCCGTTTTCCGCAAAGATGTTCCAATTGACTTCCACGTAGCCCCATGCATGGTTTTCGACGTGATACACCACACTTTCGATTTCAGGCAGGTCAATGGGTTCTGTATATCTGCGGAATGCACTCTTAAAATTGCTATAGTCTACCGCATTGATGACACCGTTATCATCAAAATCTACAAACTGCCAGTCTTGAAAACCAGCGTTCGGTTCATTCAGCAGAAATTTTTGCATCACGATGACATCTGCAACAGAAAGTTTCCCGTCCAGATTCAAGTCCAGTGTTCTGTTATACATGACGGCGTTCGCAGAAGGAATCATCATTGTTGGCAGTACCATAGAAGCACCCAGCCATGCAGCGATCGTTTTTTTCAGATTCATAATTCAAACCTCCCAATCAGTGTTTTTCAGCAGCACCGCACAGAACGCGGTGCAACCATTTATGAAAACGATTGATTTTCTCCGTTTTCACCATGATTATATCATAACATTTTCAGAAATGCAAGCGCTTTGTTGAAAAATTAATCATATATTCATAATTCAGACATTACAAATGGCAAAAATTCGATTACAATTCGGTAAATCCCTTGAAATGTCAAGAATGTTGTGATATAATAACACCTGTCCAGAATAAGACATATATCTGTTCATTAACGAAAGGAAAAATTGAAATGAAAAAAAGTATTCTTCTTATGATGTGCGCGGCAATGCTCCTCTCTGCAACCGCTTGTGAGGACGTTGACAGCAACAATGCGCTTTCTGAAGTCACTACGACTGCTGATACAGTAACGGAGACAACCACAGCGACCACAGAAGAAACCACTGCCCTCCCTGAAGAAACCACCACTGTCACAACAACAGTCACCGAGTCCACCACTACCACCACGGCGGAATCCACGACTGCTGCACAGACCTCCACTTCTGCCGCAGTCACAACGAACGCACAAAATACCGCTTCTGCGGATGATGCGCTCCTCAAAAAATATGTCGGCAACTGGCAAATGGATGGTGATGAAGATACCGCCAGCATCAAGATTCTGGAATCCGGTGAATTTATCGCATACTATGCAAGCGGAAGCGTTGAAGCATCAGGCATCATCAAAGTTGAAAAGGAAGAACATCCTGACGGCAGCACAACACCGATCATGAACTTCTATAAAGAAAACAACGAACTGTTTATTTCTGTGTATCCGTCAGAGGATGATGTTGTCAATTTCTTCACGATCGGACAGGACAGCGCACCGAAGTATATCCGTGAAGGCTCTCACTAAGGGCAACACCGCACAAAGCAGGCCCTACGGCTTTGGGCAGTGTTTTCATCCATAACACCAAAACAGGAGAGGGTACTAAAAAGCCCTCTCCTTTTTTATCAGTGCGTGTTTGTGACGATGCCGCTTTTAAGGCAACACCGCACAAAGCACGCCTTACGGCTTGGCGGCACATCTGCTTGCAGATTTTCCGCCATCTTGCACAGAAATTCTTTGCTGGGCGTCAGCCCAGCGGCATCATTTCTGTACAATCTGACGAAAAATCTGACTGCGTAGCTGTACCACCAGCTCTGTGCGGTGTTGCCTTAAATTGTAAATAAATAAATATTTTTCTTGGACTGCAACTTTTATGCCGCCAAACACGACTATAGGGTAAGAAGAAAGGAGGGGGAACGCCATGGAGGAAACGGATATTCTTGCACAATTTCATGCACGCGATGAAAATGCGCTTCTGCGAACGACCGAACAATACGGCACAATCGGTCATAAAATCGCAGAAAACATTCTTGGAAACGCAGAAGATGCTGATGAAGTCTGGAACGATGCTCTGATGGCGCTATGGACGACCATTCCCCCACAGCATCCGCAAAGTCTGTTTGCCTATCTTGCCGTTCTCATCCGCAACAAAGCATATGACAAATGCCGCGCAAAAACGTGTAAAAAGCGTTTCGGTGAACAAATCATGCTCGCGCTTGATGAACTTTCGGAATGTCTGCCCGCCGTCAGCAATGTCGAAGAACAAATGGATGCCAAACAAATCGGACAAGCAATCAGCCGTTTTCTGGATGCACAGCCCAAAGCAGTCCGTATCCTGTTTTTGCAGCGATATTGGGCAGCGCTTTCTGTGAAGGACATCGCACAAAAATATCATATGAACGAAAACACAGTCAAAAGCACCTTACGCCGTACTTGCGGAAAACTGCGAACGTATCTTGAACAGGAGGGTTTTCTATGAAAAAGAACGCATGGACACCGGAGAAAATGAAAGCCGTTTTGGATGAAATGCCGTCACGTTACATCGCTGAACTTTCAGAACAGCAGATAGACATTTCCGATTTAGAAGCTGAACCGTCCGCATCCAAAGAACACATGAACGTTATTTCCCGCACAGTCGTCACGGTCGGCGGCATTGCGGCAGGACTGATTCTCGTCTGCGGCATTGGTGCATTGCTGAACGCCTCCAACCCCGAAACCATCATCCCATCTGCGGACGGCACAGCCGAAAACGATACAACCGATACGGCGGCAGAATCGCTTGTTACGGATGCGGGCATCGTAACCACTGCCCCCCACCAATCCGTGGCAGCATCTTCGGACACGACGAATGCAGCCACCACCACACCGCTCATTGGCGAAATCTCTCTGAACGCCTCTGCTTCTGCTGATGAAAAGAATGCACAGACGAAAACCACGGTTGTTACTACGCCTGCCGCGGAACACAAGCAACAGACAACCAACAACAATGTCACTACAAAAAAGACTGCCGTTACCACCGCGCCGCCACAAACGACCACGGAGAAATATTCCAACACACTGGATACAGGCGACACGCAAAGTTCGCAAAAGCTTACCCTTGAAATCATGAAGCAAATCATTGCCGAAAGCAGCAGTTTTCAGGAAATGCTCGAAAAAGCATACGCAATTGAGCCGAATCCCATCCATTACGGCAGCGGCGTTGACTATACAAGATTCGATATGGATTCCTCAAAATCGGAATATATCCTTTTCAAATCAGATACGCAGGAAATATTCTATTTTATTGAAAAGGAGTTTCGCATTCTCTATGCGCCCCCAGTTCCCGAAGAAAAGGAAAAAGAAATGGATGACCAACTGGAGGAATACCTGCTTGGTCTTGGCTATTCTGCAAAGGAAATTGCTATTATGCAGTCTGCGGATATCGACATTTCCAGCCGCGGGGCACAAATTGCCATTGGTTACTGCACTTATGATTTCGAACACAGCCCGATTTTGCATGAAGAAATCCCCTATTCTTACAATGCCGACACGACCGAACTGCTTGGCTGGGAACGCGGTCTGGGCAGGTTCTCCTATCTCAATTGTAACGATCCTTTTTGTTTGGAAATTGAACAGAAGACGTATGAGCCATCTGATAATATTTACAGCGGCAGAATGTTCCTTGAATTCCAAGACGGAGTCGGCTATCATAACAATTTTTCTCTCTGCAATCTCGTGTTCAAAACATCGAATATACAGGATATTCAATTGGAAAGCGACCGCGGTGACACCCATTTACAGTATCTTGGCGATTTGAATTATGACAATCACTGGACATACGAAGATTTACAGCTTTATTTTAACTGTTGGATAGTATCAGATTGTATCTGGTACACGCCAACACAGTGCGAAGCAGTCTATGCAGAGGAAAGTCTGGTTGGCAGTGCCCTGTCCAATCCATATCAGGCGATGGAACGGCTTTGTGCGGTATTGACAGGCAAAGTAAACGGTTTTTGCGAATAACGCCTCTTTCTCATCGTATCCCACAACGGATTCCGACTTTGTTTCGGAATCCGTTTTTTGTTTTCTGCCTGCATTTGACTTTCCTGCCATACTATGTTATAATGCAGACAGAGGGAGGTGAACCGTGATATGGCAATGAATATTGTATCTGCCATTTTGCTTTCACTGGGGCTTTGCGGCATGATTGGTTCTCTCACATGGGTACTCCGCCGCGGTAACCACAATCGTCTGACACGGCTGTTCATCAGTTGTCAGGCATCTATTGTTCTGTGGCTCATTTCAGAACTGCTGATTCTCTTTTCCGTCACCACATCGCAGTATTGGATCAGTTACTCGATTGGCAATATCGGCATCAGTTGTTTTGGCCCGCTCTGGCTGATGCTTTCTGCGGAATATGCCGAATCCGCGCCAAAAATCCGCAAAGCACTGAATCTGACTCTGCTGTTGTCACTATGCTCGATCCTGCTGATTTACTCCAATGCAAAGCATCACCTGTACTATGCGGTATTTGAAGCGGAAAAGGTGGAATATGGCGCACTGTTTTATGTATTCCAGCTTGTGTATTATATCTGCATTATCTCAGGCATTGTGCTGATTTGCCTGAAGCACAAACGAAAGCATGAACGCATCAACAAACAGTCGATTCTGCTGATTTTATCTGCCGCGATCCCGCTGGTCATCAATACACTTTCCATTGCCAATGTGTTCCAAACACAGCTTCGGCTGACACCGTTTATTTTCGGTATTTCCAGCCTTTTGCTGATCATTGCGCTCGGCAGATACGGTCTGCTGAACATCAACACCATCGCCATGCGGGATACAATTGACAAGATTAACAGCGGCGTGGTCATTTTTGATGCAAACTATCATGTTTCCTATCAGAACAAATTTGCAGAAGGCTTACCGTTTCTCGGTGGAATCACCACCATGCAGCAATTGATGGAGGCAGTATCGAAAGCAGCCAATCAGGAGATCCCCATTCATTTTTCCGCTGCGGAAATCAAATGCGGTGAGGAATATTACAGCCTGAAACAATCGCACTGTGAGAATACAACAGGCGGTACCGTTGCACGTATTGTTACGATCACGAATGTCACAGAATACCACGAACTCATTTCCGCCGAAAAGAAATTGAGTCTGGAACAGGAACGCAACCGCATTGCACAGGAAATGCATGATTCTGCGGGACATACCTTCACAATGATCAGTGCACTTGCCAGAATGCTGCAATCGGAAGCGAAAAGTGAATCTGCTGATGTATCGCAAATGCTGGAAAAACTTTCTGAAATTGATGGTCTTTCCCGCAGCGGTGTGACACAGCTTCGTTGTACCATCAACAATCTTCGGGATGATACATTCATGACTTCTGTCACCAAAGCGGTGCAGACGGTCACAACGGCAGTTCGCGGCATGGAAATAGAGCTTTGCATTCAAGGCGAAGAAGATGCAAGATATCAGTTTTGTGTGCGGGAAATGTACGACAACTGCCGCGAAACCATAACCAATACGCTGCGCTATTCAGATGCGGACAAAATTGACATCATTCTCAAATTTCTGCCTGACCGCATTGAAATGCATATTCTCGATAACGGAAACGGCTGTGAGAATATTGAAGAACACAACGGACTGCGCGGCATTCGTGAACGCACAGAAGCCTTGGGCGGTACTGTCAGATTTCTGTCCATGGCGGGCGAAGGTTTCCATACAAATATCAAAATTCCAATCAGGGAGGTGCAGATATGATAAAAATACTGCTTGCAGATGATGTACAAATTTTACGCGCAGGATTGAAAGCTGTCATTTCGGAAGACAACGGGTTATACGTAGTTGGTGAAGCATCCAATGGAAAAGAAGCGCTGGAAATGACCATACGGTTACAGCCTGATGTGGTACTGATGGATATGCGGATGCCTGATTTTGACGGCAGTTATGGGACGCGCAAAATCAAGGAATCTTTTCCGAATGTGAAAGTTCTGGTTCTGACGACATTTGATGACAAAGAAACTGTGGATAGTGCCATTGCGGCGGGTGCAGACGGATACATACTGAAAGAGATGGACAATGATAAAATCATCAATTCCATCAAAGCAGTTGCGGGCGGCATTAATGTATTTTGTGATAATATTTTTCGTTCCATCAAGAGCAATGTGATACAGTCCAACCCGAAAGATTTCGGATTAACGGAGCGTGAGATTGATTTTATACGGTTAATTTGTGATGGTGCAGACAACAAAGAGATTGCATCGAAATTATTTTTGGCAGAGGGTACTGTACGCAACGGAATTTCGCGTCTGCTGGAAAAACTCAATCTGAAAGACCGCACACAGCTTGCAGTATTTGCCATCAAGAACAATATTATCTGAGCCGCTGATATCAACGATTTATTCAGCAAACACATCCTGACAAAAACGGCTATGCACGCGAAGCAAAATGAAAGCTTTACTCGATTTTTTCAAAAAAGTCGGGTAAAGCTTTCATTTTGCTTCCGGATGAAACCGCATTCTTCATGTGTATTTACTTTCGTGACATTTGTCACTCACATTGTGACAATCAACATCTTCCTTTTTTCCTTCCCCATGAGTATAATAGAATCATAATCCAAAACCACTACGAAAAGGATGTGATAGCATGAAAAATAAAAATATCTTCCAGAGTATGCGCTGCGCTTTCCACGGAATGCTCGCTGCATGGAAAGAAGAACGCAATTTTAGAGAATATACCATCATCTATGCATTCTTCTTCCTCCTGAATCTCCTCCTCCATGCTTCCATCATCGAAATTCTCATCGGCTTCGCCCTCGTCTGCGGCACGTTCTCTGCCGAATATCTCAATACCGCCCTCGAACGCCTGCTGGATACCAAATTTCCCGGCTTCTCTGCCGATACCAAATTCATCAAGGATACCGCCGCCGCAGGCGTCCTCATCATCTCTATCGCATTCTTCATCTCACAAGCCGCCATCTTATTGCCAAAACTGCTGGAGGTGATCCTATGAGAATCCTCATCATGTATGCGACCTTGATGCCCATTGTCCTCGCAGGTGCCGCCAATATGCTCTTTACCAAATCCCGCCTCTATCAGACACATTGCTCCCCCATGGACGGCGGCAGATGCTTCTCGGACGGCAAACGCATCTTCGGTGACAATAAAACATGGGCCGGCTTCTTTGGCATGATCATCGCGGGATGTCTGTCACAGCTTCTCTGGGGCATCCTTTCTGCTTCCATTATTCCCCTCGGCAATGCCAACGAACTCTACCGCTTTTTCAAAAATACCCCGCTGTTCAATGCCGCCGTCGGTGCACTGTTCGGCTTTACCTACGTCCTCTGGGAACTCCCGAACAGCTTTCTCAAACGCCGTCTGGATATCCCATCAGGAAAAACCGTCCGCGGCTGCAAAGGAGCACTGTTCTTCCTGATTGACCAGATTGATTCTCTGCTTGGTGTCGTGCTGGTGCTCGCCATGCTTGCAGACATCACGCCTGCACAGTACGTGCAGTACATTTTGCTTGGCGCTGTTACCCATATCGCACTGAATTTGATTCTGTATCTTCTGAAAATCCGAAAAAATATCTGAGGAGGGTTTTGTATGCTGAAACGTCTGAACATCTATTTCAAGGAAATGTATCCCCTGATTCCACGTCTGCTGCTGGGCGGCATCATCTTTTTCGAAATCTATTTCATCATTCTGCTGAATAACGGTGTCACGGATTTTCACATCACCGCAGCGGAATTTATCGGCGGTTTTACCGTATTCAGCTTTCTCTGCTGGCTGCGCATCGCGGATGACTTCAAAGACTACGAACTCGACTGCCGCCTGTTCCGCGAACGCCCGCTGCCATCGGGCAGAGTCACGAAAAAAGACCTCGGCATCTTCATCGCTTTCCTGATCGCTTTCACAATCCTGCTGAACGTCTGCTTCATGAACAATATTCCGTTTTTCGTATTTCTCTACGTTTACGGCACGCTGATGTCGCTGTGGTTCTTCCAGAAAAAGAAGATTCAGAAAAGCCTGCCGCTTGCACTCGTTACGCACAATCCCGTGCAGATGATTCTGAATATCTACATCATTTCCTTCACCTGCATCAAGTACGGTCTGACCGCATTCACCCTGACCAATTTTCTTGCCGCATTTACCCTCTATTTTCCCGCCCTGATTTGGGAAGTATCCCGCAAAATCAAAGCGCCCGAAGACGAAACCGAATACGTCACTTACTCCAAACTATTCGGCTACCGCAAAGCAACACGCTTTGTCCTGATTCTCACGATTGTCGATATTATCACGAATTTCCTGCTGGTTTATCGCCTGAGTTTCCTTTCCATTCTGGCACTCCTTGTCAATGTCATCTGGATGACATGGAAATTCATCGAATTCATGCGCGACCCGCACAAGTTCAAGCTGGTCGAAAAAGTCGAACGCTATACTTACATTCAGGAAAGCATCATGCTCCTGACCGTTGCAGGCTACATCATTTCTGAGAGGTGGTTCTGATGTTGATTACGGCTGATAACTTCACACAATACGCCATCGGCGCAAAAGCAGAACGGCTCTTTCGTATGAAAGCGAACGGTCTGAATGTCCCTGCATTCTTTTGCGTGACAGAAGATGCAAATGCAGAAGAAATTGTCGACTATGTCCGCGCTCATTTTTCGCCTGATACATTGTTTTCCGTGCGTTCTTCCGCTACTGCCGAAGACAGCGCCGCATTTTCCTTTGCAGGACAGCTTGACACATTTCTGTTTGTGCCGTCAGACAAACTCTGGGAACACATCGAAAAATGCCGTGCCTCCGCCGACAAACCGTCCATTGCCGAATATCTTCGGTTCAGCGGCATTTCCCGCAGTGACTTTCACTTGAATGTCATTGTGCAGGTCATGGTCGATGCAGACTGTTCCGGCGTGATGTTCACTGCCAACCCACAGGGCATCCTCAACGAAACCGTCATTACCGTAGGACGCGGCACGGGCGACCATGTCGTCGAGGACAAAGTACCCGTCACCACCTATTACTGCAATCGCTCCGATAATACCTCCTACGCAGAACGCCGTGAAGATGCCCCGACACTGGATACCACACTGCTCACCGCCCTCCTGCAAACTGCATCCGCCGTCAAAACACTGTTCGGCTGTGAATGTGATATTGAATATTCCGTCAAAGACGATACGCTGTTTCTTTTGCAGGCACGCCCCATCACGACACTTCATGCAGACGGACACATCATTCTCGACAGCAGCAATATCTCGGAAAGCTACCCTGATATTTCCCTTCCCATGACCATCAGCTTTGTCAAAGACGTGTATCGTCTGGTTTTCACAAGCTGTGTCCGCCGCATCACCCGCAATGACGGTACGGCTGAACGGCTGGAATCCTCCCTCTCCAACATGACCGATGCCGCAAATGGGAGAATCTACTATCGTATCAGCAGTTGGTACGATGTCATCACCATGCTGCCGTTCAGCAGGAAAATTGTTCCGATTTGGCAGGAAATGCTCGGTGTTTCAGACAAAAGCGTGACAAAATCCGCCACTGCACCAAAATTTTCCACCAAGCTGCGTGTCATGACCTCATTTGTGCAGCTTATGCTGACCAACGAGAAGAAAATGCAGGCGCTTAACCACAATTTTGACACGCTTTACCCACAGTTCCGCTACCGCATCTGCCAAACCAATGCCACCGCTGAACTGTTTGACATCTACACAGAACTGAAAAATGCACTCGCAGGCTGCTGGGATCTGACACTGGTCAATGATATGTATGCATTCATTTTCACAGGTCTGCTGAAACACGCGCTCGCACGCAAACAGTTCGAAAATCCAGAAGATGCTGCAAATCAAATCATCTGCGGTTCGGATGCCATCGAAAGCATGAAGCCTGTACGAATGCTTTCCGATATCTATGATGCACTGCATGAGGAAATGCTGTACGATACATTCACCGCCATCTCCAACATTGATGAATGGAACCGTTTCATTCACCGTCCAACGATTTCCGCCTATCTTCTGACAAAATATATTGCAGAGTATGGTGACCGCTGTCCCGCAGAACTGAAACTCGAATCCGAAACCTACCGCACAGATCCCCTGCTGCTGGTCGAAACACTCACGAACTTCTCCGTACCTTCCATCACACATACCGCCGCCGCACAGCCAAAACTGCACGGGCTTTCCAGACTTTATGCAAAAAAAGCATATCATGGCATCTTGCTGCGGGAAAAATCCAGAATGTCCCGCGGAAAAATCTTCGGTCTGATTCGGGAAATCATACGCAAATGCGGCAATGATTTTGCAGCACGTCATCTCATTGCCCAGCCGCGTGACATCTTCTACCTCACATTTGAAGAACTCGAAGCTGCGGTGCATGGCAATGCCGCTGATTTGCGTCAGCAAATCGCAGACCGCCGCGCAAAATGGAACGCTTTTGCGGAAATCCCGCCCTATACGCGCATCGTGTTTGACCAGAATGTATTCGACAAGCACCCCGCAAACTGTATGACAGAAAGCATTTGCAGCGAAAATGCATTGATTTATGGAACGCCCTGTTCTTCAGGTACGGTCGAGGGCGAAATCACACATATTTCCAGACTCACCGCCGATACCGATGCATCCGGCAAAATCATTCTTGCAGATATTACTGACCCCGGTTGGGTATTTGTGCTTTCGCAGGCACGCGGCATTATCGCCAAACGCGGTTCACTCCTCTCGCACACTGCCATCATCTCCCGCGAACTGCAAAAACCTGCGGTCGTCGGTGTCGGAAACGCCTGCAACCATTTTCGTGACGGCGATTACGTCCGTCTGAATGGCATGGACGGCACGGTCCAACTCCTTCGCCGCGCCTGTAATACCTGACGAAAGAAGGAAATTTTCATGAAATATTCAGCAGTCATGTTTGATGCGAAGGACAAAAAAAGCGTTCGTCAGTTTTTGCGATTTCCCGCAAAAATCTATCCGAAGGCGCAGCTTGTGCAGGATGCAGAAACGGAAACGGCGATTCTCAGCGGTCAACACCTCCTCAGCCGCTACTTCACCGTCTATCCGTTTCTTGCATTCGATGCTGGACATCATGTTGCTGCACGCTGTGTGCTGACAGTCTATTCCGACAGAAAATGCGCTTACATCGGTTTTTTTGAATGCATTGACGATGCAGATGCCGCACGATGCATTTTCGCCGCCGCTGAAGCGCAGGCAAAACGTCTTGGCTGTGATGCAGTCGTCGGGCCTGTGGACGCCTCCTTCTGGATTCGCTACCGCCTCAAGACCAATGCTTTTGAAGATACCCCCTACACAGGTGAACCCTATAACCTCCCTTATTACGAAAAATTCTTTTCAGAAAACGGCTATCAGATCAGCGGAGAATATCTCTCCAACCGCTACGGTACTGTGCCGCAAAGCTTCCTCAATCAGAAAAATGTCCGCAGACTGCAATATTTCACCGAAAACGGCTATTCGATTTGCAGTCTGGACAAAGATACCTTCGAAAAGTGTCTGCATGAAATATACCATATGATCATCACGCTGTATGCGGATTTCCAGACCTTCTCCCCCATTACGGAAGAAGAATTCTGTGCCCTGTATTCCTCCATGAAATACGCCGCGGATCTCAGCATGGTAAAAGTCGCATATCTGAAAGGAAAAGCAGTCGGATTCTTCGTCACGCTGCCCAATTACGGCACTGCCGCAAGCGGCAAGCGGACACTGCGGAAACTCCTGCATATCTATCAAGTCAAAAAAAAACCGCATGACTACATTCTGCTGTACCTTGGCGCAGAACCCGAACATCTCGGACTGGGCAAGGCACTCTCGGAATGCATTCTGCGTTCCCTCTGTGAAAAGCAGGCGGTTTCCATCGGGGCACTGATCCACAAAGGCAAGGTCACAGGGAATTATTTCAGTGCGCTCATCGAAAACCAATATACCTATGCGCTCTACGAAAAAGCAATCGCCGCCTGAAATGACTTGCATTTTCAGGATAAATATGTTATCATAAGCATAATGTACACAAAATACCGCCGTACAGTCCCATTGACACGGACTGCACGGCGGCTGTTCATCTTTCCAAAATATTTTTTGCAATACTGTAACGAAATGCGCTCCGCTGCACACTAATCTTTTGAAAGGAGGGAAAGCAAATGGACATTCTATCTGCATTATATTCCAATTACTCCAAAGACATTTTCCGTTATCTTTTCAGCCTTTGCCATAATGCTTCCCTCGCGGAAGAACTGACTTCCGAAGTCTTTCTGGAGGTCGTGAAGTCGATTGGCAGTTATCGGGCGGAAAGCGACATCAAAACATGGCTCTTTACCATTGCACGGCGCAAACTCTATCAATATCTGCACCGCACGCATCAGCAGGCGGAATGGCTTGCCCTCTCCGAATTTGAGGAGATTCCCGCACCCGATATCGACCGCGACATTCATGAACTTGCCGAACGGGTGCATTCCCTGATCGCCTTAGAATCGGAACGCATTCAAACGGTCATGAAAATGCGGTTTGAGGGCTATTCCTTCTGCGAAATCGGAAAAGCGGCAGGCATCTCTGAAAGTTCTGCCCGCGTACTGTACCACCGCACCCGCGATAGAATTCGCAAAGAACTGAAAGAGGAGGGGTATACTTATGAGTAACAAAGATACGATTTCCTGTGCGGTCTGTCAAGACCTTCTGCCGCTGATCAAAGACGGCGTGGCAAATGAAGAAAGTACCGCCGCAGTCCGTCAGCACATTGCCGACTGCAAGGCGTGCAGCGATGCCATGGAACAACCGCTGCCTGACGAAATGCCCACATTGCAAAAAACCATGCGTCAGGCGAAGAAATGGCTCAATAGTGTCTATGCCTTTCTGATGTTTTTCGGCATTTATTTTGGTTTGAGTCTGACCGGTGGCAAGGACTTTTTTCAAAATACCCTCATTATGCCTGCCGTGGGCATTCTCGGATATGTTTTATTCCGCAAACACGCATTTTATACCGTTCCTCTGCTGTTATATGGCACGCATCTGGTCATATGGGGCTTAGAACTGTTTCCGAACACAGCCAGTGAATCGTTTCGGCATATTACGCTTGATTCCTTCGTTTATGCGCTGTTTGCGATACTTGGTTCTGTTGCTGCCTGTTTTCTGCATTTTGGTTTTCGAAAGGAACAGGGCAAGTTCGATGGCATCAAAGCCACAATGCATCGTGTGCTGAAACTTGTCTGCGGCATCGGCGGTATTCTGATGCTTGGTGTATTGCTGTTTGTTTCCAATGCATTCAACGGCAATCTGATATCCTATTTCCTTGTAAAACACAGCGCATCGAATACACTGGCAGAAAAATACAGCGACATGGGCTATCAGATTGATGATGTTGCGTATGATTTCAAAGACAACTGCTATCTTGCACATTTGACAGTTCCGCAATTGCAGGATTCTCATTTCAGCATTGCATACGATTTGCTTGGCAAAACACAGTGGGATTCTTATGAAAGTGCGGTACTGAATGGGCAGAATACATTTGCACGGCTGGATAATGCATACCGTACGATGTGCAGAAACGTATGGAACAGCAGTCAGTTTCCATATAAGAAGCGCATCAGCATCGGTGTTGCGGATTTGAAGTCTATTCTTGGGGAAGTCGAACTGAAACCGGAAGGAATTTACGATTTGAATGCGCTTGCAGCGGAATATGGTGAACTGACGATCTATTTCGATGATGATGAAGTGAGTGAAGCGCGGGCGGCACAGCGGCTTCTGGAAATGAAAGAATGGCTTGACAAAGGCGGTGTCACATTCCACAAAATCTATTTTGTGCTGCAATCGCCGTGGAAATCCGAAGACGCTTCGCTGCAAAGTGTAGAACACTATGAGGACAGAGAGGAAATCATACTGAAAGATTTTCTTGCGAAAGATATTTACGCAGAGGGATTAGAGGAACGTGTCGCAGAAAATGCGAAGCGCACTGCCGCAGAATTTGCAGAAATGGACGCAAAGAATCCGCACTGACCTTGGATGGTTCATTTTCAATCTGCGAAACGGAAAAAAATTCTCTGCCTGTGTCAATACGGTTGACAATTGGCGAAAAATGTGATACAATAAAATGCAGATTCTGTAAATATGCAGAAGTATGATTGAGAAACAAGGAGAACCATTATGATTGATATTAACTTTTTGCAAAGCAATCCCGAAGCGGTAAAAGAAAATATCCGCAAAAAATTTCAGGATGAAAAACTGCCGCTGGTCGATGAGGTCATTGAACTGAACGCCAAGCGCAAAAAGCTCGTTGCCGCTTCCAATGAGATTCAGGCAATGCGCAATAAGCTTTCGAAGAATAACGGCACACTTTATGGCAAACTGAAAAAATGCACGGACGAAACAGAACGTGCCGCCATCCAGAAAGAAATTGATGCCAATACACAAGCAGTCAAAGACGGCGATGCTGAACTGCCCGTAATGCTGAACGAGATCTCTGAACTGGACGAGAAAATCAAAACCATTATGATGACGATCCCGAACATCATTGATGCTTCCGTGCCGATCGGCAAGGATGACAGCTGCAATGTGGAAGTGGAACGCTTCGGCGAACCCGTTGTCCCCGATTACGAAATCCCCTATCACGGTGACATTATGACCGCACTGGGCGGACTGGATAAGGAAGCAGCAGGCCGTGTTGCTGGTGAAGGCTTCTACTACCTCATTGGCGATATTGCACGTCTGCACGAAGCGATTCTTGCATATGCAAGAGATTTCATGATCAACCACGGCTTCACCTACTGCATCCCGCCTTTCATGATTCACGGCAACATCGTCAACGGTGTTATGTCCTTCAAGGAAATGGGCGCAATGATGTATAAAATCGAAGGCGAAGATCTGTACCTCATCGGCACTTCGGAACACAGCATGATCGGCAAATACGTTGACCAGATCATTGACGAGAATGCACTGCCCCTGCAGCTGACCTCCTACTCCCCTTGCTTCCGCAAAGAAGTCGGCTCTCACGGCATAGAGGAACGCGGCATTTACCGTGTTCACCAGTTCGAAAAGCAGGAAATGATCGTCATTTGCAAACCGGAAGAAAGCATGGAATGGTACAACAAAATGTGGAAGCTTTCGGTCGAACTGTTCCGCAGCATGAATATTCCTGTCAGACAGCTCGAATGCTGTTCCGGAGACCTTGCTGACCTGAAAGTGAAGTCCTGCGACATTGAAGCATGGAGCCCGCGTCAGAAGAAGTATTTTGAAGTATGCAGCTGTTCGAATCTTGGCGATGCACAGGCACGCCGCTTGAAGATCCGCAGCAAATTTGATGGCAGTGTACAGCTTGTTCATACGCTGAACAATACGGTTGCAGCACCACCCAGAATGCTGATTGCCTTCCTCGAAAACAACTATCAGGCTGATGGCTCTGTGGTGATTCCGGAAGTGCTTCGTCCATACATGGGCGGCAAGGAAAAGCTCGAAAAAGCAAAGAAAATTCAATAATGACTCATACAAAACCATGATATTCCTATCATGGTTTTGTTTTTTTTCGCACAAAAAAGCGATTGCCGCAAAGGGCAACCGCTACGCCGAAACGCTCCTGCGTTCAGTGAAGTGTGCAAAACGCAGAATCATGCTGCTGATACCATGCAAGAAAATCTTCCATATACGAAGCATTCGGCGTAATGACTTCCAGATCGACATTCGGATTCTGCGCTGCAAATGCCTCCAACTCTGCTGCAAGATTTTCTTTACTGCGCAAATAGTCTTCGATGATATACTCCTTGCTGTATCCCAGCCGCGAAAGCAAAATCGCAGATACAACGCCTGTTCTGTCTTTGCCCGCATTGCAAAAGTACATGACATTGGTCTTTGCACGCAAAATTGTGTCGATGATTTGTGTCATCACATCGTCTGCCATGCGAATATAGGATGCGGCGACAGCATCAGGCGCAGACGGCACTGCATTGCCGCCCGTCACGGGCATCATATGATATTGAAACGCATCATCATCTGCAAGCGCACAAGGCTTTTTCCGCCGTTCGGATGCTTCCCGCAGGTCAATGAGGGTTGTGATGCGGTTTGCAATCAGCCATTGCCGTTCTTCTTCCGTCAACTGATAAGGAACATCACTGCGAAGAAAACGCAGACTGTTCGGGAGAATCGGGCGTGTATTTCTGGTGCTGTTCAAGCATTCCATGTAAACGAACTCCTATTGTAATATATTTCATTCATATAACAGAAAATGCGAAGTACGGAACACAGCGCCTCTGTACTTCGCATCCTTTTTGAAAATCCATCGCAAATCGGATATCATCGGGCAAAGAAAACGTGTTCATTCCTCCATCAGAGCCTGATAAAGTTCCCGCTTCGAAAATGCCGACTTTCCTGCCATTTCTTTGCAGACATCTGCGGCACGTTCCCCGTTCGCAACGCGCTCCCGTATCACGTCCAGTGCTTCTTCCAGCGTCATTTCTTCTGCTGTTTCTGCTTTTGCCGCACCACTGACTACCAGCACGAATTCTCCTCGCGGCGGATTCTCTTCATAATATTCCACCGCCGCACCGATAGTCGTTTTCGTCATTTCTTCATGTATCTTCGTCAGTTCCCTGCAAATCGAAATCGAACGGTCGCCAAAATAGGCATAGAAATCCTTCAGCGTATTCAGCAGCTTATGCGGCGCTTCATAAAAGACCATCGTGCGCGTTTCATTCCGCAGTTGTTCCAGATGCGCCTGACGCGATTTTTTCGAAACCGACAAGAAGCCTTCAAAACAGAAACGTCCCGTATCTTGTCCCGATATCGCCAGTGCGGAGATCACTGCACTCGGACCCGGCACTACCTGCATCGGGATTTGCTGCGCAATGCACTGCTGTACAAGCAGCGCTCCGGGATCGGAAATGCACGGCATTCCTGCATCCGTCACCACAGCGCAGTCCTCCCCTGCCTGTAAGCGCTCCACAATGCCGTCAATCACCGCCTGCGGACTATGTTCGTGATAACTCAACAGCGGCGTATGCAAATTAAAATGCGAAAGCAGTTTTCTTGTAACCCGCGTATCTTCTGCACAAATCACAGATACTCTCTCCAGCACTTCCAATTGCCGTGATGTCATGTCGCCCAGATTGCCAATCGGCGTTCCGACAACATATAATGTGCCACTCATACATAGTCCTCCCCAAAATGACATATCTGCGCTGCTTCTGATGTCATGTCATTGCCGTCACGCACAAACAGCGGCGGCTCGATGCGCAGAAACGACTTCGCATTCTTCATGCCTTCCATCAAAAACAGCCACGGCTCCGACTGCGGTGTTTTGCTTACCATCCGCAGCCGTTTCGGTTCGATTTGATGCGCACGCATTGCACATACCACATCCGCAAGCCGTTCCGGACGGCAGCACAGGCAAAACCGACCATGAAATTTCAGCAGCTTCGATGCCGCTTCACAAATGTCATCTATTCCGCAAGCCACTTCATGCCGCGCAATCTGATGCGCCGTTTGCTCCGACAAAATGCCTGCACCATTCGCTTTATACGGTGGGTTGCAGGTCACAAGGTCAAGCTGATGGATGGGTGCGCCCTCCCACAGCTCGCACAGGTCTGCACAAATCGGATGAATCACGGGTGAATGCGTACATTTCGCAAGTCCAAGCTGTAATTGTTCGATGGCTTCGGGCTGAATGTCTACCGCAAAAATCTCCTTCGGCGGACGGCTTCTCTGCATCAGCAGCGGAATGATACCGCAGCCTGTTCCCAAATCGCAAACCCTGTCTTTCTGATGATAGCGGGAAAATCCCGTCAGCAAAAAGGCATCTGTTCCGAATGTATGCACATCACTGCGGCATACATACAGTCCTTCTGCCAGATTTTCATATTCCAAACTCATTCATACCATTCCAGTTTCTGATTGCTGCCAATCAACGCGATATAGCTTTTGCCCGCATTGACAAGCAATTCACTGCCATCCTCTGCGTAAAACCGCAAAGGTTCTGCATCGCCTGTTTTCTTCCAAGTAATGGGCTGCCTTGCGCCCGCAGATAAATAGAATCCCGCACCGCCGTCCAGCGCAATGTCCATATGGTACTTGTCTTCCCGCTGCTTGACGGTCGTTTGCAGCACAAAAACATTGGTAAACCCAAGCTGCACATTCGCCGCACTGTCCATATGCGGTGCGCCATTATGCTGTTTCAGATACGTTTTACTCGCATCATCATAGGTAAAGGTACTCCAATAGGGTGTCGAAAAATGCAGCACCGCTTCATGGCAAGGTTCTCCTGTCGCAACACACGCCGTTGGTGCGCGGAAAGAAAATGCACTGCCCCTATCGGTTGTGGTACGGAAACCGTATTTTGCAAAGGCATCCGGCAATTTGCTGCCGTCCAGATAGCCTGTGTGTTCTGATGCATATTCCGCAAGTCTTGCTTCGTCACGGAAAAAGCATACCTGCCAGCCATTTATGCCGCCGTCCAGACGGTCAATGCCAAGGCGTTTCAGCGTATCCGCCGCGATGGTCTGGTCTGTGCCCCAATGACAATAGACAGCATCCATACCGTTTGCCAGCAGCGGATAGTAATAACGGCAGCTTCGCACCGAACAGATGCTCGGCACGTTCTCATAGTCCGCATAGACCGCCATCAACCGCGTAATACCCGCTTCTACGACCATTTCATAAATAATATCTGCTGCCGCGATACCATATTGCGGCAAAGAAGCCGTCACATTGTTCACCATGACGGCTACGGGACGATGTCCCTGTGCTGCTTCTGAAAATCCCAATGTGCCTGTCAGAGGATTGATTCCCGCTGCTATCGTCGTGGTTGTCATTGTGGTCGTTGTTTCTGTTGTATCAGTGGTTGGCTTGGTCGTCATTCTTGCTGTCACGGTCATCACCGCAGTTGTTTCGGCAAATGTGGTTTCTTGTGCAGAAGATTCTTTTGGAGACTGCACATTGCAGGCGGTCAGCAACAGTGCCGACAGTCCTGCGCACAGCCATCCAGTCCTCCAAAGTTTCATGTGCGCCTTTCCGAGTAATTAATCAAACAATCCCATGGATAAATAATGTTCCCCGTTATCAGGCAGGAGCGCAATGACTTGTTTTCCTGCATATTCAGGCATTTTTCCGATTTTGCACGCGGCTGCCAATGCAGCGCCGCCGGAAATGCCGATCAAAATGCCTTCCAGCTTTGCAACCGCTTTGCACGCAGCAAATGCTTCCTCATCGGTAATCGGGAAATATGCATCGCAAACGGCAGTATCCATCGTGTCGGGAATGAATCCCGCACCAATGCCCTGCAAACCATGTGCGCCTGCCTTACCGCCCGAAAGTACCGCCGAATTTTTCGGTTCGACTGCCGCAATATAGACATTCGGATTCTGTTGTTTCAGGTAGCGTCCGACACCGCTGACCGTACCGCCCGTACCTGCACCCGCAACAAATGCCGCAACCTGCCCATCTGTATCTTCCCAGATTTCAGGGCCTGTGGTGCGAAAATGCGCGTCAGGGTTGGCAGGATTGACAAACTGTCCCGGAATCACAGAACCTTCGATTTCCTTTTGCAGGGCTTCTGCTTTGGCAATCGCGCCTGCCATGCCGAGTGCACCTTCCGTCAGCACCAATTCCGCACCATGCGCCGTCAAAAGCTGTCTGCGCTCCATGCTCATGGTATCGGGCATTGTCAGAATCACGCGCAAATCATACATCGGTGCTGCCGCCGCAAGTCCGATGCCCGTATTGCCGCTGGTCGGTTCAATGATGGTGCCGCCGCGTTTCAGCAGACCGCGTGCCATCATATCTTCCAGCATGGAAACCGCTGCACGGTCTTTCACACTGCCCGCAGGATTATACACTTCCAGCTTGGCAATCAGCTTTGCCTGTACGCCCATTTCTTTCTCATAGCGTTCCAGATGCAGCAGCGGTGTATGACCGCAAAGTTCCGCAAAATTCTCGTAAATCTTCATAAAGAGAATGTCCCTTCTTTCCAGTTGACGGATTCGCCGTGGAGTTCTTTGGATGCCATCGCATTCAGACTTTCATCAGCGGTAATGCCCGCCATGAAATTGTAATATCCCTGACTTGCAATCATCGCGGCATTATCTCCGCAGAGTGCAATGGTCGGCATATACAGCGTCATGCCGTTTGCCTCACAGGCTGCCGCCAGCGTATTGCGCACACCCGAATTTGCCGAAACACCGCCTGAAAGGGCAATCGTCTGATAGCCGAATGCCTTTGCCGCCGCAATGGTTTTTTCCGTCACAGCATCCGCAATGGATTGCTGCAACGCCGCCGCCAAATCCTGACGGTTGATTTCCGTACCGCACTGTTCAGCATGATGCAGCAGATTGACCACATAGGTCTTCAGTCCCGAAAAACTGAAATCATACGGATTTCCGTCCATTTTTGCTTTCGGCAGTTTGAATGTCGCCGCATTGCCGCACTGTGCCGCCTTGTCAACGTGCAATCCGCCCGGATACGGAAATCCCATCGCACGCGCACATTTGTCAAAGCATTCCCCTGCTGCATCATCGCGTGTTCTGCCGATGGTCTGAAACGTGGTGTAGTCGGTCACTGCCGCGATTCTGGTATGTCCGCCGCTGACAATAATGCCCAGATACGGCGGTTTCAAATCAGGATGCAGCAAATAATTTGCCGCTGCGTGTCCTTCGGTATGGTGTACGGGAATCAGCGGTTTATTGGCAGCAAGTGCGAGCCCTTTCGCAAAGCTGACACCGACCAGCAGTGCGCCGATGAGTCCCGGTGCAAACGTCACCGCAATGCCGTCCACATCCGCAATGGTCATCTTTGCATCGGCAAGCGCCTGTTCGACCACAGGAAGAATATTCTCCAAATGACGGCGTGATGCCAGTTCCGGCACAACGCCGCCATATTTTTTGTGTTCATCCGCCTGCGATGCGATGACATTTGACAGAATAATTCTGCCGTCCTCGACAACCGATGCCGCCGTTTCATCGCAGGAACTTTCAATTCCGAGAATCCGCATTACGATTCCTCTCCTGACTGTTTTTTCATGACTTCCTCCAGCATATGAAAGCGTTCCGCTTTGCCGTTGGTAGAGGGGTCATCCATTGATAAATTACGCTGATACGTTTTTCCGCCCCAGCCGTCCACGTTTGCGCGCCGCATAGCGCCAAACACGCGCGTTTTGAAGCCGCCGTCCATGCGTTCACGTTCCCGAATAAAGTTTTTCATTTCTTCACGGGATGTGTGCCCGTCCACAGGACAGCGCGACCGCACCACGACCGGCACATTTTGCTTTGCCGCATGAATAATATCGCGTTCAGGCGCAAAACTCAGCGGACGAATCAGCGTCAGGTCTTTGCGTGACAAATAGGATTTCGGCGCATAGCATCCGATTCTTCCCTCAATGAACAGATTCATCAGAAAGGTTTCGATCGCATCATCATTATGATGTCCCAGTGCAAGCTTATTGCAGCCGAATTCTTTTGCAGTGTCATGCAAAGCACCGCGCCGCATTTTTGCACAAAGGCTGCACGGATGTGCCTCCTTGCGGACATCGAACACGATTTTTCCGATTTCTGTCGGAATCAGGTGATATTCGATGCCAAGCTGTTCGCAGTACTCCGCCACGGGAGAATAGTCCGTTGGAATGCCGCCAAACTGCGGGTCAAGGGTAATCCCGACCAGTTCATAATCCAGCAGTCCGAACCGCTGAAAGTCATGCAGTGCCGTCAGCAGGACAAGACTGTCCTTTCCGCCTGAAATGCCGACCGCAATTCTGTCACCATTTTGAATCAAGTCAAATTCCTGCACCGCACGGCGCAGATAGCCCAGTATCTTCTGCATATTCCATACTCCCGTATCATTCCAATAAAAAACGGGATGCGCCGATGTAAGCCATCCCGTTTATTGCATAGTGTTTGCAGAACTTATTCTGCCTTATCCGTGTTTTCTTCCGTCTTTTCAGCTTCTGCTTCCGCAGCAGGAGCTTCTTCGGCAGGAGCTTCTGCTTTTTCCTCATCGGCAGACGGAGAAACTGCTTCTGCGACTTCCTCATCCTCCTCAGGAATCCGAACATCGAGATTATCGTCACAAACACCGCAGACGTTGCAGCTATCGCAGCAGCACATATCGTCTTCTTCCATATCGCCTGCATCGTAGTGGCAGCATTCTTCTTCTTTCCGTTTCAGCAGCACCAACAGTGCAGCCGTACCTGCGGCAGCCGCCGCAATCAATGCAAGTGCAGTCAATTTTTTCATACTACTACCTCATTTCTCCGCATCATTGAATATATTATCATTTGATACATTAGCAATTATCAGATCCCGTTCATGCGGCGAACAAAATCTTTATATTGTTATTATACCACAGTTCCCATAAAATTTCAAGTGTTTTTTTCACTTTTCAGCGGATTTTCGCTTTGAACAGAAATTTTGGTCTGGTGCGGCACATAACAGTGGCAATCCAGCCGATATTTTCCATCTCCGAGCGGTGTCATACCGCGTTCCTCGTAGAAGTCAGCGACCATCTTGTTTTTAGCAGTCGGGAGATACTCAGCCAGCAGCGTATCACAGCCGCATTCGAGTGTCAGCGCGACAATTGCATCAAACAGACAGACCTCCACACCACGCCGCAAAACACGGCAGCTCATCAGCCAAGTGTCGATAAACATTGCATGATCTTGTTTTTTCAGAATGACCACGCTGATCAGTCCATGTTCCCCGAAGCGGTCAGCAAGCGTCATATAGCGTGTCACATAGTCAGGATCTTTCGCAATGGCTTCAATTTCCGCATCCGTATAGCGTACCGTGCGCAGGTTGAACTGGTTGGAACGCTGTGTCAGCTGCGCAATGCGTGCATAATGGAACGAATCAAACGGTGCGATGACGCCCTGCATTTCCAGCGCATCCAAATAGGCATCATAATCCGCATAACTGCTTTGTGCGGCACGGCGGTCTGCTTCTGCACGGTACTGCGCAGTTCTTGCGGCATCTTCCTCCGAATAGCCTGCCGCCTCAAACAAATGAAGCTGTTCGAGATACTGCGGCACGAGGGCGGGGTCTTCGGGCAGTTCGGGAACGTTCACTTCCGGCAGCATTCCCCGCACCAGATTGCGCTCAAAGGGATTGTCGTCCAGAAATACCAGACTGTCCATGCCGATGTTCAATTGCTGCTGTATCATGCGGATATTCTGCGCTTTGTCATCCCAGTTTGCTGCGAATGCCGCAAAGTCTTCCAGATGCAGCACCATCTCAGGATGTTTCAGGAACGGCTCTTTCGCCGTATCTTCGTTATTCTTACTGCATACAGCAAGCAGGATACCACGCTCCTGCAAGCCTTTCAGCCAGCGCTGCAATGCCGTGAAAGCGGGACCTGTGCCGAGTTCGCCCAGTTCAATGCCGTCTACGCCGTCATCCCCGATGACACCGCCCCAAAGCGTATTGTCAAGGTCAGTAATGACGCATTTTTTGATTCTGCCCTGTGTTGCCAGAACGGTATCCATCACAGCGGCAGCGGCATACGGCAGCGCATTCGTCTGCATTGCCATTTTTGCCAGATACCACATTCTGCTGTCGCCAAAGGCGGCATCGCCAAGCATGGCACGAATGTCCGAAAGCATGACAGGATACACATTCGGGTATTGGTTTGCAATGCATTCGCTCATCATTCCGTTGAGTTTTCTGCATTGATACGCAAAAGAAACAGGGGTACGCAGTGCAAAGCTGCCAAACACCGCATCTCTCGTTTCCGGAAAGTCAAAGACCAGTATTTTCGCGCCGCATTGTCTTGCCGCCGCATCCCAGAGCATCGTCATGCGGGAAAGTTCCTTCTGTGCAAAGTCTGAACGCTCCGCAGACGGCGTATCCTCAAAGCGCATTTTCAGCTTTTGTACGGAAAAGAACAGCAGCACATAATCAGGATGCCCTGCGTAAAGTTCCGAATCCGCATCCAGCAAAAGCGCTTCCATCTGGTCATAATCCGCATCATACACATCCAGCGGAAACCCTCTGCGTGCGGATTCTCCGCGCAGTGCCACGGCAAGCTGCTGTGTAGCACAGTCACCGAGCAACGCAAGCTTTTTGCAGGGCTTTTCTGAATGCTTCGCCAGTTTTTTCAGGGTAACATAGGTAACAGTATCCAAGTTTGCTCCGTCCTTTTCTTCCGCTTAGTTTTGGACTGTCGGCTGATACATTTCTTTGTCCTCACCGAATTCCACGATCGCACGCGCAATATTATCAGCATAATCCTTCAGATGCGAGTCAAAGTTCTTGTTATCCTCATCCGAGGTCAGGAATCCCAGCTCGATCAGACAACTCGGCATATTGGTATGTGCATTGACATAATAGCTGTCATCGGAATTGTCCGCATTCGCGCCGGATGTGCCGCGGAAACCGTTTCGGATACCACGGTCTTTGGAGATGCCGACTTTCTCCAGCATTTCCATTATGTACTGCGCCAGCAGCTTGTCATAATGCTTTTCGTCCGAATCATTCACCCAGATTTCCACGCCCTTGCCTTCATCTGCCGAATTGCGGTGCAGGGAAACAAACAGGTCTGCATTCGCATCATTGGCAATTTTGCAGCGGTCTTCCAGTGTTACAAACACGTCCGTATCGCGTGTCAGGATCACATGAACATTCGGATATGCTTTCAGGGCATCATAGACTGCAAGTCCCATCGTCAGGTTATCATCCTTTTCCAGACGTGTGCCGTCCTGGTTCTTTGTGCCGCCGTCATGCGCACCGTGACCGGGATCGAGTACCACAATGAAATCATCTATGGCAGTTGTTTCCACGGAAGGAACGGTCGTCGTTGCCGTTGTCGTGCTTTCTGCCGAAACAGCAGAACTTTCCTCCACGGGTTCTTCTTTGCCGCAGGACCGTACCAGTCCACAAATCAAAATAATCAGCAGGATCAGAGGGCCAAAGACCATAGCAACACGATCCCAGCGGATCCGTTTCAGAATTCTCTTATCTATCATTTTTACGCTCCATCTTTTATTTTTCAGCAAGCAGGCAGCATTGCAGATCCGATACCGTATCACAGATGATATCAGCGCCGTATTTCTCCAGTTCTCCGGCGGGTGCAAAGCCGTATCGCACGCCAATGCTGGAAATGCCGCAGTTTTTTGCCCCTATGATGTCATGTTTGCGGTCGCCGACCATCACGACATTATCAAGCGAAGTTCGCCCCAGCCGATGCAGTGTTTCAAGAATGACATCTGTTTTCCGGGTACGTTCACCGCTGAGTTCACTGCCTGTCACCACGTCAAAATACTGTGCCAGATCAAAATGCTGCAAAATCTTCTGCGTAAAGACTTCAGGCTTCGAAGTTGCGACTGCCAGCACCTTTCCTGCCCGCTTCAAATCTGTAAGGCATTCAATGATGCCGTCATAAACGATATTTTCGTAGAGTCCGACAGCGGAAAAGCGTTCGCGGTATTTTGCGACTGCCGCTTCTGCCTGTTCCTGCGAAAAACCATAATATTGTGAAAAGGATTCCGTCAACGGCGGCCCGATAAACGCATAAAGCTGTGTTCTGTCCGAAACGGAAATGCCGAATGATCCGAGTGCATACTGCACCGACTTCGTAATGCCCTCCGCAGGATTCGTCAGCGTACCATCCAAATCAAAAAGAATGGTCTGATACATCATGGTTCACACTCCTTTTCCGTAATAGTATAACATACCTTATCAAAAAAAGCAAGCCTATTTGCAATTTCTGCGCCATAAACACGCAGATGCGAAATAATTTTCCGAATGAGAATGTATCTGCGGACATTGACAAATGCAGCAAAATGTGATACCATGAGAAAAAAACAAAAGGGTGATTGCTCATGAAACAGATACTCGACTGGAATGCCTATACCGATGCCGCCATTCAGGCAGCCGCGGAAGGCATTGTCATGCTCAAAAATGAAAACGCTGCACTGCCGCTGCAAAAAGGTCAGCAAATCGCATTATTCGGAAGAATGCAGCTGCACTATTACAAAAGCGGTACAGGTTCAGGCGGTATGGTCAATGTCCATCAGGTCATTGACATTCCGCACGGACTGACAGACGCAGGTGTCAGGCTCTACGAACCGCTTCGCCGCCTGTATGCGGACTGGGATGCAGAAAACCCACCTTCTCAGGCAGACGGCTGGGGCAGTGAAGCGTGGTCGCAGGCGGAAATGCCGCTGGATGACAGTGTCGCAAAAGAAACGGCGGATGCCTGTGAAACCGCCGTCTGCATCATCGCACGCACCGCAGGCGAAGAACAGGACAATTTCGACGGCGAAGGCTCCTATCGCCTGACGCAAACTGAAATCTCCATGCTGCAAACCGTGCGCCGGCACTTCCGCAAAATGGTCGTTCTGCTGAATGTCGCCAATATCATCGACATGAACGACATTGAAAATGCCGCACCTGATGCCATTCTCTATGTCTGGCAGGGCGGCATGACAGGCGGTGCTGCGGCAGCAGCAGTACTGACGGGCGAGATCTCCCCCAGCGGCAAACTCCCCGACACCATTGCACTCCAGCTTGCGGACTATCCGTCCCATGCATTTTTTGGCGATACCAAGCGCAATTGCTATGCCGAAGATATCTACGTCGGCTACCGCTATTTTGAAACCGCCGCAAAAGAGAAAGTGCGCTATCCGTTCGGCTTTGGTCTGAGCTATACCACATTTGCCATCACACCATTGCAGGTGCAGTGGGAAGGCAATACGGTCACGATGGACATTTCTGTAACGAACACAGGCGCCTTTGCAGGAAAAGAAGTCGTTCAGGCATACTGCGAAGCACCGCAGGGAACTCTTTGCAAACCGCTGCGTGTGCTGTGCGGTTTCCGGAAAACACAGACACTTGCACCGCAGGCTTCCGAAACCATCCGTATCTCCTTTGACTGCACACAGTTCGCGTCTTACGATGACAGCGGCGCAAGCGGACAACGTTTCTGCAAGGTGCTGGAAGCGGGCGATTATCGCTTTTACGTTGGCAGCGATGTGCGCAGTGCAGCCTTTTGCTTCACCCGCTCGCTGCAAGATACCATTGTCTGTGAATCCCTTCAGCAGGCATTTGCGCCTGTGGCTCCGTTTCAGCGAATGAAACCGCTTTCTTCCGCAAACAGCGTACAAATGGCATGGGAAGACGTGCCGCAAAGCGCGATTGATGACGCACAGCGCCGACTGGATGCCATGCCCACCGCCATTCCGATGACAGGCAATCAGGGCATCACACTTGCGGATGTCCGCAATGGAAAAGCGTCCATGGAAGCATTCATTGCGCAGATGGATGAAGATGACCTTTGCTGCATCGTTCGCGGCGAAGGCATGGGCAGCCCGAAAGCCCGCGCAGGTACGGCGGCAGTATTCGGCGGCATCACGCCATCGCTTGCAAAGCTCGGCATTCCGTGTGCCTGCTGTGATGACGGCCCGTCCGGAATGCGGCTGGATGACGGCACAAAGGTCATGAGTCTGCCGATCGGCACAATGCTGGCGGCGACATTCAACCCTGAACTTCTCCAGACGCTTTTCGCATTTACAGGCATGGAAATGGCTTTCAAAGAAATCGACATTCTGCTTGGCCCCGGCATGAACATTCACCGCCATCCGCTGAATGGCAGAAACTTCGAATATTTCTCCGAAGACCCCCTGCTGACCGGAAAAATGGCGGCGGCAATCATCCGTGGTCTGCAAAGCAGCGGTGTGACGGGAACGCTCAAGCATTTCTGCGGCAACAATCAGGAAACCAACCGCCATCATGTTGAGAGCATCGTTTCAGAACGTGCCCTGCGGGAAATCTATCTGCACGGGTTCGAAATCGCTGTCAAAGAAGGCAATGCCGATGCCATCATGACCACTTACAGTTGTCTGAACGGTCAGCGGACGCCGTGCAGTTACGACCTCAATTCTGTGATTTTACGCAAAGAATGGGGTTTCCGCGGCTTCACCATGACCGACTGGTGGACAAATCTCAGCGAATGCGGAAAAAGCGCCGACACCTCCAACTTTGCCGCGATGGCACGCGCTCAAAATGACATCTACATGGTCTGTGCCGACACCGAGAAAAACCAAGGGAATCTGCGTTCGGCACTCGCTGACGGCACACTGCAAATCGCGGAACTCCAGCGCAATGCCGCAAACCTCTGCCGCTTCCTTATGCATAGTATTGCGATGGACAGAAAGCTTGGCTGTGCGCCGCAGACTGAATGCATCAATATGCCGGAAGACCCGCAAGCAGACGGAACAGAAACCGTGTTTTATCCAATAGATACGGAATTTTCCTTTCCTGTCGAAACGCTCCGCAATATGAACGGCAAGCGCCGCGCCTTTGTGCTGTGCATCCGGCGTTTCGGTCGGTATGAGGTTTCTGTGACGGGTTCTTCTGCGTCTGTTGAACCGCTGGAACTGGTCGTGCTGGGCAGTCATGCCGCCTCCTTTTCCTTCCAGCCGCAAATGACGACACAAAGCCACGATTTGCGCTTGTTTTCGAATTTTACCATCATGCGTCTGGTCTTTCCGAAGAATGACATTTCGGTAAATAAAATTGTGTTTAAATTCAAAGAAGAACTTCATTTTAACTAATCGTATTTCACAACCATTTGCATTTTTGTGTTATACGGCAGTTTTTCTGTGATTTAGTTACAATTCGACTTTCTTCTTGATTTTACGCCTCCAATGTGGTATAATTCTTTTTAGATATACTGCATAGGAGGCTTTCGTTTATGGCTCATAATGACAACCCCACCAAGTCACATTCCGTTCTCAAAAGCATCGGAAGATTCTTCATCGTGCTCCTCACGACGCTTTTGCTGATCGTATGTGCATTGCTCCTGCTGATGTTCGAACTTGCAAAAGGTCCGTCCAAAACCGCGCAGGAACTTTTTGTTTGTTCCGTCAAGGAAACCAGTGCCATCGGTTTTCTCGCGGATATGTTCTATTCCGAAGAACAGATCGCTGAATTTATCGGAAACGGCAGAAACAATGCAACTGATGAAGTGACCGATACCAGTCTGATCCAGATCGGCAACAAAATCACGCACGAAACCAACGATACAGGTGAAGCAGGAGAGGAAGAAAACACCCTGATTCCTGACGAACCGCTTTCCGTTGTTGACATTACCGGCAAAACCTTCAAGGGCAAACTGATGATCGTCCGTGACCCTTCCCGCGTCAAGGTCGGTATCTCCGGTGAATACGGCGGTGCCAATGAGGGCAGAACCGTTCTCGACATGATGAACAGCTACGGCGCAGTCGGTGCCACCAACGCAGGCGGCTTTGATGACCCGAATGGTGTCGGCAACGGCGGTACGCCGCTTGGTCTGGTCATTTCGGATGGAGAACTCCGTTGGGGCAGCCTCGGTACGACCTATGAACTGATCGGTTTCGACAAGGACAACATTCTCCATGTCGGCAACATGACCGGTCAGCAGGCACTCGATGCCAACATCCGTGATGCCATCTGCTTCGGCCCTATGCTGATCGTCAACGGCAACCCGCAGAATGCTGATAAGAAACTCGGCGGCGGATTTAACCCCCGCAGCGCAATCGGTCAGACCGCAGACGGTACGGTACTGCTGCTTGTCATCGACGGCAGACAGCCGAACAGCGTCGGCGCAACCTACGACGATCTGGTCACCATCATGCAGCAGTACGGCGCAGTCAATGCTGCAAACCTTGACGGTGGTTCTTCCGCTTTGATGTACCATAACGGCGAACTCATCACCACCTGTTCGTCCCTCTATGGCCCCCGTAAAATGCCGACCTGTATTCTTGTTCTTCCGTGAGGTGCTGTCAATATGAGTAAAACAAAGAAAAACATAAATAGATTCCGTGTCGGAATGGTCGTTTACATTCTCCTCTTTTTCATTGCACTGATCATCGGAATGATCGTTTTCTGGGACTTCCTCGGTGTATATGAATCTTCTCTCCCGATTCATGCAATGGAAGATTACATGAAAACCATCGACCCGCAAATGTATCGTACCATTGCAGAAAACGAGATCAACAACTTCAATACGATCGAATATGAACCGACCGACTCACTGAAAAGCATGGTCGCGGAAGCCATTCCGGATACCTCCGATTATACGTTCCGTCAAAGCGGTGTGAAAATGAATGAGGATGGTACGGATATTTACGCTTACACTTACCAGATTCTTTCCAACAAAGAGGTCATTGCTTCCGTTACACTCACTCCGGCCGGAAAAACCGAAAAATTCGGACGTACGGTCTGGCAGGTATCCGAACCAACTTCTGCATTCAGCGTATCTATGAAGCCGCAGTACAGCGTTGACTTGACCGTAGCAGACAACACTTCCGTCACCATCAACGGCATTCCGCTGACCGCAATTCCGACCGATGAAACCGATCCGTTCACGCTGGATGACAAAGCTGCAAACGCGATCGGTCAGCCGAAACTCAAGCATTATGTCATCGAAGGCTTCTACAATCCGCCTGTGGTGCGTGCGCAGTATGCAAACGGTGAGATCTGTAATTCCTCCAAAGAACTGCCCGATGAAACCGTTGCTGTTCAAAGCTATGATTTCAGCGGTTCACCGAGCGAACTTCTCCGTGCAGAACACAGCGAATACATGGAAAAGCTTTGCAAAGCCTATATCAACTACATTATCAACAAAGACCTTGCAACCGACACGAACTTGGCAAATCTTTCGCCATACCTCCTGCAAGGCAGTAATGCTGCTGTTCAACTCAGCGGCATCTTCAGCCAGATTGCATGGAACAACCCCTACCTCAGCCGTGAAGACAAAGTTTTGACCACTGAAAACTTCATTCCCTATGGTCTGGACTGCTTCACTGTTGATACGCACTTCGAACTCGTCCTGACGCAGAAAAACACCGTCAACGACTACAACGGCACTGTCCGCTGGACAATGGTTCGTACTGCAAACGGCTGGCGTGCAGCCGACATGGAAATCATCGGATAATATTGCTGCAATATCAAGCGGATTTTAGATTTTTTTGAGAAATTCTAAAATCCGCTTGACTTTTTTTGAATACCTGTGATATAATACATTTATGGTGTAGAAAACACACCCGACAGAAAAATATATAGAAATCAGAAATTGGAATGGGCAGAGAGAAAAATTTAATAACGGAGGGATTCAGATGCCAATGCATCGCAACTCGAAGAAGAGTATGGCACTCGGATGTGCCACACTCGTCACCGCTTCTCTGCTTACCACACTCCCTGCACTGCCCTGTGCGGCAGCTTCCCAGCTCTGCGTCAATGAGGTCTGCACGAAAAATACCAAGCTTGCTGCCCCTGACGGAGAATTCTATGACTATATCGAGCTGTATAACAACAGCAGCAGCGCCGTTTCTCTTGATGGATACGGGCTGTCCGACGACGAAGCCGACCCCTATGCCTACCGCTTCCCAAGCGGCACCAGCATCGCGGCACACGGTTATCTGACCGTTTACTGCGGCGTAAAGGCAGAAGCCAGCTTCCCAGCAGCCGAATTCGGTCTTTCCAAGGACGGAGAGAATATTCTCCTTTCGTCCCAATCATCGGTCATCGACAGGATGGAAGTACCTGCCCTGAATGACGATACTGCATTTGCCCGCGTTCCGGACGGCAGCGACACCACTGCCATCGTGAGTGAATTGACAGCAGGAAAGTCGAACCCTTCTCAGGCTGTATCTGAAGTCGTTGTGACCAAGCCTAC
This sequence comes from Oscillospiraceae bacterium, assembly GCA_045642925.1. Classification (GTDB taxonomy): domain Bacteria; phylum Bacillota; class Clostridia; order Oscillospirales; family Ruminococcaceae; genus Firm-04. Next base: position 60,710 of record JAZUJW010000065.1, read on the forward strand.
ATTCTCCAAGGGGGGCGGTTTTTATTCTAACGGCTTTGACCTGACGCTTTCCGCGCCGCAAGGCTGTACCATCTACTACACCACGGACGGCAGCGACCCGACAACCTCCTCTCAGCGTTATTCCTCTGCCATCCAGATCTATGACAAAAGCAGTGAAGCCAATGTCATCAGCGCGGTGAACACCATCGCAACCAGCTATACCCCGCCGACTGACCCCGTCCGCAAGGCAATGATCGTGCGTGCCATCACCGTGGACAGTCAGGGACGTGTCAGCGATATCGCAACCAACAGCTATTTCATCGGCTATACCAATAGCGACATCGAAATGAATATGCGTGTCGTTTCGCTTGTCACAGACCCGTCCAATCTCTTTGATGACGCAAAGGGCATTTACACGCTCGGCAACAAATACACCGAATGGCAGCAAAGCGGTCAGGGCGGTATGTTCGTGCAAAGCTGGGAGATTCCTGCAAACTATACCCAAAGCGGCAGAGAATGGGAACGTCCTGCAAGCTTCACCCTGTTTGAGAACGGCACTGAGAAATTCAGCGCAAATGTCGGCATCCGCATTCACGGTGCCGCAACCCGTTCCGCAGCACAGAAAAGCTTCAACATTTACGCAAGAAGTGATTATGGCACAGCAAAACTCGATTACGATTTCTTCGATGGTGCTGTTGTGACGCAGACAAAGGGCAAAGTCATCGACTCGTTCGATTCGCTTTCCCTCCGCAACGGCGGCAACGACAGCGATACCAAGATTCGTGACCGTCTGAATCAGGAACTTGTTTCCGACCGCAACATCGGCACACTTGCACAGACCGAATGCCTTGTGTTCCTTGACGGCGAATTCTGGGGATTCTACAACCTGATGGAAAAGCTCAGCAAGGACTACATCAGCGACCACTATGGCGTCAAAGCAGGCGATGTCTGCTACATCAAGACCGATGAACTTTCTGACGGTTCCGAACAGGGCTATCAGGATTACAAGCAGTTCAAAGAATGGGCAAGCTCAGCGAATTTCAGCGAAGCAAGCAATTATCAGAAATTCTGCGATTCTGTTGACGTACAGAGTTTTGCCGACTATATGGCAACCGAATTGATTCTCGGCAACAACGATTTCGGTTCAAACAACTATGCGCTCTGGAAAACAGAAGTCGTCAATGAGGAAAAGAAATATGCCGATGGCAAATGGCGCTTCCTCCTCTTTGATACCGAATACGGTCAGGGACTTTACGGACAAAGCAATTCCAACACCAGCACCTTCCGTACCCTCCAAAGCGGCAATTCATGGATTTCCAAGCTGTTCTTCGGTTTGCTGAACAACAACGAAGAATTCCGCAACCTGTTCGTAACGACCTACTTCGACCTCTGCAACGAAAATTTCAAAGCATCCAATGCAACAGCACGTTTGAATGAGCTCATTTCCGCTTACAGCGCAGGCATGGCAAAGAGTCTGGAGCGCTGGGCTTCCAACAGCAGCACCGGCGGCTTTGGCGACTGGGGCAACTTCGGCGACTGGGGCAACGGCGACTGGGGTAACTTCGGCGGCAATGGCGATGTCGGTGGAAACGGCGACTGGGGCAACTTCGGCGGCAATGGCGACTGGGGCAACATGGGCGGCTTCAATCAGCCCGCACAGCCTGCACCCGGCGACCCCGTGAATCCCGGCGGTCAGCAGCCACAGCAGACCAAAGACTACGCACAGACATTCCAGAATAATGTTTCTTCTATCAGCAGCTTCTTCCAGCAGCGTGATACCAATGCAAAACAGCATCTCCTGAGTTTCCTTGGCGGCAAAATTTCCAACCAGACCTATACGGTCACGGTCAAGAACAATTCGTCGCAGGGCAATGTGCTCCTGAACACGCTGACACTCCCGTATGATTCGTGGAGTGGTACATATCCGACAGACCTGCCTGTCAGCCTCTCCGCAGAAGGCAAAAACGGCTATCGTTTTGCAGGCTGGAAAGTCACAGGCGCAGATTTCGCATCGGGCAGCGCATCTTCGGTCAACTCGGTGCTGAATGTCAGCGGCACATCTGTCACGATTGAAGCAGTCTACACTTCCGGCGGCATGAGCACCATTGATGTGACATCTTTGCGTGATTTTCTGATTGGCAAGGGTACGCTTTCCGCAGATGCGGCAAAGTCCTATGACCTTGACGGCAACGGAAAACTCACTTCGGAAGACTTGGCTCTGCTGAAGCGGCAAGTCAAATAATACTGATACACAAAATGGGACGATTCACTGAGAATCGTCCCGTTTTTTGGGGCATAGCAGTATTTGCTACTCCCCTTCCCTTGGTTCAGAATGTATTCAGCCACACATTACGCCCTGTTCTCATACCTGATGATTCTTGAATCGCTCCATCATTTCATTGGTCAGACTGATGGCATCCGGCTGCAATTCGATTGCATCGCGTGGAATCCATTCTGCATATTTCAGTTCGTTTTCGTCCATGTGAATGTCTGCATCGCCGTCCGCCTCACAGTAAAATCCAACCAGTAAATCCTGTGCACTCCCCCACGGCTGCGACTTGTAATACCGAATGTTCTTCACCTTCAGCCCGACTTCTTCCATGACCTCACGGCTGACTGTTTGTTCCAAGGTTTCACCGATTTCAGTAAAACCTGCAATCAATGCATTATGCGCATAGCCCTTACGATACCGCGTTACAAGAATACGATCGTCCTTGATGACACCGACAATGACCGCAGGATTGATGCGCGGGTAAATAATATGCCCGCATTTCGGACAAAGCAGCGCACGTTCCCGCGGATGCAAAGTCATTGCTTCACGACAGCATCCACAATATTGATTCTCATGATACCATTTCCACAAATGATACGCTGTATAGACTGCAAACAGTTCTTTCTGACCGCCTTTGCTGCGCAATTCCCGCAGTGAATAATATGCAAATCCATCGGCATCTGTCGGCGGCACATCCGATCGCAGCAGAAAATAGCGCTGTTCGTCCACAGAAAACAAATAGACTGCATCCTCCGCAGATACAGCAGTACCCGTAAGAAATCGGATTTGATGATCGTCCACTCGTACCAACAGTTTGCCATCCACATCAAATCGCAGGAAATAGTCGTTCTTATCAGGCGTACAGCACACAAACGTATTGTGCATCACACTCGGAAAAATATCCTGTATCATAATCAAACCTCTTTCCATGATACCATTCAGAATCCAACAAACGTTTCCGGTTACTCACTGCGTTCGAACAGTCCGTTCTGCAATCGGTCATAGCTGTGCGGACTGACATAAAGCGGGAATTTTCCCGTGCGGTCAACGGTATTGCCATTCAGCAAACCGATATGGACAGAAATGTGACGAAACTGCATGAACATCAGTTCCAGACGCGAAAATTCGCAGTTTTCGGGATATTCATAAAGCATTTCGTCGTCCAGCCCGTCCAGATACCGAAGTGTCTTTTCTTTCACCGCTTCCAGATATGCCAAAAGCTGTTCATCACGCAGCACAACATCGCAGGGATGAAACGGATTATCCATGTTTTCAACGTGAAACGCAGGTTCTTCATAAACACTCGGATTGAAAAACCACTTGTCTGCGGAATGAATTGTGTGATACACAAAGCGCCATGCGGGTGCGCCGCAGACGGAAGCTTCACGATCATATGTTTTGATAGCGATTTCCAGATTCACAAAATTCGCTTCTGTTTGCTTTCGGATCATCTCACAATGTTTTCTCATTTGATTTCTTTCTGCCATATGGCTGCTGCACGTTCGGATTCCCGTACCAATACTTCATTTGCATTCTGAAAGACCGTACTGCCAAACAAGTTCGGCATTTACACATTTGATTATAACACACAATATAGTGCCTGTCAATGCATTGAACATATCAAGGCAACAGTCCATTTTTCCAATGACGACTTTATCGTATCAGCTTGAATCTATCAGAATACAAATATCTGCTTGTGAAACGTTCTGCTGTTCATCTTATCCTCATTTTTGTACACTTCATCCACGATTTTGCCCTCTTGTCATATTATATTGCCCTCTTGTCAAAATATATTGAATATTGATATTCCATATGCTATAATAGTATCATCCCCTTCAAATTAACATCTATTACCAATTGTAATTTCTTATTACTGCTATCACCGGAAGGGTATCACCATACCCATATCCGAAAAGCAAAGAAGTGCCTCTGTGATGTTTTCTCCCAACGGAACAAATCGTGAAACACTGAACCCCCAAGCCACGAAATCATGTGGCAAAAATGGGATTGTCATTTATGATACTTCCCGCACACCGAATCCGCTTTGACGACAAAGATGTCGTCACGTCCAATCAATCCTATGGATATTCATAGGGACAGGAGGGAATACAATGAATCAGAAAATCTTGCGTAAAACTTTGGCGGGCGCTTTTGCACTTGCAATTGTCGCTTCATCCGATCCGCTTGCATCGTTTACCAATCTGACAGTCAGTGATGCATTCACAGCCAATGCGGCATCCGTTGAAACAGAAAATGTCGCAATTCCTTACGATACCACATTCAAAAAAGCTTTTGAAAATTACTTCCCGATTGGCGGACTTGTGAATCTCACCAAGATGCGAACGGATTATTACCTCGAAAATTATAATCTGCTTTCTGAAGACAACGCTCTGAAACCTGACTGTTTGCTGGATCTGAAAGCTTGTCAGGCAAGCGGAAGTGAAACAGAAGTGCAGATCTCACTGCACTATGCAGAGCCAATTCTGAAATTTTGCGAAGAAAACGGCATTCCGCTTTTCGGAAGTACCTTTGTATGGTACAGCCAGACACCGGAGTGGTTCTTCCGGAAAGGCTTCAGCAGCAGTGCCGAGTATGTCGACAAGGAAACCATGAATAAACGTCTTGAAAGCTTTATCAAGAACACGTTTGAAGCACTCAGCAAGGAATACCCTGACCTGAAAATTGCCGGCTACGAAGTGTGCAAAGAAGTATTTGTCAATGACGGCGGCGGAATGCGTCCTGCTAACAGCAATACATGGATGAAGATATACAATAGTGATGAATATGTTCTCAATGCATTCAAATATGCAAGACAGTATGCGCCCGAAGGCACAGACCTTTATTATGGTGATTATAACGAGTATTTCCCTGACAAAGCACAGGATATCTACGATTTAGCTGTCAAAATCCTAGCGGAAGGTGACTATCTTGACGGCATCTGTATGGAGGCTGTGCTGGGAATTAGTTTTCCATATTTAAAAAACTATGAAACGGTACTCACCACATTTGAAGATGCCGGTCTGGATATCATGCTTTCAGAATTCTGCGTTAACGAAGAAAATGATGTTGAGGAACGACTGGAACTTTACCGCGACATTTTTGAGATCTGCATGAAACATCATGAGCATATCAAGGGTATTATCCTTGATGATTACTTTTCCTGTGAACGTGAGCCGTTAACAGCACCGACCATGGAAGAACTCTTTGGTCAGCAGACTACCCTGAAAACCGGTGAAGCCAAAATCACCATTACCGATTACGACACAGGGGTACCGCTTCCACAGTATATTCTTGATACAGCAAAGTATCTTACCATGACAACGAATATCCGCTGGAAAAAAGAGGATGAACCCGGTGGATGGATCTACACAGGGCCGGTCTACACAATAAATAGCAATCCGTTCAATTGTGACCTTGCAAAGTTTCTGGATGCTGATGTGTTTGAAGTGGATCTGACGAACTTGCCTGACGGCTACTATCTCCCCGATGACGGCACGGTTTTTAAAAAGAACGCAAACAATTCCCTTGAAATTGAGTTCCGACTCAGAAAATTGAACAACGGCGATGTCGATGGTGACGGCTTACTCGGTATCACAGATGCTGTTCTGCTTCAGAAGTGGATACTTGCGCCATCGGACACAACATTGAAAGACTGGAAAGCGGCAGATTTTAATCATGACAATGTTCTGAATGTCCTTGACCTGACACTGATGAAACAGGTATTGTACCAGCAGAGTGCCACAACAGTCGTGAGACCCCATCATGAGATTCAATATTCTTCCTATTTTTATCCGATCGAAGAAATAAAACTTTACCTTGGCCCTGATGAAAGATATGACTGCGTTGCGACCATTCCTGCTGATACAAGACTTGCGGAATTAGGGTACAATAATAATAACGACGAATGGATATATACAAAATATAACGAACAATACGGCTGGATCAAAAACATCAATGAGGCCGGTCGTTCTACGATTTATTATGAAGGAGTTGCTGCAAAACCGGTCATCTATCTGTATCCCGAAAAAGAGACCGATGTTCATGTGGAACTGGAACTGACGGAAGCTGAACTTGCCACCACATATCCGAAGTATCATGATGGCTGGGATGTCACGGCATATCCGGACGGTACGCTTCTGAACAAAGCAGACGGTACGCATCATGAGTATCTGTTCTGGGACGGCGCAAATTGCCGCACAAGATTTGATTATTCAAAAGGTTTTTGTGTCGCAGGCTGTGATACGGAAAGCTTCCTCCGAGAAAAACTCACATATATGGGGCTGACCGAATCCGAAATGAATGAGTTTATCGTATACTGGCTTCCGTTGATGGAGCATCATGCGTATAATCTGATTGCATTCCAGGGCGAAACCTATACCGATACAGCCAAACTGAATATCACACCTACACCTGACAGTCTCCTGCGTGTATTCATGGCATACGTTCCGCTTGAAAATGCTGTGGAAATCGAACCGCAGCAGCTTTCACAATTTGAACGAAACGGCTTTACTGTCGTTGAATGGGGCGGCTGTCAAAACGGATAATCCATTCTGCATACAGAAAAAAGTCCTTCTGCGGTACTGTACCACAGGAGGACTTTTCTGTATCGGGAGAAAAATCACCTGCTGCACGCCGAAGGGGAGGCATACAGCAGGTGAAATTTTATGCATTAGCTGAGTTTCCAGCTATCCATGGAGATATTGTTATTGAATACGAAATAGAGGTCTGTCTTGCCGGAAAGACCGGAAACAGGCGCAACGATTTCCTGCATCGAACTGCCTGACGGGATTTCGATGTATGCAACAGGCGTGCCGGAAGCACTGCCGGTGCAAACCTTGATGATACCGCCGTTCTGTGCGGATGCCTTGACGGTGATGGAGGAAGCGGACTTGCAGTCAACGCCGGTCACTCTGAACCAGTCGCCTTTTTCTGCGGTAACGGTGGAATTTCCGCTGCCTGCGATCTGAATGCCGCCCTGATGCGAGAAGGTCGCTGCACGGACTGTCGTGAACGGATCCAGTGCCTTGATCTGTGAAACGCCTGTCTTTGTGCCTTTGACCTGCTGCATCGTACCATCGGAATTCATTGTGATCTTGTCGATATGCGTACTTCTGTAACCCATATCTTTCAGATTCATGACATCCTGAAGATACTGTGCATGATAGAAGAGATACCACTCTCCCTTGAACTGCATAATTGTGTGGTGATTGCTGCCGGTTGTACCGAAGAAGTTGCCGATGTTCTTGACCCCCCCACCCTTATAGGAGAACGGGCCAAGCGGGCTGTCGCTGACCATGTAGTCGATTGCGGCAGTGGAAAGACCGTAACTGTTGCCGCCGGTGCTCCAGTTGGTGCAATAGCTGTAGTAGTATTTGCCGTTGTACTTGTGAATACCGCTGTCCTCGAACATATACGGTGCGTCGATCGTCACAGGCGTACCGACAATCGAGGTCATGCTGTCGCTGAGCTGTACGCAGCGGGAGGATTTCGGATGGTCGGAAGGTTTGTTTTCTGTACCGCCGCCGAAATAGAGATAACCCTTGCCGTCGTCATCGACGAGCACTGCCGGGTCAAATACCCACGGGACATCGGTGCAGCCAGAAGTCTTGCGGTCGATCATGGCTTTGCCGTTCGGATCCGTCCAAGGGCCGGTCGGGCTATCGGAAGTCAGTACGCCGATGCCGTTTGCGTTATTTGCAAAGTAGAGGAAGAACTTTTCCTTGCCGTTGATGGTCTTGTGGCAGGCGGTCGGTGCCCATGAGTTGCCTGCCCATTTTGCGATGCCGTTCTGACCTGCAACATTGATCAGACCGTGGTCTGTCCAGTTCACGAGGTCGTCAGAGGAGATGCAGCGCAGGCAATTGATCGTGCTGTAAGTTTCCGTTGTGACCTGTCCGTTGCTGTAAAGCAAGTGGTCATCCGTCATATAGATGTACACTCTGTCGTTATATTCCATCACGCCGGGGTCTGCGCCGAAATACTGGGTGATAAGCGGATTGTGTTCATTATCGCCCTTGTAGCACTTTGCGAGGTTGACGCTGCCGAATTTGTTTGCCATTTCAGCGAAATCGACCTTCGGAACGGGCTTCTCGGCAATCGGGAATTCTGTGATTTTCGTAAGCAGATAGTCGCGGAGATACTCGATATCAGCCGTGTCAACAGTACCACTCTGGTCAACATCGGCGCAAAGTTGTGCAATGGCGTCATTCAGCTTGCCGATGCAAACCTTCTTTGCAAGGGAAAGGTCTGCGGCAGTGATGGTGCCGTCACCATTGACATCGCCAAGCTGTGGTTTATCTGTCAGACTTGCTGCCTTCGGGCCTTCGATTTCCATGCCGTTCGGTGCGCCGATGACCTCATCCACAAGGAAGTCGCAGGTTGTACCGGTATCACCGTCCGTTTCAAAATAGAACTGAATGTCGCTTGCGCCTGAAGGAATGGTGTAGGAAGGATTGGCAAGCTGAACCCATTCGCCCTTTGGTGCAAGACCGCTTGCGATTTTGTCATACTGGGTTTCGCCGGATGCATCCTTATACTCGATCGAGAAGTGCATTGCTTCCAACGCATTGGAATTCTGCTTGACAATCGCGCTGAAGCTGTAAGACTGACCAGCCTTGAAGCTGCTGCTTAAGGAATGAATCGCGCCGTTCCAGTTGGATTCACGTCCGGTAACAGAGAGCGACTTGCTGCCTGCATACTTGTCAGTCGAAACCGTATCGGCAGAAGCGCTGCCGCGGCCGGAAAAGCCGTCAGCACTGTTCTCAAAGGTGTAGTGGAACAGATAGCCGTTGGGATCGGGTTCTGCTTCGCCCGTGCTGACAACGAAGGTCGTGACGGACTGTGCCGGGAGCGATGCAGAGAAGCTCTTGTCGCTGTAGCTTGGCGCAGAAGTTGCACGGAAGTTTTCACTGCTGGTCGTATGATAAGCTGCAATATCGGAAATCTTTTCGCCGCTGCTGATCGTGAAGTTCTGGGTTTTTGCGCTCGGAGTCGGATTAATTGCTACGACCGTGATCTGGTCATCCTGCTTATAAGCAGAAACCATAGTCTGGAGCTGGCTGTAGTTGGCGTTTTTAGTGTCCATGGCAACGTAATTTTTGCCCTCAGGGAATTCGGTTGCCGCGATGCGGACTGCACCCGGACGAACCCACTTGGAATACTGCGCCATCATGGCACCACGCTTAGAAACCGTACCGTCTTCATTCATCGGGCCATACTGGCGGCGAATGTACCACCATACATATGCGCTCAGATTGCTGACGCACATACCGTTATGGATGTTCTCCGCAACGGCAAGTGCTTCCGGAAAGCGGTTGGAGGAGTTCGCGTCGGAATTCGGGACATAGACCTCTGTCATCCAGAGTTCCTTGCCGCAGTTTTCGAGATCCGGATAATCCATCCAGTCTCTTGTTGTACCGTAGTAGTGCGTACCAAAGACATCGCAGTTCGCCATTGCCTTGGAATTGTTCATGATTTTCTTATAGAAGCGTTTGCCGCCATCGCCGCCGCTGATCCACGAAGCGCCGTCCGGCGAGAACTGGAAGGATTCCGGCGACATCAGTCTGGTACTGGTGATCTTGTCACCATAATTCGCTATGAAATTCATCGCCTCATCGGTAGACCAGTATGTCCACTCGCCCGCATAATCCGGCTCATTCTGTACCGAGATCGAATACAGATTGACACCGTTCTGCTTCATATAGTTGCCGAAATCGTTGAGATGCGTTGCATAGGCTCCGTAGTTACTGGAAGGCAGATGCAGCTTGCCTTTGCCGTTGCCGCTTTCGGCAAGACCGGAAGGCGGTTCCCACGGTGACGCAAAGACCGTGACATTATGCTCTGACGCATATTTCGCGGTCGGAACTGCCTTGTTCCACTGGTTTTTATCCGGATTGACGAACACACGAAGCATGGTGAAACCAAGCTGGTCTGCACCGTTTCCGAAGGCTGTCTCACATTGGGAGGTTGTCAGGTCGCCTGCCCATTCCGGATGATTGATGCCACCGAAACCACGGATGGTCTGGTAGGTTTTTCCGGTGTCAATGACGCAGTCGCCTGCCGCACTGACAGACACCGGAATCGCCGTGCCGGTACCGGTCAGCAGAAGCACTGCACCGGACAGGAACGCGGCAACACGTTTGAGGTTCTTTGTCTTTTTCATCTTTTTCCCCTTACAAATAAAATAATCTTGCCCCGCAGCATACATTCTGCCGCGGAAACAGTCCCTTGAAATAACGCAGGGACTCTCATAAGTATATCATAGCAATTTTGTCTGGTCAATAACGTATTGTGCAATTATTGTGATTGATTGCATCCACTTACCAAAAATTGCGATAAAAATTACAAAGAGATATTAAGGCAACACCGCCTTTTTTCGAAAAAACATCCGTTTCTGTTCCTTACGGATACAGAAGCGGAAAACTGTCCGAATATTCATAATCTGAAAAAATACTCAAAGTGATTGAAGATCCAGCTGCGTGCGCCCTGCCCGTTATCCTTTTATTTTTGCACATTTCTTTTCTGATGGCATTGACAATTCGTCCCAAATAGTATAGATAGTTCCGCAGCACTTCAATACAATGTATAAATTCACTTCCTCTGACGGAGATTCGTTCACTTACAGCGTATTAACCTACATCAAGAATATGATTGATTCAGGCGATAACTCTGAACTTTTGCTTTCAACTTTGTAGAATTCCATGCAGGACTGAACAGTTACAAAAAATTTTTTGAAACAGCACTTGACAAAAGGTGTCATATCTGCTATACTGTATATAGGACGATATATACAGTATAACTCAACCGCAGATAAGGAGTTATTTATGAAGATTATCGTGAAGAACAAATCTGAACTGCCAATCTATGAACAGATCGAACAGCAGATCAAAGCACAGATTCTGGATGGCACAATTGCAGAGGATGAACAGCTTCCGTCCATCCGTCAGCTTGCCCGTGACCTCAAAATCAGCGTCATTACGACTACAAGAGTCTATAACGACCTTTCTGATGACGGCTATATCATTTCGGTGACAGGCAAGGGGTACTTTGCAGCCCCCCGCAACAATGACCTTTTGCGGGAGCGAATGCTTTTTGAAATGGAAGAAGGTCTGGAAAAAGCCGTTCAGAATGGACGGGATGCAGGACTAAGCAATGAGGAGATCATTGCTGCACTCAAAAAATTTTTGGAGGAATGATTATGGAGAATATACTGGAAATCAAGCAGATTTGCAAGGCATATGACGGCTTTGCACTGAAAGATGTCAGTTTTACGCTTCCAAAAGGCTATATCATGGGATTTGTCGGACAAAACGGTTCCGGCAAAACGACCACGATTCGTTCGATTCTTGACATGGCAAAAATTGACAGCGGCAGCATCAGCGTGTTTGGCATGGACAGCGTAAACGATAGCATTGCCATTAAGCAGCGGTTGGGTGTGGTTTTTGACAGTCTGTATTTTGCCGAGCATCTGAATGCGAAACAAATCGAAAAGCAGCTCAAACTATTCTACAAGGATTGGGACAGCAAAGAGTATTTCCGCAGGATCAAAGATTTCGACCTGCCTGACAACAAAAAGGTCGGGGATTTTTCCAAGGGCATGAAAATGAAGCTGATGATCGCGGCAGCGCTTGCACATCGTCCTGAACTGCTGATTCTGGATGAACCGACCAGCGGTCTTGACCCTGTTGCGCGTGACGAATTGCTGGATATTCTCTCCGAATACATTGAAAATGAAAACTGCGGCGTGCTGTTTTCTACGCATATCACTGCCGATGTCGAACGCATTGCCGATTATGTGACGATTCTGCATGACGGCAAAGTATGGTACAGCGGAACAAAAGACGAACTGACAGAAAAATATGCAGTCATCAAAGGAGCAGAGGAGGACATTCCATCCGGTTTGAAAGAAAAGATGATTGGTTTTCATGCGTACCGCAGCGGGTTTGATGCACTGATCGCGGTCGATGACCTTGCAAACATCCCTGCGGCACTGGAATATGAAAAAGCCAGTATTGACGAGATTCTGGTATATATCGCAAAGGAGGGTAAACATGAACGAGATTCAGAAACTCATACGGTTTGATTTTCGAACCGTTCATCCCATTGCATTTCCGTCCTTCATGCTGATTATTGTGCTGTGTTTGTTATTCGGGCTGTTTTTCTCACCGAATATGTGTGATTTCTTGTTAGCAGGTGCGCTGATCTATGTTCTGCCATTACAGTTCGGCAGTGCAGAAAATAGCCTGAAAAAACTGTACGGCATATTGCCTGTTTCAAAGAAAAGCCCTGCACGCGCACGCTTTTTGTATTTGTTCTTGGTGTGTGCCGCATTGGAATTGCTTGCGGTTGTATTCCGTGCTGTTTGCGATGCCTTGAAACTGTATCACCTGATCCCCAATGAAGATTCGTTCTGGGGTTCTGTAATGAATGCAGGTGCTTCGAATATCCAGTTTCGTTTTATGTTGTTGATTGGACTTTTTCTTGGCGTATGTCTGTTACTGGTCTATCTGGAAATGATGGGGCAGATTTTTGGCAGAGAAAAAATCGGCGTTGTGATGATCTGTACGGTTATGGCTGCTGTATTTTGCATCTTTCTATATAAACGTTTTGGACTGCCGTTTGTGATGCCTCATGTACCGAATACCTTGGCGGCAAGAATAGGAATTGCTGTTCTTTTGAATCTTGCAATGCTGGGCGTGAGTGTTTTGTTCGGAGAAATCACCGCGGCCGTGACAGCAAAACGGGAACGATAACGGAGGTGAGAATCTATGAAAAATCTATGGAATATTATGCGTGCAGACCATGTCATGCTGTCTGGCGGCAAGAAAACAATCAAAATTTTATATTTTTTGTTATTCATCATTTCAATCGTTTTTGAATTAATACTTTCGCCGCTTGCCGGTTTCTATTTTAGTATGTGTTCGGGAATGGGACTTGTCAGTTTGCTGTACGGCAATGAAGTCCGTTTCCATGGAGAGAAGCTGAACGCCATTCTGCCGATTTCCAGAAAAGAACTGGTGACGGCGAGATTTATTCGCGTTTTCGGACTGAATAGTATAGCTTGTCTGGCAAACTACCTGGTGTTGCTTTTGAGTATGAAACTGAAACTCTATGAAACACTGCTTGGTATGGACTTGATGAACATAATGGATAGCAGTATTATCTCCAATTCAACATCGTCATTCGGAGTGGTGAATATTTTATATTGGACCGGAACCGCTTTCTCAATCATATGTTGCTCCGGCGCATTCAGTTCTTTTTTCCGTAACAGCAAATCAGTCAGCACAGAACTGACGGCATCGAAAAACCAGAAAAAAGGAATCATTCGTGTCTTGGTTTTACTTGCCGTAATATTTGTTGTCTGGCTCGCAATCATAAAAGAATGGATTCCCGTTTCATGTTTGCAGTTTCTATTACAGATCATTTCCATGCTGATCAATGCGGCTGACGGCTGGCTGTGGTGTGCGGTCGCGTTGATGTATGCGGGAATTCGTGCTGCATACTGCTATGCTCGTACCATTCTTGAATACGAAGATAAGGAATTATAAGGGAGGCGTTCGCAATGAAAAAGACCATTCAGAAAGCAGCCGCAGCATTCTGTGCTGTGCTGATGTGTTACACCGCAGCATTCGTCCCTGTCCGTGCCGCAAAGGATGCGTCAGCAACCGTATTGCCATCCGGTTTGAAAATAAATGGCTTCGGCGGACTGAACGAGAAAATCAATGAGATTTCTTCGGATGCGAAGAGTTATGCTTCCGCAGCAGTCGGCGTGTTTCAGGGGGATGAAATCCTCTATGAAGGCTATTTCGGTAATATCGACATCAAAAACAACATTCCTGCGGACGAAAATTCCGTCTATGACTGGGGCAGCATTTCCAAAACGCTGATTTGGGTGAGCGTGATGCAGCTTTGGGAAGCGGGAAAAATTGATTTGGAACAGGATGTGCGGACATATTTGCCGGAGGGATTCTTTCAGCATCTTTCCTATGACGAACCCATCACGATGCTGAACCTGATGAACCATAATGCAGGTTGGCAGGAATCCGTAGAACCGATGTTTGTACCTGCGGAGAAACTGCTGCCCCTGAAAGATGCCCTTCAAGCGTTTGAACCTGCACAGACCTATCCGCCGGGGGAGGTCATGGCATATTCCAATTACGGCGCGGCAGTGGCAGGGTATGTGGTGGAATGCATCACGGGAGAGGATTATTGCTCGTATGTGCATACGCATATTTTTGAACCGCTTGGCATGGAACATACAGCATTGAATCCCACACATACCGATAACGAATGGGTATGCAATGCGTTGGCAAAGCGCAGAAGCTACAAGAAGAATGCTTTTGATCTGCTTGACCTTGGCGACGATCTGGGATATATTCCACTGTATCCCGCAGGTTCGGCAGTCGGAACGCTTACCGATTTGATGACCTATGCACAGGCATTGGTCAATGACGACGCACCGCTGTTTCAGCATCCCGAAACGCATAAAGAACTGTTCGCGGCAACAGAATACTACGGCAATTCGGAGATTCCGCTTTGTGCGCACGGCTTCTGGACGAATGAATACGCAGTGACTGCATATGGTCATAATGGTTCGACAAATGCAGGCGTGGCAGATATGGAATTTGACAGAGCCTCCAAAACAGGCGTGGTCATTATGCAAAATGAGCAAGGAAACAACGCATTCATGTCAAATATACCGTCTTGGGTGTTCGGAACATTGCGGAAAGAGCGATTCGGCGGTGAAACAGCTGAACCTGCCCAATTGGGGAAATACTATCTGGGGCTTCGTTCGACCTATCAGGGTATTATGAAGGCGTGTTCTATTTTTTCTATCTTGAATCTTGGAGAGGCCGATGCTGTTGAAAAAATCGGCGACGGTGTATTTCAAGTGGTCGTCGGTACAGGCGAATCAGAAAGTGCTATGCTGATTGGAGAAAAGCCCAACGGATACTTGCAGATGATGAGTATGGAGTTGAAGCCGGAACCTCATTTCCTTTGCGAGCTGGTTTTGTTTGCCGCGTATATACTTGCGGCGGTGGCATCCGTGCGGATGCTTCTCTATCAGTTGCAGCTTCGAAAACATGGAAAAACAAAAGAATTCCGCGATATTCCCATCGTTGCAGCAAGCAGTGCTGCATCTGTTATTTCTGTGCTGACGATTTTGACAGCAATTGCGTTGAGAGAGGAGAATTATGGCATTTCGGCGAATGGATGTATAGTAGTTGGCGTAACGGAAATTGTATGCGGATGTATTTGTGCGGCGGCTTTGCTGACAGCAGTGATTTCTCTTTGCACCAAGAAAGAAAAAGGACGAATGATACGCAATATTCTGAGCATCGCAAGCAATGGCATCACGGTTGCAGGAATTGTGTTCTTTGAGATGTATCATTTCTGGAATATTTAAGGCAAACAGTTGCACCAATAGATGACAACCTTATGTCTTTTTCATGCAGTAATCCTGAACTTGCTACCCGTCTCACCGAGAAATACCACCTTGCCGCCCTTCGGCATGGGGAGCACATTGCCTGCGTCCTTCACGTGTGAGGTGTATATCAGTTCATCGAATTTGTTGAACACGATGACTGCGCTGTTTTCAGGTCTTGTCACAGTCAGCGGAGTATTGGCAATGCTGTCGGAAATGCTGTACCACGCAGCGTTTCCGGTTATTTCAACGGACTTGACCGATGTATCTAATTCGGGGATGTCATCCGCAAAAATATATTCCGTGCCAAATGTCGTTTTTATCGTCTGCCTGCCGTTTTCATCGCTGCTAAGCGTAATATCCATAAGATCTCTGCTTGATGATGACGGGATATGATTCGGCGAGACAAGGTGCTTGCTGTCGGTTATTTTCATCAGGAAATCCAAACCTTTGCTCGTAACGAAAACATAACCCTGCAAATCCTTGACAACGCGGAGCTGGGCGATCGCATTACCTTCGTAATTATCTGATGAATATTTATCACTTACAAGAAGGAACTTTTTCCCGTCTAGTGCATGAAAGCTGTTCAAAGCGCCATCGTCGGCAGCGTTTTCCGCAATCATCTGTCCCGCATAGGTCTTGACATGATATGTGCCAAGTCCGGGAAAGAACAGTCCGCCCGATATTTTCATAAACGTTCCGTCGGCATTTTTCTCAAAGGACAAACGGCTGCCGCCTCCTGCGGCAAGTCGCTTGTCAAAGCTGCTCGCCTCAACTTCGTAGGCAAGCTCAGCAAAATCACCGTCTGCGGTATAGATATAGTCGGTATATGTGGTCTTGCGCGAGGTGATTTTTTCCATGTGGAGATATCTGTTATCGGGAAATGTCACCCTGCAAAGCGTATCGCCCTCGCCCATGATATTCAAGATATACCAGCCCTCATAAGCCTTGTATGTATTGGGAATATCCTCAACGATCGTGCATTCGGGCAATTCTTCTTCTGTGATGCTGATACCCTTTTCCTGCAAAACAACGTCCATGAGTACCTGCGCCACAAGTTCGTTTTGAGTGCTGCCGCCGCCGTTGGAAAGCACAGCCACGCTGATATGTTCATCGGGCGCAGTCAGCAGAAAGGCGTGATCCATCGTTACATCGCCGCCCTTGCCGACTACCTTAACACCGTTCTGCTTATAGCGGAGCATTTCGGTTTCGTCCCAGCCAAGACCGTTGTCATCGCAGTATTCGTTCGCGTTCCAGCGGGTCGCCATTGCGTTTTTGGCATTGTCGGAAATCAGCGTATCATCGCCCGTGAAGAAACTTGCCCCGAATTTTGCCGTATCGGAAGCTGTTGCGTAGATACCGCCCTCACCGATTGTCACACAATAGCTTGTATCAAGCGGCAGTCCACTTGCCGAGAAGGACGGAACAAGTTTTTCATTGCGGTACATATCTATCGGCGTTCCCGTATCGGTAACACCTATCTTGTCGGAGATGTTCTCCCTCACATAGTCGGTGTAGCTCATGCCTGTTACGTTCTCGACTATAAGCTCCAGCAGATTAAAACCGTCATTGCAGTATGCCGCATATTTTCCAGGGTCGGCTTTAAGCCGCTGGGAAGCAAGGTTTTCAAGCATATGATCGTGAGTATAGGTGTCATTGTCATCATACAGATTGCTGTTTATTGTTGTTGAACCCATTATACCCGAAGTGTGATCCATGAGCATCCGCACTGTGATATCTTTATAGCGCTCATCAGCCATTTTGAAGTTCGGGATATATTCGGTGATCGGCGTATCAAGCCCGACCAGTCCCTTATCCACAAGCTGCATGACTGCCACAGTGGAGTATATCTTGCTCACCGAACCAACGCAGTAGATATATTCGCCGTCGCTGATGTGATTTTCCGCAGATACAGCCTTTGACACTGTGTCTGCTTTTTCTGTTTCTGCTGATGTATCTGCCTTGACACTGCCGCAGCCCGTCAGGATGTTCAGTGCCGCCAATGCAGCGGCGATTGCTTTGATGTGTTTCATGGTTTCCCTCCGTTATTCTGTCATAAGCTCCGTTACCGATATCGCCTTGATCTTTCCTGCGCTGATGTAAGTGACAGCATAGCAGAAAATGACCAGTATCACATCTGCTATGATAGTCAGCGGTATGTTCAGCTTGCCAACAACACTGAACGCCATGAGCCAGAAACCACTGTAAGCGTATTTCGCAGCAAACGAAGCCAGTATCACCGAAACGATCGTGACAGGCAGCGTTTTCAGTGCGATCTGCTTCATCAGGTCTTTCGAGGTGTAGCCCATTCCCTTCATGATGCCGAGCTTTCTGCGCTGACGTTTCACATTCGATGCAGCGATGATCCCAAGTATCACAGCGACTACCGCAGAAAGCACGATCATCGCTACGACAGAACCGTATTTCGCTACCGTGGCAACGGCGCTCAACTCCTGTTCCGCCATCGTCATGAGCGAGGTAACGTCTTGGATGAGAAAGTGTCTGCTGTTTCCTGTGATGACCTGTCCGTCAATCACTACTGCATAATCAATGTTCGTGACCCCGTACTGAGCGGTGAGAAGTGCCAGCTTTTCATCGGCTGCCGCCCGTATGCGTTCTGCAAGAGCGTCATCTGCGTTTGCCGCGCTTACGCTGTTCTTTGCGCAGCTGCCATACTTTTCATTCAAGCTTTCCTCAAACTGCTCCATTGTCACGCCGTCTTTGAGATACACTGAAACAACATTCGGGCAGTCGTTCGGGCAGACACGGCGGTAGCCATCGGTGGTCATATACAGCATCGTTCCGTTGTTCATTATGGCGCTTGCCATTCCCGTAACGATAAACTTCGTTTCAGTGCCGTTCTCCTTGATAATGATACTGTCACCGATATCCACGCCGTCATACTGCTTTCTTGCAACGGTGGTCATGATCTCGTTATCATGCTCTGGGAATCTGCCGTCTACAAGCATTATATTCTCGGCATCGTTATAATCGTCGTAGACAACAGTATAACCGGGCCACTGTGAATCCTTTACAGAAAGGGTTTTATGCCGATATTTCACCAGTGTCTTTCTAACCTCCGGCATTTCGGCGATCTCCTCCCTTATAGAATAAGGATCAATGCCGTTTAACAGCTCAACGTCTGTAACAATATCATATGAACACATTGATATAAGCCCGTTGATGCCATCCTTGAAGAAATCCGCAGTAGTCACGCAGAAAAGGATCGCGGTGCCTGCCGCAATCATGCAGACAGCCGTTCCGACAGCAGACTTGATATCGCCGAAAAAGCCCTTTATCGCAAGTGCGATATTGATATTGCACTTGGAGTTTTCAAGCGGAAGGATGTTCTTGCCAAAATGATGTGTGCGTATGCCCTTTCTGAATGCTATAACAGGTGGATATTTCCTGACTTTAGCCGCCTTTAGCAGCGCAAAAGCAGTCACAAGCACCACTACGGTAAAGCCTGCAATCACTATCAATCCTGCCTCAGTTTTGACGGTCACAGGTCTGCCGATCATGTTCTGTATGCCAATGTTCATCAGAGGACTTACAAGAACAGCCCCGACAGCGCCCAATACAGCACCGATACCTACCGTTATCACATATTCATACACATAGGAAAGAGATATTTCTCGTGACCTGTAGCCCAGTGCTTCCAGTACGCCGATCTGCTGCATCTGATCTTCAATGTCGTTGGTGATGCGGTTCATGATCATAAGAACCGCTGAAAGCATAGTGATACCCGAGAAAAACGCCAGAAAATACATGAACATATTGATAAAAGACAGGGAATTGGACTTTTCAAGCTCTATGTTATTGAGATGATATCCGTCGATATCTGCAAGACTGTCACCGCTTAATTCTTCGCATTTTCTGATATGATCATCGCTTCTATATTCTGTATTTTTGGAATCAAACCAAAGAGCGGTGAATACCCAGCCTGTTCGGTTATCGGCACTCAGCTTGAAAAGCTCATAATCCTGATCGGAGATCACCATCTTAAAACTATAGCCAGAATCGTTATACAAACCTGTCTTGTAAAATCCTGCTATCGTGAACGGATATTCTCTTCCGTTTTTACAAACAGTCAGCGTATCTCCGGGCTTGTTCCCTTCTCTGATGCTGAAATACATCGGCAGCCATATCGGGTGTTCCAGCTTTTCAATTTCATCATCGGGAAGCTGATCAGTCTTTATAAAATCCTCGATTTTCCGTTCAGTCTTTTCGGTAACGAAAATAGAAGAATAGGAACGTTCTTCGCCGCTGCCTGTCTTAAAATCGAGCGTGAAGAATGTTAAACATTCCGTGTCTGTTATGTCAGTGATGCCGTAGTCGTTCTCAAGGATATCCCTGTATCCGTCATGGTATTTGTCTTTCCCGATCGTGACACAGGTGTCATGAGAACCCGCCTGCGCGAAGCTGTCCTCATACGCCTTTTTCGCCTTTGAGATATTTGCCATGAAAACGGCAAGCATCAGTGTAGTGATCATCGTGAGAAAGGCAATGGCAACAGCTTCCTTTTTGTCCTTTTTCAGCTTAAAAAGCGATAATCGAAGTATTTTCATATTCGTACTCCTTACCAGCCCATTTTCTCAAGAAAATCCGTCAGTCCGGCGCGGCGTTCCTTGACATCGTCCGCACCGTATGGCGGCATATGGTAGTCCCCCACAACGCCGCCGTCGCGCAAATACAGCACTCTCGTTCCTCTGAGAGCCGTTTTCAGATCATGCGTGACCATGACGATACTTTGCCCGTTTTTATGGATCTCCGTGAAGATGTCCAGCACATCACGGGAAGATGCAGAGTTCAGCGCACCTGTAGGCTCGTCAGCAAAAAGTATCTTCGGGGCATTGATGATAGCCCGAACTATGCCAACACGCTGCGCCTCGCCGCCGGAAAGCTGATTCGGAAACTTTTTCCGGTCTGCCTCATTCAGCCCGACTTTTTTAAGGAGTTGCTTTGCCTTGTTTACAAGTTCAGGTGAATGCTTCTGCACGATCAGCGCCCCTGTCAGCACATTGTCCAGGACATTCTGGTCGTCAAGCAGGTACACGCTCTGAAAGACAAATCCGCAGTTGCTTCGCCGAAACAGTGCAAGCTGATCGTTGGAGTAGTCCTGTATCTGCGTATCACCGAAATAAACTTTACCGAGTGTAGGCTTATCCATCCCTGAAAGCGCATAGAGCAAAGTGGATTTGCCTGAACCGGACGAACCCATAATGACCGTGAAGTCGCCCTCGTGAATGTCAAGGTCAAGATTTTTGATAACGTGCTGCTGTGTGCCGCCGTTTGAAAATGATTTGCAGAGCTTTTCTGTTCTTAAAATAGAAGAAGCCATATATAACATCCTTTCTGGCAGTCTTAAGGCAACACCGCACAAAGCACGCCTAACGGCTTGGCGGCACATCTGCTTGCGTAGCTGTACCACCAGCTCTGTGCGGTATTGCCTTAACTGCTGTTCTAAGGATATTATACATGACTTCAGGAAATTCTTCCATAAATCTTTCTTGTATAATTCTTATATTTTTCTTAAATGGGCTAACTCAAGGGTATCACCAACGTGACAGCAAGCCCTCCGTCACTCTCTGCTGTCAGATTGCCGTTCATCTTTTTCATGAGCGTTTTGGCGATATACAGCCCCAATCCATTGCCGTCTGTACTGCTTTCCGCCCACGCTCTGCCCCGATAAAATTTGTTTGTGATCAGTTCGATCTCATCAGAGGGAACGCCCTGCCCGTGATCCTGCAAGCGCATTTCAAGAAAGCCTTCAGACAGCTTGAAATCCACATTGATTGCTGTATCTGCGTACTTATAGGAATTTGATATAATATTTCCGATGACCTGCGCCATACGTTTTCTGTCTATGCTGACAATGACCTGTGGCAGTTCGCCTATGACAGCATAATGCTTATCATCACAGCTTTTTACGATTTCGGCAAGCACTTCCGAATTCTCATCACGGCAATTCACCTTGAACTCACCGAGATCGTCAAGTGTCGATGTAAACAGGTCTGTCACCAATGCGTTGATCTGCTCTGATTTTTGCAGAATCCCGTCCACACCCTCGTTCATGCTGTCAATTTCCTCTCTGCCGAAAGTAATATCGCTATCGGCGTTTTCAGCCTTGACCGAAAAACGCATCTGCAAAAGTTCCGCCGCCAGCTTGATACCCGTGACGGGCGTTTTGAGATCATGGCTGAGCGATGCCACAAGCTCGCGCTCTTTCTTCTGCAATTCCAGCTCACGCTGTTTCGATGCGGCAAGCTCCTCACGCATGATGTCAAAGCTTTCGGAGAATGCGCCAAACAGATTGTCCCTGTCCATTTCAAGCGGTTTATCGAGCCTGCCCTCAGCAACTCTGCCTGCAAAAATCTGCATTTTCCGAAACGGTGTGATGACATTCCTGTTCAGATAAATTCCGAAACCGACCAATCCGAGCAGGATTACCATTCCTCCGGTACCCATTCCGAGCACAAAACGATACCGAAGCGTTCTGTATCCGTCAAGCACGTCATCGAGCATAATAACGCAGCCCCAGACTCCGCAGTCGTCTTTCAGATATTGATACGGATAGCGCTTTTGTATCGCCTTTTCAACGGAGAACTTCTCACCCGATAAATCGGCAGACGGCGAGGAAAACAGGATATTATCAGTCATGTCGAGTATTACGAAATCATCGCCGGAGTGATTGTCGAATACTTTTGTAGGCGTGCCAAGTTCGGAACGATGTGCTTCTGCGATACAGGTGATATCATTCAGCGCCGTGATTGTTTTTCGGGATGTGTCCTGTGTAACATTTCCCGAAGTAAATACAGCGAAAAAAATAATGCCCGCAAGAAATAGCACTGCTGTCAGAACAGTGATTCTGATATAGCTTTTCATGCGCCGTCACCGAGAGCGTCCTGCTCCACAACATAGCCGACACCCCACACTGTCTTAATAACCGTCGGATTTTTGACATCAAGTTCGATTTTTTCCCTGATATGACGGATATGAACGGAAATCGTTCCGTCACCCGTGTATTCATCTTCCCACACATTTTTAAGCAGTTCTTCCTTTGTTACGACTCTGCCTGCGTTTTCGAGAAGATAGGTGAGCAGTTTATATTCCATTGCCCTGAGTTCTTCCTGTCTGCCGTTCATAATCAGCTTGTGCATAGAGGTATCGAGATAAACGCCCTCACGGAAATATATCCTGCCCTTGTCTTTCTGAACTCGTTCTTCCTCTGTCCCTGCCGCCGCAAGCTGTGAGGCTTCCTTTGCCTTTTCGTATCTGCCGAGTATCGCCTTGACCTTTGCAAAGAGAACACCCAGCGTATAGGGCTTTTTGATGTAGTCATCACCGCCGATATTCAAGGCTATGATAACATCATCATCACTTGTTCGGGCGCTGATAAAAAGAATGGGCATATCATAACTTTCACGAATTTGCCTGCACAGGTCAAAGCCCGAACTGTCACCGAGATTGATGTCCAGCAGTAAAAGAGATATTTCATGGGTGTTCAGAAACTCCACCGCCGCATCATAGCTTGTGACATAGGCAGTTTTTAGTCCCAAGATATTGAAATATTCCGCTGTTGAGCGTGCGATCAGTTCGTCATCATCTATCATCAAAACTTTGTATTCTGTATCGTTCATATCCGCCTTTCCTCCGGAACATCTGCTTGTTTCCGGTTCTATTCTGCATCAAGTTTCTGAAACCCGTCTATCCGCAGTTCCCGTTTCAATTCTTCCGAATGATTCGTATCTTTTCGGATTTCATCATTCATAGGGTTCATTCACGTTCTATGATGATATACATATTATACCATACCGCACCACTTTTTTCAATAGATGTTTCGGCAGGAATGAAAAATATAGCTTGTGGTATGCTGTATTAAGGCAACACCGCACAGAGCTGGTGGTGCAGGATGCTAATGATTGAACGCCTCAGATAGATGAAACACAGCATTTCAAGAACGTAGGGACAGGCATCAGGAATCTTGATGTGGAACAAATGGAAGTGTGGTTCTGGTGACGGCACACTTGACGGTCACGTCTGATGCTCATATACATAAAAGAATGCCCCTGATACGTTCTGTATCAAGGGCATTTTTCAATATCTTTCTGCTATCACTTTCTTTTGTGAATTTCCGTTTCATTATCATCATATTGGAACTCACTGGTTGTAATGACATCCTGCGCTGGAAATTCGATTACTTCCAGCAGCGGAGAAATATAGGTTTCTTTCATATTGACACCTCATTCTTCAATCTAACCTATCGCCGTACATTTTATAAATTCTTTCGTATTCTGATGCATAATATTGGAACTTAACCAACGCAACGCAAAGGTTCTTCAGTCTGATATAGTCGTCATCTGTTCTCTCATTATCCTTCAGAACAAAATAGATATAATCATCTACAGAGAAATATTCGTAACCCTCTATCCCTTTTGAAAGCTTTAATGCAGGAAACGATTTTTCAATATAGTATAATCCTTTGTTCAATTCGCTTTCTTTGGAGCCGTGAACCTGTTCCGTAAAATAATGACGGAGCGTGATGCTGTTTTCTAAGAGCAGCGTTGTACCGTAGTAGTTTGCATCAGTGATTTCCTTACACGAGATGTCATAGCTGTACTGTAGCTCATCATCCACATAATAGTTATAAGTTTCTTGCGTGTATCCTTTGGGATTTGAACTAGTGGCACCTAAATATTTGTGATTAAAATACACGTCTGCATAAACACCATAGTTCTCCATGGCATCGACGAAATCCGTAACAGCCGCGCTTATTTGAGGAACTTCCGACCGCTCCGCCTTACCTGCGTAGAGGTCTTTCCATTCTTCC
>JAZUJW010000066.1:0-5061 GCA_045642925.1 Oscillospiraceae bacterium
TCAATTCATCCAGTAAGCGCGGTGCTGTACTCAATCGTTGCCACCGCACAAGCAAACGGACTGAACACAGAGCAGTATCTGACTGAACTTTTTTCTCACCACGCCGGTACAATCATCTTACCGTTTACTACATGATACTCACGGGCTCACTTCGGTGAGCCTGTTATCATTTCTCAGGAATCAGAGTATTTGACGGTTAGCGACAAGATGCCAAAACTGGCATCTTAGTAGCGAAAAACGGGATTTCATCCTCAAAAAGCGGGATTTCGTCGCGAAATCCGCCCTGTTGTCCAAATCTATTGACATTTGATATAACAATGTGATATCATGTATCTGTCAGAATCGAATGGTATATTTTCTCGGTTCTATGACGATATTGCACATTACATTCAAAAAAAGGAATCACACAACAAATGGAGGTCGAAGATGAACAATCGAAAAAGAGGTGCGGCATTGCTTTCTGCGACAATGATGCTTGCAACCGCATTCAATCCGTCAGCACTGATGGCTGTTATTGCAGAGGATATCAACTATGGACCGATTTATGTTGTGCCGAACACATTGGAAGTAGAGAAATCTGACACAAGTTTCATGGCGCAATACCCTGCAGGACAAACACTGAAATTCTCAGCAGCACGCAATGAGCGTGAGTCCGGACAGATCATTATTCACAGTGACAAAAACATTGAAGCCATCACCGTGGATACCGCCTCACTCTACAATGGCAAAGCAGAAATCCCAAAGGCAAACATTGAAGTGTTCTTCGAGCAGTATGTCTACGTGGATTCTGATGCAGTCAGCCGCCTGACGAATGTACGGGGCTATCATCCTGATGCGCTGCTGCCCTATGAAATGGCGGTTGATCTTGGCATGAACAAGTTGGACACCAAAGTCGTGATTGGCAAGGACGCAAACAACAATGATAGATATGCAAACACGGGCAAAAATCAGGGTATCTGGTTTACTGTGACTGTTCCCGATGATGCTAAGGCAGGCACATACAGCGGAAACTTTACTGTGACGCTTGATAAAGAGGTCTACACTGTGCCCGTAGAATTTACCGTTTATGATTTTGATTTGCCGACACAGACCCAAAGCAAGACCCGCTTTAACAGCGTGCATCGATTGAATATGGAGTACCAAATCGATTATGTCGGCTACGACAACAAGACAATGTCCAAAGATGAAATGAACCAGCAATACCAGGAAGATGTCAATGCAATGATGAATTCCCGCAAAATTTCCACAGGCTGGGCGGGTGCAGATGCACTCACCATCAATAACCGCGTCCCCCCAGACGGCGATTTGAAATCAGACGCAGAATATCAGGCGGGACTGGATGCCTATACCGAAACTGTGTACAACTATGTCAAGGGCTCACAAGTTCCGTTTTATAATCTGGAGCCGCAGTCTATCTCTTGCGATACAGGCGATGTCATTAATGCAGCACAATGTTTCAGCGTGGAAGACTTCAATATTGACTTTTACGGAATTTACGATGAAGTACAGCAGAAATCAGAAAACGATCAAACCATTGATCTGGAAACCGAATATCAGAAACGGATTCGTGATGCCATTGACAGTAATTATCAAGCAATCGAAGACATCATCAAGAACGATTTGAACGGTAGCTCGTTATCAACGGAAAGCTTGAAGAACCTGGAAAAAGCAGTCAAACTGTATCTCTATTACGATGTCTATTATCGTTTGCATATGCTGTCGGAAGGATTCAACGGAATCGAGGAAGCAGATGAGGCGAATCCTTCCTACGAAAAAAAGCTTTTCGACCTTGAACTGGGTATATTGAATACAGATCCCAACGTATCCACTGCAGGCGACTATAAGAATGTTGAGGTAAAATATGACGATTTAGCCAAGAGAATTGAATATCTCAGATCAAAAAATCCCATTCCGGCCGATCCGGAGAGTTTTGTGAAACGGCTGTATGATTGTATCATGTACACGGGTGATATGAAACTGGTTGAACTGGTCAGATTATGGTACAATGCTTATCGGATTTCGCAGTACGACTTCTTTTCTGAAACAGAGTCATCTAGTACTCCCGGCAAAAAGTATAGAACTGATGTCTACGGTCTGGAAACCGTGATGCGCGCACTGGTCGATAAGAGTTTTGCAACAGACACAGACCTGCTACATTACGCATATGTCAGACCGCATAAAATTGATGAGCCAACTCCGTTTAATTTCTGGGCTGCTTACGATAATCTGGCAGCCGCCAAGGTGCTGGAAAACAGCATCGAGGGCACACTTGCTTACATTGACCAGGAATATGCAGATAAACACTCCCTGCTGAAATCACAGATTATCGAATCTATAAAGAATCTTTGCATGATTCATACGGCTTCGCCTGCTTCCTCCCTGACCTATGACCGTTGGGATGGGCATATGCGAATTGATGTACCGATGTACACAGGCATTTTGTACAACGGCTTGC
The DNA here is from genome assembly GCA_045642925.1 of Oscillospiraceae bacterium. GTDB lineage: Bacteria > Bacillota > Clostridia > Oscillospirales > Ruminococcaceae > Firm-04. The sequence goes on from JAZUJW010000066.1 coordinate 2,456, forward strand.
AGCAGCTTGATGTTATGCAGAAAAACGGGGTAATCTCCAATGTTGGCGATTATACTATGGATTTCTATTCCATTGATCAATATGAAATTAAGCAAGATCAATATGGAAAAACGGTCGGTTATTCTCGCAACAAGGAGACCAAGCCGTATACGCTCCATTTCGAGAAAGACGATGTGGCGCACACCTTCTGCCCCATTTTCAACGATTACTCTGCGGCAGATGTGACAGGCTCACAACATGAAGGTTTTGCCAAGGATTATGAAGCAACCATAGATGCGCTGAAAGATCCCGACACGCATATGTGGTGGTACAGCTGTATGTCGCAGTATAATTCCGCACTGCCGGGTTATCACATAGCAGGCAATGTAAACAACGATAATACGCCAATCAATGGCAACAGCCTTGCGATTCTCAGAGCAAACAAGTGGCAGCAGTTCGCACTCGGCATTGAGGGTGAATACTACTGGTCTGTGGACGAACAGGAACCGAACGAGGACTCATGGACGACCACAATCGACGATCACATGTTGAATGAAGGTCTGCTGATCTATCCATTCTATGCACTGCTGTCGAAGACGCTGGGCAAGAGCGATGAATCCCAAGCTCTGATGGAAAAATTCGGAAAAAAGCTTGCAAGCTCCATCCGTCTGGAAAATATATCGGAGGCAGCAGAAGATTATGATTACCTCTGCATGGCGGTACAATGTGTGATGCGGCATCCCGAATACCGTGACTATCTGAATTCCATTATCGGTTATCTGATTGAAGTGGGCAATGTGGATTATACCAACACCAACTTCACCAATTCGGAGCATCTTGCAAAAGCCAGAAATGAACTTGCAATGCTCATCGTGAAATGCAACAGCTTGGACAAGCAGGAAGTCACCAAAGATAACAAACAGACTTATGCGGTGTCGGCAGTGGAGAAATGGAATACAAGCGGCAAAATGCTTTGCTTTGATATCTCCGAAGAAAATGCAGACGTTACAAGCGAAAACCACACGGTTTCCATTACGCTGGCAAACCAAAGCGGCGATTCGCTGGGTCAATCCCTCACGCTGGATTTTGTGTCGGATACAGTTACAGGCTGTGAGCACGCACAGATGGTTTCGCTCAAAAACGGCTGGTATACAGTACAGATTCCGCTTTCACAGGTCGTACCGACTGATGATTCCGCAGCAGCTGATACTCTGACGAAAATTACGGCTTCGTCCGCAGATGGTACATTCTGTGTTTCCAATTGTCAGGTGTATCAGGAAGTCACGAGTGTATCCACTGTCAATTTCGCGCTTCCGAAAACGGAAAACTGGTATACAAGTGGAAAAATTCTCTGCTTTGATGTTTGCGAAGAAGCAGCATCTCAGTCGAGTGAAGATCGGACGGTAGGCGTTTATCTGGTCTCCAATCAGGGAGAACGAATGAATCACCGAATTTACATTGATTTTGCAACGCATTCCATTCTTGACTGCGAGGGCGCAACCATGATGGTCAAGGCAAACAACTGGTATACCGTGCAGATTCCGCTTGCAAGCCTGAGACTGTATGACAACTATGACGGCACGGAAACACTGACAACCCTCTGCTTTGGAAAAGACAACAACAAAACGCCCATAGTGGTGGACAATGTCCGTTTGCATCAGGAAATCTCAGGTGAAAAGACCGTGTATTTTGATTGCCCGAAAGTGGAAAAATGGTATGAAAGCGGCAAAATGCTCTGCTTTGATGTGTATGAGATGCCGTTTGAATACAGTTTTGGCAAAGAGCGCACGGCTTCCATCTATCTGGACTCCGATAAGGGTGAACGCATGAATCATCGCATTTACATGGATTTTGCAACAAAATCCATTACGGGCTGTGAGGGCGCATTCATGATACCCAAGGGCAACGGCTGGTATACTGTGCAGATTCCGTTCAGGGTCCTGTCGCTGTATGACGGCTACTACGGTCGGGAAACGCTGGCAGAACTGTGCTTTTCACACGAACAAAGGACCGCACAGTTTATGGTGGATGCCGACAGTATTGGCGTATATTACGAGAACACCAATGAATATACGGAACGATACGCCAATACGATTGAGTTTGATACGCCGATTACGAACTGGCATGAATCTGAAAAAATCCTTGCCTTCAATGTCCGTGAAACAAACAGTTATCACAATGCTGACGGTTCCAGAACCGTTTCGGTCTATCTGAAAACAAGCGGCAAAGACCAGAACAACGTCAACCACCGCATCTACATTGATTTTGCAACGAAAACGATTCAAAAATGCACCACTGCCGAGATGAGCTATCAGGGAGACGGCTGGTATACGGTACAGATTCCGCTGAAGGATTTAAATCTGTACGACAGTTTTAGTGGTGAGGAACAGCTGGTTGGAATTCATTTCTCCGATGATGATCTGAACGCTTCATTCCTTGTAGATACATTCAACGTCATCGAAAAACGGGGCAGTTCCGGGCTGAAATCCGGCTCGATTAGCTATCACGCAGCACCTCCCTCTACGGAAGCACCGAGCGAAGATATCAACGATGACGGCAGAGTATCTATTGCGGATGCCGTACTGCTCTCCCGATATGTGGGTGAGGACAGCACCGTTAAAATGCCC
>JAZUJW010000067.1:0-82375 GCA_045642925.1 Oscillospiraceae bacterium
GTCGCCGACCGCAGTCGGCGAAACACCCCCCTGTATCCTTACAACTAATCAGGAGGGGGTTTCGCGCTCTGCGGAGCGCGACCAGAGGCGCTGCCTCTGGACTTCGCGATTTTTTGAAAAAAATCGAGTAAAACTTTAATTTCGCTTCGCGGATGTATATTGCTGCGTTCATTTTTTAATCAAACAAAATTGTTTTTTACTGTATATTTTTTCTCCCTGCGGACAACAATACCAACGAAAGCCACCATCAGGCTTTGCATCCCCAATTCAAGAAAGGATTCTGCTATGGAGAAAAAACATCAATCCGCCATGAATGGCAAAGGCTTCTACGCCGCACTCTCACTTTGTGTTGCAATGGTCGGCGCTGCGTGCTTTTACGCATATAACCAAATGGGAAAGCCTGCACGCAGAAACACAACGGAAAACAGTCTGCAAATGACACTCACTACTGCGAAATCTTCCACAACACATACCCGCACCACAACCACCACACAGCCGCAAACGACTCCCCCACCCATCACCACCGAAAACGCAGAAGCTGCCGCCGCTATGTTCGGAAAACACACAGAACCTCTCACCGAACCGCCCACTCCCGCTTCCACCGAAGCACCCGTGGAACATCCGATTTATCCCGTAGACGGTGAGGTTTTGCAGTTCTTCAGTAATGGCGAACTGGTCAAATCACCAACTACCGGCGTCTGGCAAACGCACAACGGCATCGACATCGCCGCGCCGCTTGGAACAGAAGTGCTTTGCGTGGCGGACGGTACCGTTTCTGCCATCGACCACGATGCTTTGTGGGGCATCTGTGTCACGGTTCTGCACGAAAATGGCACGCAAACACACTATTGCGGACTGAATGAAGGTCTGAACGTCTTTGCAGGACAGGTGCTTGAACGCGGTACGGTAATCGGTGCAGTCGGAAATACAGCAGATGTGGAAGGAAGCATGGATTCGCATTTGCATTTTGAGGTCATGCAAAACGGAAGTTATTCGGATCCGATCGTCTATCTTGCAGGATAATGATTCGGCACAAAAAAGACAGAAATAGAACACGCACCGATTGCTTTCACAGTCGGTGCGTGCCTCTTGTATGGGAAGGGAGGAGTTTTTCAGTAAATTACAGTACCTTCTTTGCCGCCAAATCAAACAGCACATTTCTGTACTTGATTGCCAAATTGATGTACGGATTGCAGCATGACGGAGAACTGCCGCCGTGTATCATATTGCTCGGTACTGTTGTATATGCGCATGGGTCAAGTCTTTCTGCACTCCATACATCCGAACCGCCTGTGCGAATCGTGAAGTCCAGATGCATACCCGTAGAACTGCCCGTCGAACCCATTGTGCCGATTTTCTGTCCCGCTTTCACCGTGTTGTCTTTGCTGACACTGACATCCGTCATATGCATATATGTTGTCCAATACTTCTGACCGTTGATGCTGTGTTCCAGCACAACATAGTTTCCGCCGCCGCCGCCACAGTTGCAAGGCGTGCCATAATTATGCGAACAGCAGTTTTTCATCACCGCAATGACTTTGCCATCTCTTGCGGCAACAATTGTGTCGCCCTTCGAACCGCCGATGTCAATGCCGCCATGATAAGAGCCTGCGTGACCGCCTTCGAGGAAGCAGGAATTCAGCAGATTCGAAGAAGGTACCGGCCAGATGAACGGACGGCTTTCCGTAGACCAGATTTTAACGCCGCTTGCATTGATGACATTCAAATGACCATTGTTGTCCAGTTCCAGACGATGATTGCCTTTTTCCATCGGGGTAACACCGGTACACCAGTGATTATTGCCCGTGCTGTAGAGCACAAGATTGCCGTCTGTCTGCATGGTGAGGTTCGAAGGATTCAGCTTTCCGCCTGTACCGGTAGACCATACAGCCTGTCCCTTAAAGGTATACACCACAAAGTTGCCGTCACCCTGCAAAATTGCACGATATTGACCGTTCGGAGAAGAAATGCAGTCGCCGACTTTCATGGAATTGACCTGTCCGTAGCTTCCGTTCGTATTCAGGCAGTGTCGGCTTGACCATACTTTCGTGCCATTGGATTTCACAACGGTCAATTCGCCGTCATTTGTGACGCGAAGCGAACAACCACTTCCTGCATAGTTGGTGCAGGCACTCCAGAGCGCTTTGCCGCTGCTGTTGTACACAACAAAATTGCCATCGCCCTGAAGCTGTGCAAAACCGTTGCTGCACTGCGTACCGCTCGACCAGATCGCACAAATCGGTTTTCTGGTTGATGCATTCGTGGCATACAGCACCATGTTGCCGTCACCCTGCATGACCGCCATATATCTGTTATTGGGGGAGAAATATTGTTTGCCGGTCGTCAGTTTTCCGGTATTCACAATCGTGGTATAATCCGATGCCGCAGACGCCGTCATAACGATGCTGTTTTCGGCACCATTCAGTGCATTCGGCAATATGGTCGGAAATGCTGCCATAGCGGACATTGTTGTCATCGCCATTACAAATGCAGTCAATTTCTTTGCCGGCGCACTGTTTTTCTTTGTACCATTCATACTACACATACCTCTTTCTGTTTATGTCGTGCTTTCGTCGTATTTGATGTACCTTCCGTACATCGCAGTCTTAATATAACATAAATAATTCTTCTTGTCAAATGAAAATCTGTTCACAGAATTGTAAAAACTGACCATTATTCGTTCACATTTTCCGCAAGTTGTACTGTGCGATTATCATTTATCATTGCAAATGCAACTTGTTGTTCTGACAAATTTGATTTATTGGATTTTCTATCTGTGCAAATCTCACAAATCGAACGATTTTGTGAGAAATTACTAAAAATATAATTTACCTAATGCATTTTTGTACATATAATACTTTTTCTAACATTATATAACAGCAGGTCAGGTACAAATGCCTTGACGGATCCACGCAAATATGTTATAATAAGGCAAGATAACACCGCCTTGTTATTTTCTTTGAGATTGAAAGGGAGAATGATGATGAAGAAGCATTCAAAAACGGCATTGCTGACGGCAGTTCTGCTATCTGCCTGCACCATGACAGGCTGTTTCGAGAACGTGAAGTTCTTCTTCGCGCATGACGGTACGTATCCGGAACCTTCTTCTTCCGAAGCATCATCTGCGGAGGTCACAACGGAAGGAACCACGCAGACTACCGAAGAAGTTACAACGGAAACGGTCACAGAAACAACCGCAGCTACGGAAAAAACCACAGCCAAAACGACTGCGCCCGCATCAGCGAATGATGATGCGCAGGATGATGACACCAAGCTGTTATGGAGTGAACGCGGACTGGAAATTGTCGCGCTGGAGGACACGTCCGGATATGGCAGTGAACTGCGGGCGGGAGAAAAATATCTGGACTGGACGCTGATTTCATTTGACGGGCAGACGGATGGAGAAAGCGTCAGTGCACTGGAAGCAGACTTTGCGTATGAAAACGGCGCACTTTCTGCGAATGGCATTGTGACGGTACTGCCTGCCGATGACGCGGCATATCCGAATGGGCTGTATCTGCGGGTAGACAATCAGGCAGATTTTCCATATTTTCCTGCTGATACGAGAGAACGTGGAAAGTTCATCATTGAGAACAGCGAAGAAGTATACAAGATGCTGGGATATGAGGACGCATCGAAGGTGACGCAGAAAGAATTTGCGGTCACGGTGTCGATTACGGCACTGCATATCAATTATGGTGCTGACGGATACGATACAATCATGGTATCGGCGGCATCACTGCGCTAAAAAAAGAGGCAAGAGAACGGTATTACGCCTTTCTCTTGCCTCTGTTTGTTGATATCGGGTACTGCGCTTATCGGTTTATTGATACCCCTGACAACGGTGAACCGACAACAGGTGCCATCAGAATCTTTCCCATGCCACGGTAGACATTCACCAAGCCTTCGCCGGATGCAGCCGAACCGATCAGTGTCTTTGTGGTTCGCTCTACTGTGAACTTCAGCGACTGACTCCACGCAATCGCCATGTTGCCATCAATCTTTACAACATCATTCGGGTCAGTCATCTCAATGACGATCAGTTCATCACGCGGCACAGGACTCTCCAGCACCGCAATGCCATATCCGACCAGACAGGTGTTGAACAAGCCTTCTCCGCCTAATGCTGCAGAAGACAGGTTGCTTCTCGCTACCACTTTCAGATCTACGGTATCTTCACAAGCATAAAACAGTGAGTCTTCCAGTACCATGCCGCACCATTGCCCTACATCTTCGAACAAAATATGCTTGTAGGTCGGTTCCAGCACAATCGTTCCATAACCCGAATAGCGCGGCTTGATGGAACTTTCTCCTGTCACCTTGCCGCCAATCAGCTTCTTTGCAAGGTCACCCACGCCGTTGACATTCGTTGCCGCATTGACATCGCCTGCAATCCACTGCATTGCGCCTGCCTGCACAATGATACCATTGCCATTCAGGTTCGCAACGACCTGCTTCTTGTGGACATTCATTGCCGCTTCAAAATATTTCACGGTCGCATCATAACTGCTGACGGAAATATCTCTTTCATACTCAAGCACCGAAAAACAGCCCGCAGTCTGCGTAATCTTACGGCAGGAAGACGGTTCCATAATGTTTGTTTTGACCATAAAATTATCCTCCGTTATCATAATTGTCAGCTATCATGCACTGACAATTTATTATAACATATATCTTCAAAAAATGCAAGCTGTTTCGGTTGAAATTTGTCCAATGATTTTCTACTTGCTATTTCTCATACTCTGCCTGTAGAAAATCAAGCATCTGCTGAAATCCTTCTTCTGTCAGCGGCACAGTCGCCTCCGCTTCGATTTCACCCTGCACAAGTTCATAGCACAGATCCTTGCGCCACACCTCGATTTTCAACTGATTGTCAGCAGGGTCAACCCGATAGCGCAAATGCTTGCGGCTTCCCGTGTGTACATTTCCCGCCTCAAAATAAAACAACTTCGGGATATCAAACTGATTCCGCGGCTGATGTTCCTCCATGTCGTCGCCTCCTCAATACGTACAGCGGAACAGCCTTGCTGCATTCTCCGCCGTTTGTGTACAGATTTCTTCCAATGATACGCCTTTTTCGCGTGCCATCACCGCCGCCGTTTCCGTCAGCATCGTGCTGTCGCAGCGCTGTCCGCGGTACGGTACCGGTGCCATATACGGACAATCCGTTTCCAGCAGCAGCCGTTCCAGCGGGATGCTGCGCAGGGCTGCAAGCGGTTTTTTTGCGTTTTTGAACGTAATGACGCCTGTAAAACCGATGTACAGCCCAAGTGCAAGCACCTCCTGCGCTGTTTCCGCAGAGCCGGGAAAACAGTGCATGACACCATCCAGCGGCGCAAATTCGCGCAAAATCTCCATCATATCCCCGATGGCATCACGGCAATGCAGAATTACAGGCAGATGCAGTTCTTCCGCAAGCGAAAGCTGCTGACGAAAAATGCGAATCTGCTGTTCTTTGTCATATCCTTCATAATGATAATCCAGACCGATCTCACCAATGGCTTTGACACTCGGATGTGCCGCCATTGCCCGCAATTTCTCCAGATAATCCGCAGGCGGATTCGGACATTCGGGATGAACGCCAATTGCCGTCACAATCAGGTCGGGGAACTGTTCTGCAAGCGAAAGCCCCTCTTGTGCAGACGGCAAATCCGATGCCGCGACCATACAGCGCACAACACCCTTGTCACGAAATCCCGAAAGCAGCGCGTTTCTGTCCTCCGCAAAGGCGCTGTCCGTGTAATGTGAATGGCTGTCAAAAATTGTAACCAAAATCAATTCCCATCCTTTACAATTTATTCACAGATTATTGAAAAAATATGCAATCAGTTTTCGATTTTCTTTGATATAATGGTGTCAATGATAAAACCTACTCCTCTTCCAAGTCGCACGGCTGTCGATTGCAGTCGTGCTTTTTTTCTGTCTTTACACTTTTTTCAGAAGCAAACGCTTCAGCAGTACCAAATCCGTCACGTTTACCTTGCGGTTGTTGTCCAGATCTGCCTGTTTGCCCTGTGCGCCTGTCAGCGTCACTTCTGAACAAATGGCTCTGCAAAGCAAAATCGCATCTGCTATTTCTACCTTGCCGTCAATATCGACATCGCCCAGCAGCAAATCCATCTTTTCTGTTGTGGGAGTCGTTTCCTGCACGGTGGTTGTTTCCTTGATGGCCGTGGTTTCCTTCTCGGCAGTCGGCTGTGTTGCATCGGTTTTCTGCGTGATTGCCTCTGTTGTGGTCACAACAGGCGGTTCTGTCGTCACAGGCGGCTTTGTCGTTACGGTGATTTCCGCAAGACTCGGCTCACCATCGCCCCACCATTCCCACGGATTTCCGCTGCGGTAGCTTTCGATTGCCTGATTGCCTGTCCATGAGAACACATTGTCGTACAGATGTCCTTCCTCATAGTACCATTTCGCCTGTGCAATGATTTCATCAGGATAATTGGCATAGTAGCCGACATTGGTTTCGTCGTAATCCGCCCAGCCTGTGTTATGTCCTTTGAGTGCCGCACGGACAACCTGATATCCCGAAAGATGATAGTCCACAATGGCAGAATGCACAAAATGGAGAATCTTGCGAATGCCCATGTGGTTGGAGATGATCGCATCATAGAATGTCGATTCGCTCAGGGAATACTGGAACATTTCGGGAACGTCTTCTTCCTTCATGAAGGTCGGGTCGCAGTCTGCAAAGGCAGTGACAGCCGTTTGCAAAGTGCCGTAAGCGTGTGCAGAACTGACACCGAAGCCCTGTGAAAACGCCGTTTCCAGATCAGCGCCGTCACCATTTCCGCCCAATGTGGATTCTCGCGTACCAACGCCCAAAAATAGTGCATAGACCTTTTCGCGGTCTGTCTGTCCGAGGCGCACCGTCAGCAAGTCCCAATGCTCATCAATTTCCTTGTAGAGCGCATATTTGACTTCCTGCACGGTCATGGCGTGGTTGATGGCGCGAATTTCTGCGGTGGATGCGTTTTCGGGCGTATTCCGTTCGCCGTAGCCGAATGGATTGCCGACACCTTCCGCCTGCACGTCACGGCTTGGGTCATGTGCCATATCTGCGGCGGCAGCGGGTGCGGAGAAAGCACCTGCGGAAACCATCATCGCAGCCGACATCACGAATGCTGTGAACTTACGAAAAACAGTCTGTTTTTTCATGAGAAAATCCTCCTTTTTCATGGTGCTTTCATTGTAGCACAATTCTCCTGCTGTGTCAATTCGTTTTGTAAGTGCAATTTTATACCAAACCGCCCCGCAGGAAGCAATAAATTCCGCACGCAATTGTGCATCATGATGAAATCCGCGCCCTGAATTGAAATGGGTTCAGTCTATCTTGACAAGTTTCGTTTGCTTTGATATAATAGTATCGTATCTTGGTGATTCTTCTGAATGAAAGGTGGAGATTGTGTGCGTACTTCGTTTTCGATTCGCTGCATAGCGGGCGGCTTGTCAATGCTGCTTGTGTGCAGCACGTTTTCTCCGCTGCCTTGCCATGCGCTGGAATCCGCCGCAGAAACAGACCTCTACACCGTCCGCTATGAGGACGAGATGCGATACAGTGATTATTACGATGCCTGCGCAGCAAAGCCTGCGCCTGACTGCACCATCCTGCTGCATGGTGCAGATTATGATTCTGCTGAAAATGCTGCCGTTTCTGTCGGTGCATGGGAAGGCAGAGATTCCGTGCTGCGCTGGGAAAGTCCCGAAGGTGCGGTGACTTTTTCGTTTACCGCAGCAGAGGCAGGACGCTATGCCCTGCAAATGTCCTACTTTGCGATGGAATCCCCTTCGAACGCCGTAGAACTTGCCGTACAGCTTGACGGCGAAACGCCGTTCGAATCTGCGGAACGCATTTCCCTGAATAAGCGATTCGTCAGCAAAACTGCCATTTTAACGGATGCCCGCGGCAACCAGATCCGTCCGCCGCAGGTGGAAGCACCGCAATGGCAGGATGCCTTTCTCTGCGATGGGGACGGCTTGTTCAATGAACCGCTGCAATTTGACATCACAGCGGGCAAGCATACCATTACTTTGCAAGGCATCAAGGCAAATCTTGCCATCGACACACTGACATTCTGTCAGCCGACTGCCGTGCCGTCTTATCAGCCGCCGACACAGGCAGAACTGGATGCCGTACCCGCCACACTTTATCGTCTGGAGGGTGAAACGCCGCTCTGGACAACCGCTTCGACGCTTTATCCCGCATACGACAACAACAGCTATACGGTTTCACCGTCTGACCCCGTCAAGCTGGTGTACAACACCATCGGCGGCGCAAACTGGAACAAAGCGGGACAAGCCATCACATGGGAACTCCCCGCCGATGCCCTGCAAGCGGATGGCTGGTACAAAATCGGCATCAAGGCGCGTCAGGACGTCATGCGCGGGTTCTACTCCAACCGCCGTTTGCTGATTGATGGCGCTGTTCCGAATGATGCCATGGCGCAAATCAAATTTTACTACGACACGGATTGGTCATTGACCTCTGCAAAAGACGCATCGGGTGCAGATGTGTACGTTTACCTCACCGCGGGTACGGCACATACCATCACGCTGGAAGCAATGCCCGGCGAAATCGGGGACTATATGCGCAGACTGGAAGGGACAGTCAAAGACCTCAACCGCTGTTATCAGGAAATTCTGATGATTACAGGGCCGAGTCCCGACAAGTACAACGATTACTATGTAGAAGAAAGCATTCCCACACTGATTTCCGATTTCATGCGGCTCTCCGAAGAACTGAAAGAAGCACAGCAGGGCATCGAAGCCCTTTCGGGCACACTCGGTTCGGAAGCGGCGGCACTCCAGAGAATGTACGTCATTCTGGACAAATGCATCGAAAAGCCAAGCCGCATCCCGAACTATGTTTCACAGCTCAAAGACAACATCTCCACCATTTCCACCTTCATCTGTGATTACCGTATGCAGCCGCTGGAAGTGGACTATCTCGAAGTTGCCTCTGCAAATCAGGAATTTTCCTCTCTGCACGCCAATCCGCTCAAGCAGTTTGTATTTCGCTGCAAGGCATTTTTCGGCTCATTTACCGAGGACTACACCACGCTTTCCGATGTCGATGCAGATGACGAAGATGTGATAGAAGTCTGGGTGAATCTCGGCAGAGATCAGGCACTTGTGGTCAAGGAACTGGTCGAAAACGAATTTGCACAGCTTTACCCCGACATTCCCGTATCGGTCAATCTGGTGGTCGGCGGCGTCGTGGAAGCAACGCTTGCAGGCGAAGGCCCCGATGTCGCCCTGTTTCTCGGCGGCGAATTCCCCGTGAACCTTGCCTGCCGTGATTTGCTGGTCGATATCAGCAAATACGATGATTTTGAAGAAGCGATACGTCCCTGTCAGAAAAATGCCGCTGTGCCGTACACCTATAACGGCGGTGTCTATGGTATGCCGCTGACGCAAAGCTGGACGATGCTCTTCTATCGCAGTGATATTCTGACACAGCTTGGCTTCACGCAGCTTCCCCGCACATGGGACGACATGATCGAAATGCTGCCCGCCTTGCAGCGCAAGCATCTCGGCATGGGACTGATCCTGCCCTCCACGAATGTTGCGCCCGCAACTGAATCAGGTCACACATTTGCATCGCTTTTGCTGCAATCAGGACATAATTACTACAACGATGCCCTGACACGCACGCAGTTTGATTCGGTTGACGCGATTCAGTGCTTTGAAAAATGGACTGACTTCTACACAGACTACAAATTCCTGCAAACCTACGATGCATACAGCTATTTCCGTACAGGTCAGTACCCGATCGTCATTGCCAATTACAGCTTTGCCAATCAGCTTGCGGTTGCCGCACCTGAGATCAAAGGACTCTGGGACTTCACAGTCATGCCCGGCACCATGCAGGCAAACGGCGAAATTAATCACGCATCCAACTCCAACGGTTCGGGTGCTATCATCTTCAACAAGGTAAAAAATCCTGACAATGCATGGAAATTCGTCAAGTGGTTCAGTTCTGCCGAGGTGCAGACCGAATACGGCATGGCACTGGAAGGCTTGCTGGGGCAAATGGGACGCTACGAAGCCGCCAATATGGATGCCATGTCCCGCCTCAACTGGTCTGCGGCGGAATACAATACCCTGAAAGCACAGTGGGAACAGCTTGCGGAAATCCCGATCCTGCCGTCCTCCTATGCAGTCACGCGCAATCTGATGAACGCATTCCGCGAAACGGTCAATGCCAACGAAAACCCGCGTGACACCCTGATGTATTACAATACCGACATGAACGACGAGATTCTGCGCAAGCGCGAAAATCTCGGCTTAGATTAATGGGAAGGAGGACTTTGTTTGGAAGAAAAACAAATCGGTGTCAGAACCCGAAAAGAAAAGCGCCATCAGCTTTGGATACAAATACGGCAGAACAAGGAAGCTTATCTGATGTTGGCACCGTTTATGCTGCTGTTTCTGATTTTTACAGTCATTCCCGTTGTCATGTCTTTGCCCATCGGTATGACGGATTTTGATATGGTACAATACCCGCCGACATGGGTCGGACTCAGCAATTTCTACAATCTCTTTCTCAATGATGCCATTTTCATCAAGTCGATTCGCGTGACGCTGGTCTTTGCCATTTTCACGGGGCCCGTCAGTTATATCCTCAGCTTTCTGCTGGCATGGCTGATCAACGAAATGCCTTCCGTACTCAAAGTCATCTTCACGCTGATTTTCTATGCACCGTCGATGGCATCGGGCGTATATGCGGTCTGGCAGCTCATTTTTTCGGGCGACAGCTACGGCATTGCCAACTCTACACTCATGAATCTCGGCATCACGACCTCTGCCATTCAATGGCTGACCGATTCCAACTACATTCTCCCCGTGGTCATTCTGGTACAGCTCTGGGTCAGCATGGGCGCGGGCTTTCTTGCCATGCGTGCGGGCTTCCAGAATATTGACAAGAGCCAATATGAAGCAGGTGCCATCGAGGGCATTCGCAATCGCTTTCAGGAATTGATCTACATTACCATTCCGGGCATGGGACCTTCCCTGATGTTTGCCGCCGTTATGCAGATCGTGTCTGCATTCACTGCGGATATTGTCGCAAGAAATCTGGTCGGCTTTCCAAGCACCGACTACGCCGCCCACACCATCATGACGCACGCATTCGACTACGGCTGGGTGCGCTATGAAATGGGTTATGCCTCTGCCATCTGTCTGTTGCTGTTTGTGGTGATGTTCCTCTGCAAAAAGCTGATAGACAGTCTGCTCGGCAAATATATGGACTGAGGAGGGGACGGAAAATGCAGAATAAAGCGGACAAAAAACCGCAGAAGCCCAAAAAGCTGAAAGCTTCCAACCGCCGTGCAGGACGTAAAATCGGCGGTTCCGTTGCCATCTTCCTGTTTTTGCTGATTCTGGGCGGATTCATGGTACTTCCCATCTGGCTGATGGTCGTCAACAGCATCAAGCCCGTCAACGAAATGTTCATTTTCCCGCCGAAGTGGTACACGCTGAACCCGACACTGGACAACTTCAAGGATACTTACCGTGTTCTGAGTGCCATGTGGGTACCGTTTTCCCGCTATGTGTTCAACAGTGTTTTTGTGACGGTTTCCGTCACAGTACTGCAATGTGTATTTGCTTCCATGGCGGCATTCTGCCTTGCGAAAGTCAATTTTCCGGGCAGAAAATTTCTCAACGCCATCATTGTACTGGCACTGCTTTACAACAGCAATGTCATTTATCTCATGCAGTACATTGTCATGTCCAGACTGCACATGATCAACAGCTACGCCGCATTGATTCTGCCGTCCGTGGCATCCTCCATGGGACTGTACCTCATGCGGCAGAGTATGAGTACCGTGCCCGATGCCATGATTGAAGCCGCAAAGGTGGACGGCGCAAATTTGTTCACGATTTGTTGGCGCATTGTCATGCCAAACCAGAAGCCCGCCCTCATGACCATGGCAATTTTCGCCTTTCAGGGTGCATGGAACATCACAGGCGGCAGTCTGGTCTATGACGAATCGCTCAAAACGCTCCCGACCGTCATTCAACAGGCGGCATCCGCGGGCATTTCCCGTCAGGGTGTCACCATGGCGGCGGCAGTGATTCTGTTTGTGCCGTCCGTGCTGTTTTTCATTCTGGCGCAGAGTCAGGTCATGGAAACCATGGCACATTCGGGCATCAAGGACTAAGAAGGGGGATGTGCATATGAAACAGACGCATTCCCGTTTCCTGCGCACTGCGGCGGCTTGCATCGCGCTGACCTTGACAGCGGCATCTGCGGCACTGCCCGTCTTTGCGGACGAACCGTATGAGGTCTACAACTACAATTATCTCGGAGAAGCCGTGCCGTCACAGGCAGGCTATCTTGCAGAGCGCAGTGTATCAGGCAGCGACCTCGGAGCAGGTGCATTCAACAAGCCGAGCGACCTGTTGAAAGACGCACAGAATTATTTCTATGTGGTCGATTCGGGCAATCACCGCATTGTCAAGATTGACCCTGCCTTCACCGAAGCGACTGCCGTCTGGACGGAGTTTTCCATGCCTGACGGTACAAAAACCACGCTCAAAGAACCCAAGGGCATTTATATTTCCCCTGACACGGGACTCATTTACATTGCAGACAGCGGTAATGCACGCATTCTGGTCGCAGACCGCGATTTGCACGTACAAATGGAAATCACCAAGCCGACCTCAGCGGTCTATGACCAGGAACTGACATTTCTGCCGCAGAAAATTCTCTGCGATAAAGCGGGGAATATTTATGTCGTGCTTGGCAACACCACCAAGGGCGCGGCAATGTTCGGTGCAGACGGCAGTTTTCTCGGCTATTACGGCGCGAACAGCGTTCGCCGTACCGCTGATGTCATTGCCAACCACTTCTGGAATGCGATTGCCTCCGAAGAAGAAAAGCGCTACCGCACCCGCAATACGCCGAGTGCGTTCGACAATTTCGACATTGATTTCGGCAAAGGCTTCATTTTCACCTCAACTTCCTCCGCAAGCAATGACACGGATATTGTCAAAAAGGTCAATCCCGAAGGGCACAATCTCTTTTCATATATGTCCGATTTCGTCTGGGGCGACCAGTTTTCGACATGGTACAGCGGCACATCCTATCAGACACAAATCGTTGATTTAGACATTGGCGATGACGGTTCTATCAACTGTCTGGATGCCGCCGCAGGCAGAGTATTCCAATATGACGGCGATGCGAATTTGCTGTTCATCATGGGAACAACAGGTGACCAGGTCGGTGCCTTTCCCGCTGGCGGTGCTGTTGCCGTGGAAACAAAAGGCAGTGAATGCGAAGAAATCTATGTGCTGGACGGTGTCAAGGGCACTGTCACCATTTTCGAACAAAACGAATTCGGCGCAATTGTCCACGAGGCAAATGCACTCTATCAGGACGGCTACTATGAAGAAGCCCTCACGCCATGGTTTGAGGTACTGAAACGGGACGGCAGCTACCGCAGTGCCTATCTCGGCATTGCAAGTGCCTACTACAATATGGGACGCTTTCAGGAATCCATGGACTATGCCAAGAAAGCGGATTCCTCCAAGCGCTATAACCGCGCATTTGCACAGTATCGTGCGCAGTGGATGAAAGCATATTTCGGTCAGGTGCTTGCATTCACCGTGCTGCTGATTCTGCTGTGCATTCTGAGAAAACTCCGCCGCAAAAACCGTTTGCAGGAACAGACATCGTAAAGGAGGTGTACCGCAATGATGGATTTGACACAGCCGCAGTGGGTAAAGCACGTTTTGCTGCACCCGTTTGAGGGCTTTGACGATTTACGCTGGAAAAAGGGCGGTACGCTGAAATATACGGCGGTCATTCTTTTCGCGCTGTTTCTGGCATTGATTGGCTGGGACAGATGGTGCGGTTTCCAATTCCGTCCGCTGCCCGATGCGCTGTTTTCGGTCACGCCGTATCTGATGCGAAGCGTGGTGTATTTCGGTGCATGGTGCGTGGGAAACTGGGCTGTCTGCACTTTGCTGGACGGCGAAGGGACGATGAAAAACATCACGATTTACAGTTCCTACGCGCTGATTCCATATATCGCCTCCACTTTTATCAACATTGTGCTTTCGCATATTCTGATACAGGAAGAAGCGGTCTTTTTCAACACGGTATACTATGTCGGCTTGCTTTGGACAGGCTTACTGCTGTTCAATGCCATTCGCTGTGTGCATCAGTATTCATTCACAAAAACCATCGCCGCCATTTTCCTGACACTTTGTGCCATGCTGATTATTTTATTTCTGGCAGTGCTGTTTCTAAGCCTGTTCCAGAAAGTTTATGTGTTCTTCTATTCCCTCTATACAGAAATACTGTACAGAGTGCGTGTCTAAGGCGGTGATGTCATGCAAAAAAGACGAAAACAAATGCTTTCCATCCTG
Source organism: Oscillospiraceae bacterium (assembly GCA_045642925.1). Lineage (GTDB taxonomy): Bacteria > Bacillota > Clostridia > Oscillospirales > Ruminococcaceae > Firm-04. Next base: position 14,377 of record JAZUJW010000067.1, read on the forward strand.
ACGGCGGCATGGCTTGCCATGCAGACTGCGGCATTCATGCCGCTGCCTGTGACTGCCGCAGAGGAATCTGCCGAAACCGCTGAAGATGCGGCAGAAGCCGTCAATCCCGATGCCGCCGCATGGAAACAGCGCACCGAAAAAGACGTGTTTGCGAAAATGCGCATTGCCGCAGAAAACGACAATCTGGCATTCTGGGTCTGGGACGAAAACAAACTCGCAGACGATGAACGCTTAGAGGACGTATTCGCACTGGTCAACAAAAAGAACGGCTATGTCTGGTGGTCGTCCCCCATCAATGCGGGCGGCGACAAGCTTGCCTCCAAGGTACTCTGCAAAGAATTGCAGTCTGCCATGGTGCTGACCTCCGCAGAACCCGATTCGCGTTCGACTTCCAATTCCCGTTCGGGCGATTTTGCCAAATGCACCATCGTCCGCAAGGATTCGCCAAACGGCATCACCGTCACCTACAATTTCAAGAAACTCGGCATCCTGCTGCCCGTTCAATACACGCTTTGTGACGATTATCTCTCGGTCAGAATGGACACCGCAAACATCACCGAAAAATTCACCGCCGACAAAAAAGAAGAAAATAAGGACAAATACATCATTGCGCAGGCGCTTTCCGTGCTGAATGCATTCGGTGCGGCGGACAGCGAAGAAGAAGGTTACTTCGTTATTCCTGATGGTTCAGGCGCACTGATTCGCTTCAACAACCAAAAAAATAACGCAAAACCATACAGTCAGCTCATTTACGGCGCAGATACCACAGCCGTCCCGAAAACCAAGGGCGCGACCGTTGAGGGCGTTTCCCTGCCGATATTCGGCATCTGCAAAGGCAAAAATGCCATGCTTGCCGTAGCAGCAAGCGGTGACGGCAACTGCTATCTGAATGCGGATGTCAGCGGCATCGGACAATCCAACACCGAATACAACCGCTGTTACTTCCAATTTGTTCTGCGCAGTCAGGACAGTTACTACCTCGGCGGCGACAACGACAACCCACTGAACGTTTTTGAGAAAGCGCTTGAACCCGTACAGGCGGAAGTTCGTTACTACCCGCTTTGCGCAGAAGATGATATCAATGCCGACCACAGCCCGCAGCTTGATTATGTCGACATTGCGGCACGGTATCGGCAATACCTCACGGAAGAACAGCACGTCCGGAAAACCGCCAAAGCAAACGATTCCAAGCTGTACCTCGATTTATACGGCGGCTGTCTGAAACAGAAAAACATCCTCGGCTTTCCCGTGTTCACAAAAACTGCCATGACTGACTTCTCGGAAATGCAGGAGATTCTTGCACGCATCCGCAGCGCAGGGACAGAAAATCTTGTGGTATCCATCAATCGCTGGACAAATGAAGGCATCAGCGGCAAAGTCGATGATACCGCAAAACCTGCGGGCGTACTTGGCGGCAGGTCAGATTTTCAGACATTGACCGATTTCATGGATAGCTGCCGCATTGAATGGTATCCTGTTGTCAACAACACCGCATTCTATTCGGGCAACGGCTATCATGCTTTACACGATACTGCTGTGCGTGTTTCCGGCGCATTTGCCCGCATTGTGGACTACGAACAAGCTTACGGCGTCCCATACGGCGAAAAGAAAACCATGTCCCTGCTTTCTCCTACGGCTTTTCCTGCCCTCTATGACACTCTGACTGCCAATTATCAGGATGCGGGACTGCATTCAGCCTGTATCGGTGACATGGCCTCCACACTCTATGGCGACTACGGCAAGCATTCCACTGCCGCCCGCGAGAACGTCAAGCAGGCAATCGCCGATGCCGCGAAGCAATTGCAGACCACGCTCGGCACGGTGCTTTCCAAAGACCCCAACGCCTATATGCTCCCCTATACGGACAACATCTCCGATTTGCCTCTGTATTCCAGCGGATTCAACATTTTCGATGAAGATATCCCGCTGTATCAGATGGTACTGCACGGCGTGATTCCCTATGCGACCAAGGCGGTCAATGGCAGTGCTGATGCAGACCGTCTGGTTTTGCTTGCGGCGGCATCGGGCAGCAATCTGCATTTCGATATGCTCTATTCCGACATCAGCGAAACCAAAGATACCGATTTCGATATACTGTATTATGCGGACTACGCCGCATGGCTCAAACCTGCGGCACACGATTATCATTTTCTGAGTACCATCACTGCGGCGGCAAGTGATTCTCCCATTATCAGCTATACTGCCGAAGATCATATCATCACCACGCAGTACGCCAACGGCACGAAAACCATAGTCAATCTTGATAATCGTTCTGTCACACTGAACGGCAATACATACTGTCTTCCGGAAGCAGATTTCGGGGACGGAAACGGAGGGCTTTCATGAAAATTCCATATGAACGCAGAAAAGCCCTCTATGGGTACGGATTTATCTCCATCTGGCTGGTCGGCACCGTGCTTTGGTTTCTGATTCCGCTGGCAGAATCGTTCTGCTACTGCTTCATGGACAACCACACGCTGAAACCTGATGTCGGCGGAATGCGCAAGGAGTGGCTTTCTTTCGCAGGGACGCAATGGCTCGAAAACTTCCGCTTTGTCTTTGCACAAGACCCGCAGTTCAAGCAGAATCTGCTTGCCGTCCTGAAAGATACCGCTGTGAAAACCCCGATGATTCTGATATTCTCATTGTTTATTGCGGTGATTCTCAACCAGAAATTCAAGGGCAGAGGCTTTGCGCGTGCCATTTTCTTCCTGCCCGTTATCATTGCCACGGGGCCTGTATTCAACATCATCAACGGCAACATTGCCACAACAGGTGCAGACAGCGGCGCACAGTTTTCCACATTGTTTCAAACAGACATCGTGGACGAACTGCTGGAATTTCTCGGTGTCATGAACATTTCGCCGCATCTTTCTGAAATCATCAATACAGTCACGACCGACATTTTCGGCTTAGTCTGGAATAGCGGCATCCAGATTCTCATTTTTCTTGCCGCGCTCCAGAATATTCCCGTATCTGCAAAAGAAGCCGCATCCATGGAGGGTGCGACCGCATGGGAATACTTCTGGAAAATCACTCTGCCGTATGTCAGCCCGATGATTCTTGCCAATTTCATTTACACGGTCATTGATTCCTTTACCGCAACGGATAATGCGGTCATGGCGCGTGTGCTGGCAAAACAGCACGAATGGGATTTCGCATATGCGGCATCCATGGCATGGAGTTATTTTGCGATTGTCATGCTGTTGGTCGGCATTGTCGTGCTGATTTTCAACCGCTTCATTTTCTATGAAGTTGAATAAGGGGAGGGAAAAACGATGGAAGAACAAACAACATCCCCTGTCACAACAGATATTCCCCTGTGCGCACAGCCTGACGTACCGACAGAAGCGCCTGTTTTGGACAGCAAGCGCCGAAAGGAACTTCAGCGCACACGCATACAGAATCTACCGCCTGCTGAACGCCGTTATCTGCGCAGGAAGCGGCTTCTGGAACGATGCTGGCCGATATTCCGCTTTTTGATTCTGTTCGGACTTGGCTTTGTCATTCTGACGCCTTTGCTGTTCATGCTGAGTTACGGTTTCCGCAGCAATATCGACATGAACGACCCGACCATTATCTGGATTCCGCGTCATTTCACGCTGAAGGTCATGAAGCAGACCATTGACGCGATGGGGCTGACGCATTCGCCTGCAAACCGCGGAAATCCGCTGTTCAACACAGTATTCATCAATCTGGGCTGTTCACTGTTTCAGGTTGCTGCCTGTGCGCTGACGGGTTATGGGTTTGCACGATTTCGGTTCAAGGGGAGGAATCTGCTGTTTGGCATTGTGATTCTGATGATACTGGTGCCGACACAGATCATTTCGATTCCGCTGTACATGACGTTCCGCAATTTCCTTTTTGGGACGGTGAATCTGATTGACAATCCGTTGGTAATGTTTTTGCCTGCGATGACGGCGAACGGGATTCGTTCGGGGCTGATGATTTTCATATTCAGGCAATTTTTCCGTGGTTTGCCGAAGGAACTGGAAGATGCGGCATATCTGGACGGCTGTGGGCCGCTTGGGACATTTCTGCGGGTAATGATACCGAATGCGGGTTCATCGCTGCTGACGGTGTTTTTGTTTTCGATTGTGTGGTACTGGAATGATTATTATGTCGCTTCGGTATTTTTCACGAATACGAAAACGATTGCGATGGTACTGCAAAATCTGGATGCGACATTGAACGTGGCGATATTCAACAATGCGAATGCGAATGTGAGTGCGCGTGAAAAAATCGTATGGTTAGAGGCGGGGTGTTTGATTTCGATTACGCCGATGCTGGTAATGTATGGTTGTTTGCAGAAACATTTCACAGAAGGCATAGAGCGTTCGGGGCTTGTGGGATAAATCCAGTGCGATACGGCTATGCACGCGAAGCGAAATTAAAGTTTCGCGTGCATAGCCATTTTTATCGGGAGAATCTCCCTTGGATTCCTCAATACAATAGCCGCGCTATGCGTGATTTTTTGCTTGCAAATTCCTGCATCATATGGTATAGTTATTATTAGCAATTCTTGCGCGTATGATACTATATATAAAGGAGATATCTCTATGCCTAAATTCTTTGAGGACTCTTTTTCTGCTTCCAATCCTACCCTGACAGGCGCCCATGCCCGCCATATCGGCTACGCCCTCCGTATGCGCACAGGTGAACCCCTTACCGTCTGCGCCTGCGGCATCGACTACGAATGTACCATCGAGGAAATTACCTCCGATACCATCTACCTGCAAATCCTCAGCAGCGCTCCCTGCTGCGCAGAACCCTCCGTTCGCGTCACCCTCTTTCAGGCTCTTCCAAAAACCGATAAACTCGAAACCATCATCCAGAAAGCCGTCGAACTTGGCGTGACGGAAATCGTCCCCGTGCTGACCGCCCGCTGCATCTCCCGCCTTTCTCCCGCCGACTTCGAGAAAAAACGCGAACGCCTCCAGAAAATCGCACAATCTGCCGCAGAACAGTCAGGCCGCGGCATCATTCCACAGGTCGCCCCACTCCATACCCTCAAACAGGCAGCAGAGAAAATGCAGGATATCGAATGTAAAGTTGTCTGCTATGAAGGTGAGGGCGGATGTTCGTTTTCGCAAATTATGACTACCAAATCCAGCTATGGACTATTTGTAGGTGCAGAAGGCGGTTTCGATGAAAAAGAAATAGAATTCCTGAAAAAATGCGGTGTTACGCCTGTTTGGCTTGGTAAAAGAATTTTACGATGTGAAACTGCCCCTCTTGTTGCAATTTCTATCATAATGTTTCAAACAGGAAACTTAAATTAGTATTCACAGTTTCGCAATATTTGGCAAATACGTCTAAAATTACCGCAATATCCTACTTGCGAAAAAATTTCCCGTGTGATAAACTGAAATTGGTGAAAGGGGCAACTTTAAAGTGTTGGTCGCTCCTGTCATCATCACTTGAGGAGTATTTCATAATACAAAAAGGGGAGGATTTTTATGAAAAGGAAATTACTTAGTTTGATTTCCGCAGCCGTCGTTGGCATTTCTTCCATGTCGCTGTCTTTGACATCTCAGGCAGCAGCAGGCGAGAAGTTTAGCGTTGGCAATGGCAGAAATCAGTACACAGGCAACTCTGATGGTTACAGCTATGAAATCTGGCTGGACCAGACGGGCGGAAGCGGCTCGATGACACTGGGCAGCGGCGGTACATTCGATACCGAGTGGAGCGCTCAGGTCTCTGCGGGTAACTTCCTCGCACGCCGTGGTAAAACCTATGACGGCGTAACCAAAGCAACCCAGCAGGGCGATATCGTTCTGGACTATGCAGCACAGTATTCTGCACAGGGCGGTAACTCTCGTCTTTGCGTTTACGGTTGGTTCAAGAACCCGCTCGTTGAGTATTACATCATCGAGGACTGGAAGAACTGGAAACCGTCTGCACAGGGCGGTAGCCAGACCGTTAGCATTGACGGTGCTGACTATGAAGTCTTCAAGATTCAGCACACAGGTCCTACCATCCTTGGTACGAACGAAACCTTCTGGCAGTACTTCAGTATCCGTAAGCAGACCAGAAACTCTGGTACCATCACTGTTTCCGACCACTTCAAGGCTTGGGAAAAGGCCGGCTTCTCCATTGGCGGTCTGACCGAAGTCGCTCTGAACGTAGAAGGCTGGGAAAGCAGCGGCAGAGCAAATGTTACCAAACTGACACTCAGCGACACAAAAATAACCACTGGTCCTACCACTACAAAAGAACCGCCGAAAGACGGCATCTTCTTCAAGTCCACATTCGAAAGCGGCACAGACGATTGGGGCCCGCGCGGCGATGACTCCGCAAAGGTTTCTACCAGTGCAGCATACGAAGGCAACAGCTCTCTGTTTGTCAGCGGCAGACAGGAAGAATGGAACGGCGCAGGTATCACACTGGATTCCTCCACGTTCATTCCCGGTCAGGCTTATGCATTCGGCGCAGCAGTTTGCCCCGCAGGCAATTCTCCGCTCAGCATGAAGATGACGCTTCAGTCCGGTTCTGGTACACAGAGCTATGATGAAGTTTGCACCGTCACTGCGGAGCCTGGTAAGTGGACTGACCTCAGCACCACTTCCTTCACGATTCCGGAAGGCGCAACCGATATGCTCCTGTATATCGAAACCGAATCCGGTACTGATGATTTCTACATTGATAATGCATTTGCAGCAGTCAAGGGTACCGCTTCTCCGAATACCGGCGCAAGCGTAAAGAACCCGACCACGGCGGCTACACAGCAAACCCAGAATACGCAGAATACCGGCAACACCAATGTTACTGCCGGTACAGGTACAGGCACGAAGGGCAATACTTCTTCCAAGTACCTGAAAGAAGCTTTCGGCGATGCATTCCGCATCGGTACTTCTGTCAGCCCGTTCGAATTGAACCAGGGCGCAGACTTCATTAAGAGCCACTTCAACTCCATCACTCCTGAAAACGCTCTGAAGCCGGATTCCATTCTCGACCAGAACGCTTGCAAGAGCAAGGGCAACAACGTTAACACCCAGATTTCTCTGAACTCCGCAGCTTCTACCCTGAAGTTCTGCGAAGACAACGGCATTGCACTTCGTGGCCATACCTTCGTATGGTACAGCCAGACTCCTGACTGGTTCTTCCGCGAAAACTTCGATAACAATGGTGCATATGTTTCCACCACTGTTATGGATCAGCGTCTCGAAAGCATGATCAAGAATACTTTCGAAGCTCTGAAAACACAGTATCCGAAGCTGAATGTTTATTCCTACGACGTTGCAAACGAATTGTTCGTGAACGACGGCGGCGGAATGCGTCCTGCAAACAACTCCAACTGGGTTCGTATCTACGGTGACGACAGCTTCGTTATCAAGGCATTCACCTATGCAAGACAGTATGCTCCGGCAGGCTGCAAGCTCTACCTGAACGACTACAACGAGTACATCCCTGCAAAGACCACCGACATCTACAACATGGCTATGAAGCTGAAGGATAAAGGTGTCATCGACGGTATCGGTATGCAGTCCCACTTGGATACTGGATATCCTGACAAGAACACATACGAAACCGCTCTGAAGAAGTTCCTGAGCACTGGTCTGGAAGTACAGATCACCGAGCTCGATATCACTTGCTCTGACTTCAACGCACAGGCAAAACTGTTCGCTGATATCTTCAATCTGGCTGTTAAGTACAGCGATCAGATTCCTGCTGTTACCGTTTGGGGTACCAACGATAGCGTTAGCTGGCGTAAAGAAAACAACCCGTTGCTGTTCTCCTCCGGCTATCAGGAAAAGCCTGCTTACAGTGCAGTTCTGAAAGAAGCAGCTGCTATCACCCCGTCTACGGTTGCTACAACAACAGTTACTACCACAACTGTGACAACAACCACGACGGAAAAGACCACTGAGAAGACCACCGAAAAGACCACCACCACCAAGGCAGAACTCAAGCCGACATTGCTTGGTGACGTTGACTGTGATGGACAGCGCAATGTAAATGACGCAATTCTCCTTGCCCGTTACGCTAGCGAAGACAAATCTGTTTCCGTTTCCGAACAGGGTATTGTAAATGCTGACTGTGATAAGAACGGCAGCATTACTGTGAACGATGTCACGAAGATCATCGAGGCAATCGCACAGTTGATTACTCTCTAAGCTTTCAAGGTATATCACTTCTCCTTTGCTCCTCCCGTACAAAACGGGGGGAGCTTTTTTGTGTATTTGCATTTTGAAATTTTGCGTCGATAATGTATTGTATTCAATACATTGCCTTTTTCGGTGCTTGACATTTCTCTGAAAATCTGGTACAATATAGATATAGAACAAATGTTCTTTTGACGAGAAAATGATACCAAGCGCGTAAAAGGAGGAACGCATCCCATGAATCTGACCTATACGGAAATGAAGAAAACATACGAAAATGCGGCAGCTTCGTTGTTGAAGCGGAAAGCCGAACTGAAAGCAGTTCTTATGGATGAAGCTGCGTCCTGTGGAATAATGAATGGAAGGCAGAGAGATGCAGTAATTCGCCGCATTGAATTGCTGACGGATGAATACTGTGAGATTCGAGCTGTACTTCGGTGTTTGCAGCCTTATGTAGAAAGGGAGGCAGAGTGCATATGAGTCATCAATACGAGAAAATTTTGCGGGGCACTCGGCGAGTATCGAATTATGAAGTAATGAATGATGGGCAATGGATTGCGAAGCAGATCATGAAAAGCAAGGAGGAATATGAGGATGAGGAAGAAAAGACGCAGTTTCAGAGGATGATATCGAAGGCATGGATACGGGCGCTGACGGATACGCAGCGGCGGTATTTATATTTGTACTATGTGCAGGGGATGAAGCAGGCAGAGATTGCGGAGGAATGTGGAGTAGCGCCGTGTACGATATCGCGGACGATACGGCGGGGGAGAGCGCGGCTGATGGATATTTTGCGATATCGGTAAAGCACGCAGCTAATATCATGAGGATTCCAAAGGGAGATTCTCCCGCATAAAATGGCTATGCACGCGAAGCAAAACTTTTGTTTCGCTTCGCGTGCATAGCCGTTTAGATACCATCGTACGGTTTGCGCGAATATCGCCTTGATTACTGATTGTTGTAATCGTCCAGATATGCGTCAATCGCTGCATTGACTGCACCAAGCGACTCGCTCCATTGATACATTCCCTTCGATGCCGCTCGAATGCCACCCGCTTCATTGCTGTCCAGCAGGTCTGTCACATCTTCCGATACTGCCCTGTAAAAGTCATAATACGGATTCTCCTTCGCCATCTCATGACACTTGTGCAGCATCTCAACCATCTCGTCCGTCCAACCATAATCATCATAAAGCTGCTGTGTCGCAATCTCTGCCGCACGTTCATTCGTAATCGCCATGCGCTTGCAAGCCGCAAACTTTGCCACACCTTCCGGATTCTGCCCGTTCTTTACCATCAGATATCCGTCCAGTCCACACGGAATATAATATTTGTCCGAGTTCGGATCCTTCGGCATCGGAACAAACATCACATTTTCACCAAAATCTGCCGACCACTGCGCTTTTTCAGAGTACAGCGCCCATGCACCACACGGATAGAACAACTCTTTGCCTTCCCCAATGTAGTTCGGCATTTCCTTCCAGCCGTGTTCGTCAATGCTGACATAGTTTGCCGTGCCAAGTTCATACATCCAGTTCTGTAACCGCTCGATGGCAGGGTCTTTCAGGTTGTTTACCAGCTTGCCATCCTCAAGGCCGATGTACGGCACGCCACAGGTCGCGGAAAGCCCCGCTTCATACCACCAGCCATCAATACCATACTGTTCGTTATCTACGTCTACAAACTGCTGTAATTGCTTCTGGAAGGTATCCCAAGTCCATTCACCCTTTGCAAACAGTTCTGCGGGGTCTTCCAAGCCGTTTTCTTCCATCGTGTCACGGTTGTAAATGATGACACAGTAATCACCCGAAATGTCATTGACAAATACATAGTGCTTGCCTTTCCACTCGAACATATCAGAAACGTCTTTGACATCCTTGAACAGCGGGTCATTGAAATCTACGTAATCATCAATCGGCACGAACATCTCTTTCAGTGCACCCTTCGGGAATGCATCCAGATCGCCTGCGGGGAAAAAGTCAATGCCTTCGCCGCCGTTGATGGCATTTGCCAGCGAATCGTAGCGCGTGTTCCAGTCTACATTGTAATACTTGACATTTCCGCCATAGCGCGACTGGAAAATTGCCAGTTCAATCGGCGTATTCTTGCCCGTTGCATCAGGGTTGATGTCCCAGTTTGCCATCCATTTGATGGTTTTATTTTCGAGCGTGCCTGTCAGACGTTCATCTTCTGCCGCAATCTGTGCGACTTGTTCGGCGGTTGCCGAATCCAGAGATTTAAAGCTGCTTTCTTCGCTGCTTTCGCTGCATCCCGCCATGCCGAATGCTATGGCAGACGCAAGCAATGCCGCAATGGCTGCCCTTGTTTTTTTCATAGTATATATCCTCCTGCACATTATTTTCATCGCACTCCGCACGATTTATATTTATTCTGTGCGGTTTACACATATTATAGCAGAAATTCGGCGGCTTGTCAATGAAGAAAAGGTGAAACTGTGCAGGGGAATACCGGATGGGGAAACAGATATGAAAACTCCGCATCTCTGTTGATTCAGTGATGCGGAGAATGTGAATTTATTCATGCACAATGTCAATGATTCCCTGAATAATTTCAGGATTCGGATATCCCTGCCCGTTTTTGCCCTTTACTCCATAAAGCATCGCATATGCGAAGTTATCTGCCATACATTCCTCAGGGTCAATGACGTAATAGGTGTTCGTTCCGAATACTTCATCGAAGTTCGATGCCTGCTCTGAAAGGTAATAGGTGTCTGTTCCGTCAATCGGGACAAGTGCCACTGCCTCACAGTCGCTCCAGCCGGATTGTGCTTCCGCATAGCTCTTTGTCGTGAGCCAGACAGTGAAACAATCCACTTCCTGACCGTCAATCGAGAAGGTCGCGTATGAATTATGATGTTCGACATCCGGATTGCTTAAAGCATTCTCCCGCAAACAAGGCGGCAGTTCATAATCGGAATCCACGACCGTAAAATGGATGAGGGAGTACATCTCGGATTTGAAGTCGGGATTGCATCTTGTGAGGCAGTGAAACAGTTCGTGCCATAGCAATTCGTCCATAGATTCGTTGAAACCGGGAATCATGCCCAGCATTGAACAGACAGATACGTTTACAGCATTCAGATAAATCTCTGTACCATGCGTGTAACCGCTTGCGCCGCCTTCCAAGTCCATATTCATATTTACGAAAACGATTTCTTCTGTTTCCGGAAGCGTGTAGTGGTTGGTACTCAGCTTCCGATACATTTTCGCAATGCGGTGGTCAATGTACAGCTTCTCAAAAAAATTGAATTTCTTGACAGAATCGGTGGACGCATCCAGCAATTCATCTATTGTCGCATCGTTTTTTTTCATCCTGAAATCAATATCATTCTGTGAGTAATGGTCGTAATATTCCGTGTTAGCAAGCAAAAGTGCGCGTCCTTCATCGACAGAAGCAAAACGATGCGGAATCTTCTTTGCATTGATTTCAGTGATGCAGATGTCGAATACACCCACAATGACGATGAGCAATAATACAGATAAGAGGATGATTTTCCGTTTCCCTGTTTTCTGTTTCGCGTTTGTTTTTTCCGAGGGGACTTTGGCGTTTTTCTGGTTTCTCATTCCTTGACCTCATTCATTTCTGGACATCAATAACACACATTCTACGTGTCCCGTCCGCGGGAACAAATCAACAGGTCGCAGAACATCTAATGAAAAGCCGTGTTCCGTGAGGTATTTCGCATCTCTTGCGGCAGTTGCAGGATTGCAGGATACCATGACAATGCGTTTTGGCGACATTTCCAGACAGGCATCCAGCGTCACATTGTCACAGCCTTTGCGCGGCGGGTCAAGCACGATGATGTCAGGCTTTGTGCCTTTTGCAGCGGACTCTGCGGCGATTTTTCCCGCATCACCCGCGAAAAAGCTTGCATTTGTGATGCCTGCACGCTTGGCGTTTTCCTTTGCGTCCGCAATTGCCTGTTCAACCACTTCCACACCGATGACTTCTCCTGCCGCATCCGCCATCGAAAGCCCGATGACACCTGTTCCACAGTACAAGTCCAGCAGAAGCTCATTTTTCTGCGGGTTCGCAAGTCGTCTCGCCTCCGCGAAAAGGCGTTCTGCCTGTGCTGTGTTGACCTGATAGAAGCTTTGCGGGCTGAGCGATACAGGAATGCCGCAGAACACGTCTGCAATGGTTTCTTTCCCGCAAAGACAAAGCGTTTTGCTGCCGAGAATGACATTGGTCGGCTTGCTGTTGACGTTCATCATCACAGAAACAATCTGCGGGAATGTCTGCATGAGTGCTTCTCCGACCGTTTTCAGGGCATCTTTGCAGGGCTTTGACACGACAAAACAGACCATCACTTCTCCGCTGTGATAGCCCTGTCTGAGGTAGATATGCCGCAGGATGCCCTGTCGGGTTTGTTCATCATATGCCGTTATGCCGTGAAGCAGTCTGCCGCAGGCGGCGAGAATCTCAGCGAACAGTTTCGGCTGTAGACAGCAGTCGGTGTGCGGAATCAGGCGGTGGGAGCGTGCGGCATAGAAACCGAACTGCAAGCTGCCCTCTGCGGATGCACCGCACGGGTACTGTGCTTTATTGCGGCAGCCGTCCAATTGTTCTGCGCCGAAAATGGGCAAAAGTTCTTTGGGCGTCAAGCCGCCGATTCGTGAAAAAGCGTCCGTCACGAACTGCGTTTTATAGCGTTGTTCCGCCGCATAGGAAACATGGCGGAACACACATCCGCCGCAGGTCGCAAACACAGGGCAGTCTGCCGCAATGCGGTCAGGGGACGGCTTTTCTACCGTTTCCACGATGCCGTATGCAAGACGCGGTTCGACCTTGACGATTTTTGCGGTGATTTCATCGCCAACGGCGGTCTGCGGTACAAAGACCGCAAACCCTTCGTACTTGCCGACACCGTTTCCCTCTGCGGTCATGCCTGTGATGGTCAGCGGGATGCTCTGGTTTTTCGTGACGGGCGCAGTAAATGCTTGTTTCTTCATCAATCGGTGTACAGTCTTGCGCCGCATTCAGAGCAATAGCTGTTGCCGACGGTGTTCTTTTTGCCGCAGCGAGGGCAGATGGGGGCTTCATCGCGGCGCAGTACCTTGCAGATATCGACATAGGCGTTGCGCAGTTCGGTGATCTCTGCAACGAGTGTGTCGATCGGGTCAGTGTCATCGGTTTCGCCGACGGCATATTCATATTCTGCTTTGCCGAGCTGACGGTACTTTTCGTTCAGTTCATTTTTCAGCTTCATGCGCTCCATGTAGGATTTCGAATTTTCGAAGCCTTCTGCGGTTTTCTGTGCTGCGGTATCGAGCACACTGCGCAGGTCATCCAGCGGGTTGAAAGAACTATCGAACATAGACATAAGTAAAATCTCCTTTTGTTTCAAAAATGACGGCAGATAGTATTGTTACTGCCCAAGCCTTCAGAATAATATGAAAACAGGCGCTTCCGTAGTACATATGGGAGCGCCTGCTGCATACGGGAATTACTGTTCAAACGACCACGGAGAACCCTTGCTGCTTTTCTTCAGGGTAGTAGAAGCCGTATGAGACATCATGATCGCAAACAATACGATATTGTAAATCGCAAGCACACCGCAAATAATTGCAATGATCCAGAACTGAAGCAGGTTCATGAAAATGACAACGCCAAATCCGATAAGCTGCACGAGTGTAAAGATGAAGTGGAACAACTTGATGTTGACCCATTTGTGGAAAGCTTTTTCGTGGTGCTTGATGTTGCTGCCGATGAAGCGCTGTGTGAATCGGCTCATGAATTTCTGTTCGGAAATGATTTTGTCTGCTGTTTTTTTCTTATGTGTTCCCAGCAGGATGCCATACATCATATCACGCAGGATCACGTAATTGATGAATGCGAAAATGACGACCAGCAGTGCCAGAAGCAGGGAACGGGAATCAATGTTCATTGTAGGGTACCTCCAGATTTGTTTTTTCTTTAGGCAACACCGCACAGAGCTGGTGGCATAGATGCGCAGTCAAATTTTTCGTCAGATTGTATAGAAATGACGCCGTGGGGCTGACGCCCAGCAAGGAATTTCTGTGCAAGATGGCGGAAAATTTGCAAGCAGATGTGCCGCCAAGCCGTCAGGCGTGCTTTGTGCGGTGTTGCCTTTATATTTTGCCCGAACCGTGCGGGGTTCGGAAAAAGCCGAAGGAAACATCATCAGCCGCGTTTTAGGATTTTCTTTGCGGTTGCGAACAGTGCTCTGAAATTGATGGCGATGACGACCAGCAGCAGCATTCCCGCATACAGCAGGGAATGGGCAGGTGCATAGATCATCAATGCGCTCATGCCGAACAACAGCGGCAGATTGACCAACAAGCGCCAATGCTCCACCTGAAACGGAATGAACCGCCGCGCATCAAATACGCGAATGGCGTAGCAAACGAAGTAGCTTGCGAAGGTTGCCGCAATCGCACCATGCACCGCAAAGCGCGGAATCAGCAGGGCATTCAGCGTAATATTCAGGACAGCCGCAATCAGACTGGTATAGAAGCTGTTGCGGGTGTGCTTGGAAACCGTGTAGATGCTGGACATGAACTGATTCAGACTCATCATCAGCACGGAAATGACCAGTACAGGCGTATATAAATAGGCATCTCCGTATGCGGGGTCTAGTTTTTCACTATTCAAAATATTGGAAAGCGGATGCACAAGGAAAATGATACCCGCTGCCGCTGTCATCATCATGGACTGATAGGCGCTGTAAATCTGCGTGTAGAATTTCGCACGCCCTGCGGAATCGTTTTCGTCGATGGCACTGATATTCCACGCCTGATAGAAAATGGTGGACACCATCGAAATGAGGTTCGGGACTTTGGAGGCTGCGCCATAGACGCCTGCCGCTGAAGCACCTACGATGCCGAATTTTTCTTCTGTCACCATATACTTGATGAAAATACGGTCGGAGAAACCTGTGATGATCCATAGAATTGCGGTCGGAATCAATGGGAGCGAGAAGCGAAGCATGACGCCCATGAGTTCCTTATCGACATATTTGAACGAGAAATACTCTCCATGTTTGGCAACGATCCAGACAAACACGCCGGAGCAGAGGTCGGAGAGCATCGTAGAGAGCATGAAGCCTGTAACACCGAGGTCGAGCCAGCCGATAAAGATGAGGTTGAACAGAAAGAGCGTCAGCGTACAGGCGATGCCGTCACCTGCAAAGAGTTTGACCATACCTCTTGCGCGGGCAAACTGCGTAGACACTTGCCGAAAGCAGGAAATGCAGACAAACAGCACGAGCAGCCAGACGTAGGATTTGATATCGGTATACAGCATCAGAAGCGGGGAGAGCAGAGCAAATCCACCGATGCCGCATAGCAAAGCGGTGACAGCGTTGGAAAAGACGCTGTGTTTATCATAATTTTTGTCCAGACCGAATCGAATGACGGCATCGGTGATGGAGAAGCTGACAATCGGGACGAGGAGATTTGCGCAGATTTCGAGAATCTCCTTGGTGTTATAATCGCCTGAATAGATATGTCCCGTATAGAGCTTATTCAGCAGGATCGCCAGTATCTTTGAGCCGAAGCTGCCAATCGCAAATACGACGGTATTTGCGGCAAGACTTTTATATTTATTCATGCAGTCAAAATCCTTTTGTAACGGAAATATAAAAATACATCATAATTATAACAGAAGATTTGCGTTTCGTCAACAGCTAATTCTAATATTTCATATATTGCACATGAAATACATTCAAATTTCATCATTTTGACGCATAACAGCGCAAAAAGGCAGAGCCTCCGGTCACAAACAGACTGTTTGCGGTCAGAGACTCTGCTGAAATCGTTATGAATTGGGTGCGGAAGATTTTGCTTCTTTCTTTTTTTCTCGTTTTTGCCTGAGAAATACATTCAATTCAGCACCCACAAACCATACATATACACAGGTATACAGCCAGACCAACAACATGATCAAACTCGTTAAACTGCCATACACATACGAGTATTGCTCCATCGAACGCGATAGAAATACTGTCATCAATGCCACAGCTCCGCGCCAGAACAGCGTTGTCACAAACGCGCCCGGCAGTTCATCCCGAAACCGTGCCTTTCTCGACGGCAATATCACGTACGATAACCAGAATACCACCAACATCAGCAGCGGACTCGCCAGGTTTCGCCCAAGACTCATCAGAAGCTCCATCAGATATTGGTCTGCAAAATGCGTTGAAATGTAAGCAACAATTCTCGAACCCAACGCATACATCACGATCAGTGCGATCATCAGTGCGCAAAGCGCGATCGTATACACGCATCCGATCAGCCGCAAAACCGTCTGACTGCGGTTCTCTATGATCCCATACGCAGAATTGAATCCGTTCATCAGCGCATGGATCAAGCGTGATGCCGTCCATATCAGAAACAGAATCAGGAAAAATTTCGTGGATTTGATATTTTCATTATAATATCCGTCAATCAGCCCGACACCAATCTCCTGATAATTTGGCGGCAGCAAAAGCTTTGCCGCCGTCAGCAGTGTGTTTTCACTGATTGGCAGCAGCCGCGTTGCCATGCATACCAGCATTACAAATGGAAAGAAGGAAAGCATCAGATAGAAGGTGGATTGTGCCGCATAGGCTGAAAGGTGGTCATGGGCGAATTTCTGCGTGGATACAGTCAAAAACTGCCATCCTTGCTTGATTTTGCCCCATAGCGCTTGCAGCTTCAACGACACCCCTCCCTTGATGCTGCATTTTGTCACTTACTCGAAATCGTATGCATCGCCGAATTCTGTTTTGAACTGTTCGAAAATCTGATCCAGCAGTTCTTCGTCCGTGACAGCATCGTAATGTTCGGAATCTGTTCCGAAGCCGATGATTTCTACAATGACGACACCGCCTTCTTCGTCATCATCTTCCAGCGGCATCAGTACAGCATACGGCTTGCCCTCATACTGCACCATTTCAAGGAACTGGAATTGAATGGCATTGCCGTCTTCGTCCTCCAGCACCAGCAGGTCATCGTCTTCTTCATGGGATTGCTCCAGCATTTCTTCAGACATTTTCAGCACTCCTTTTCATAGATTTGGGATATGTGCTATTATACCATGAAATCTGCGTGAATGTCAAGCATCCCTGAAAAAACGTACATTTCGCACGTTCGGACAGGGCAGGATTCTGTGTTTTCCTGTAAAAAACACCAATCCTGCATACGGTTTCATGATGCTGAATGAAGTGTGTGTGCGATGGATACAGTTGTGAATTTGTTCGTTGACATTTTTTGCTTGTAGTGATATAATAAAAGGGAGATTTTTTTCGAAAGAAATTTGGGCGTGAAAAGGATCGCGTTGTTCTGTATTTCCGCATATGTTCATCATAATTAGAAGGAACTGCGGCAGAATCTATGACAACAACTTTTCATGCAGAACAGGAGGAAATATGGACGATGTCAGGGATTTGACAGATTTTTTCAGGAAAACGCTGACAGCGGGGCATGAAGCCTCATTGCGTGAGGCAACGGAAGCGATTGATGCACTGCATTCACAGCAGCTTGTGCGTGCAGAGAACGGCAATCGGCTGTGGTACGGCATTCGAAGCCATGATGCGGTGCTTGGACTGTCCGGCGGCTTAGAGGGAATTCTGAATACAGAATATCCTGCGGCACTGCTGTTTGAGAATGCAGGCTCACAAACGCACTTTTTTCCGCTGATGCAGGTATTTGCAAGATTCGGCATCCATTATCTGATGGTGAACAGCGAAGGAAAATTCCGCTGTGATGCGGACGTGCTTTCTCATTACTATGATGCCGCGCATTCCGTGCGGATTGATGACAGCTTTCTGGAAAATGAAGCAGTTCCGTTCGATTATGAGGTCTATGAATATATCCGCAAGGGCGGAAAATATATTAACCCTGAGCGCTTTTCACTACGGCATTTGTTGCTGTGAGACACTGGAAAATTCATAAAATATTTATCATGGAAGGAATCGTATGTTATGGGAGTTTTTAAAAAGGTATTATACAAATTAATGGGAACATCGGAAGAATTGCAGGCACTCTATGAAGAAAAAGGACCTTGTCTGGAATATGTGGAGGGCTATGTTGCGCTGAATAAGACCACTACTGTGAAGAAAAAATGCTATGCCGCTGATATGTATTTGTCAGTGGAAATGTACGATAAAGCAGAGGAATTGCTGGCGCCAATCAAAATCGGCATCATGTCGGATGACGATGAGCGCGGTCTGACGGAGTTTGAGCGTATCAATCTGTATCTGTATACCAAAAGAAAAGAGCAGGCATTGGAGATATTCAGAAAAGACCAGAAATTTCTGGATATTTATTGGGATTCTCCTGCAAGAGAGCAGATGGCTGGCGCATATTACATGACCATTACGTTACTTTTGGCAAATAATGGTTATGAAGACATGGCAAATGTATATTTCCGCAGAGCACAAAACTGGACAGCGAAACGTGATAAGCTGGGAATTCAACTGAAAATTTGCGATGCAGGAATGCGTCTTGCACTGCATAAGCCAAGCGGAGAGGAAGCCTATGCCGCTGCGGAACAGGCAATTAATGAATTCACCATGTATCAGCATGAATGGCAGAAGCAGGCATTCCTCAGACAGCTTGAAGTTATGCGCCGCGATGCAATCTATTGATATCGGCGCAGCCACCATTTTTCGTTCGTAACGGAAAGATGGGCAAGGACAATCATACGAAGGCATTTTGGAAAATGCGGCGCTGTGCGGAATGGCAGGAAGTGCTGTGTTTTGACGTGTGATATATCCTGACGACTGAAAAATGATAATGGAGATGTAGAGATGTATTGTAATCAATGCGGCGCACCTGTGTCGGGAAAATCAAAGTTGTGCAAGAAATGTAAGGAACAGCGTATTATTGATGTAGCAGAATATGAAATGGTCCAGCCATTGAAAGAAAGCAAAACCATTCGCTGGTGGATCGCTGCTGCTATCAGTGTTTTGCTGTTTGCATTCGGTGCATTTCTGTTTTTCCGCAATCAGAATCCTGAAAGACGGCTGCTGCGTGCATTGTTGGAAAAGAATATGCTGAGTGCGGGGGCAGTGGACGAGCGATTGCGTGAGGGGAAGCTGTTGCCGCAGGAGGTCATGGATCTGATTGCGGGAACGATTGAGCAGACGCAGGCGCAATATGAGGCTGGGGAGGTCAGCTATGCTGAAGCTGACGAATATCTCTATCAACTGGATGCTATGATGAGAGCATTTTCGTCAGAAGCCGAAAAAACGCGGCAGGAGCTGAAGCTGGCAGAGGACTCACATCTTTGGTTTGAGAAAGGAAAGCAGGCGCTGAATGATGGTGACCGGACTGCGGCGGCTGTGGCGTTCGGTCATGTAGCAGCGACTGATGCAGATTATGCGGAAGCGCAGAAGAATCTGCTTTCGTTGGCACCTGAACTGAAGGCGCTGGAAGAAGAGCGCACGGTTGTATTGGCGAAGGCGCAGTTGGAGGCAAACAAGGCGAACTGGACGGGAGCGATGGACTGCATGATGCCGCTGATGGAGAAGTATGTGGATGATGCGGAATTGCAGAGAATTTTTGATGGATATGCGGATAAATATGTTATGATAACGGTTGCAGTGGCGGCTTCGTTTGAGCGTGTGGAGGAATATGACATTGCGCTGGCGAAGCTGGCGGAAGCACAGGCGCGTTTGCCGGAGAATCCGCTTTTGATAGAAGCTGTGCGAAGCGTAGAAGAATCCGCAGCAGACGATTGAAAAGGCAGCAATGATATTGAGAATTTCAAAGGGAAAGTATCTCCGTAACGATCTGGCTATGCACGCGAAGCGAGATTAAAGTTTTGCGGGGGCTTTTTCAAAAGCTTGCGAATTCCAGAGGCAGCGCCTCTGGACACAGACAGACTGCAAGCAGTCTGTTTGCGTCCAGGGGCGCTGCCTCTGGACTCCTCCTAATAAAAATTGCCTTTGTTAGAAGATGCCATTAGGAATGTTGCACAGGTATGACTGTATTTCTTCTGCGAGAACTGTGTACCATATTTCTTCCGTTTCCCCTTGACTAATTCAGAATTTTCAGCTATAATATATATATATTGCATATTCATGGACGTTTTTATATTACATAATTTTTGAGAACGGGAGGATTTGAACAATGAATCAGAAATTGCACGAAAAATGCGATTTGCTTGTTTCAACAGCCAAAGAAATCAGCTCTGTGCTGGAACGTGATACCGATGGAATGTGTCTTGCGGCAGCCTGTGTCTATCTTTGGAAAAATAAAACTGTGGATGGCAAAAAATTGCGTGAATGTGTAGATTTTGCAGAAAAAGATGCCGCAGCTCCCGCCTATCGGAATAGTATGGGCATCCCTTTGGTGTGCAGAATGGCTCTGAGTGACGCTTATGAGCCTTATTTCGATAATGTTCGGCGCGTGGTGCGGCGCTTGGGCAGAAATCTCCCGTCAGGTTCGGATAACCTCCTGATTGCCGCCATGACACTTTGTGACCAACCAATGGAAGAAGCTGATTTTCAGCGCAGCCTCCGCAAAACCAATGACTTGTATTTGATGATGAAACGTGCACACCGTTTTATCACTTCAACTGAGGACATTCCTTTTGCCGCAATGCTTGCCGTTTCCGGACAGGACATCAACCCATTGATGAATGATATGGAATCCGTGTTTGCAAATCTGCATCGTCAGTTCCGAAGTGAAGAAGCAGTGCAGTCCCTGAGCCATGTGCTGGCATTGTATTCACAGAATGCCGAACAAAAATGCGAACGTCTGCGGAAATTGTACGAAAGACTGAAAGAAGCGCATATTCCGTTCGGAAAGTATCGTGACCTTTCCATGCTGGGCTTGCTTTTGATGCTGGAATGTCCGGACGAAGAACTTGTCACACAGATTCAGGATGCAGAAGCGTATCTGCGCACGCAGGAAGGCATTGTACTGAGCGAAAATGCACGGTATGTTTATGCAGCACAAATGGTGATTGATACTTTATGCAGTGATGCAATGCGTAAAAATAAGGCAATGGACAGTAATGCAGTCGTGCTGGCGGTTGGCTGGGACTACTATGTGACAGAAATGATGATGAAAGAATAAAAACAGCGTCCCTGTACGCAAACAGAGCAATGAGAGCCTGTTTGTGTGCAGGGACGCTGCTTTTTGGACTCCTTCATAAAAGAGTCACATATCATTTTGCTTCGCGGGAAAAGCCGCTGTTACAGAATCATGGATGTGCCGCTCATTTCAGCAGGCTGCGGCAGTCCCAAAAGCTTCAGCATGGAAGGCGCAATGTCTGCAAGAACGCCCGTTTCACGCAGCTTGCAGTCCTCTCCGCATACCAGGAACGGTACAGGGAATGTTGTGTGTGCCGTGAACGGTGCACCGTCAGGCTCGTACATTTTGTCTGCATTGCCGTGGTCAGCCGTGATGATGACCTTGCCGCCCTTCGCCAGAATCGCTTCCGTTACCTTTCCGACGCATTCATCGACTGCTTCCACAGCCGCAACTGCTGCATCAAAAATGCCCGTGTGTCCGACCATATCGCAGTTCGCATAGTTGAGAATGATGACATCGAACTTGTCGGCAGCAATTTCTTTCAGCACTGCATCCGTCACTTCATATGCGCTCATTTCAGGCTTCATATCAAATGTTTCGACATCAGGCGACTTGATGAGGATTCGTTCCTCGCCCTCAAACTGCTTTTCTTCGCCGCCATTGAAGAAGAACGTAACGTGTGCGTACTTCTGGGTTTCTGCAATGCGAAGTTGTGTTTTGCCGCACTTTGCAAGATATTCGCCAAGTGTCATGGTGAGTGCTTCAGGCGGGAATGCGACCGATACATTCGGCATTGTCGCATCGTACTGCGCCATGCAGACGAATTCCAGCGGGAAAAAGCCCTGTTTACGTGCAAAGCCTTTGAAGTCAGGATCTACATATGCACGAGTGATTTGACGCGCACGGTCAGGACGGAAGTTGAAGAATACAACACTGTCATTCGCCGCAATCATGCCGTTTTTGTCAATGACAGCAGGAATCATGAACTCATCGGTCACACCGTTGGCATAGGAATCCTTGATTGCCTGTACGGGATCTGTGCCGCTGATGCCTTCACCATATACCATTGCCGCATATGCCTTTTCCACTCTGTCCCATGCATTATCACGGTCCATGGCATAGAATCTACCCATGACGGTCGCAACTTTACCGACACCGATCTTGTTCATCTCGGCAACGGCTTCTGCCATGTATTCCGCAGCGGAAGAAGGCGGTACATCTCTGCCGTCCAGAAATGCGTGAATGTATACTTTCGTCAGACCGAAACGCTTTGCCATTTCACAAAGACCATAGAGATGCGTCATATGGCTGTGAACACCGCCCGGAGAAAGCAGTCCCATCAGATGAAGGGCAGTGCCTTTTTCTTTGGCATTGTTCATGGCAGCGGTCAGTGCAGGGTTCTCAAAGAATGCACCTTCACGGATGGATTTTGTGATCTTGACAAGCTGCTGGTAGACGATTCTGCCTGCACCGATGTTGGTATGACCGACTTCGGAGTTGCCCATCTGACCATCCGGCAGACCGACATCTTCACCGGAAGCGCCGATGGTGGTGTTGGGGCAGGATGCGAAATACTTGTCGAGATTCGGCGTTTTGGCAGCTTTGATGGCATTGCCGTAGGTATCAGGGTTGATGCCGAAGCCGTCCATAATTAAAAGTGCAACAGGTGATTTGCTCATAAATTTTAGACTCCTCGTTTCTGTACTATGCGCAGACGTGCGCGGCTGGGAAAATGGTCAGGTCAAATCGCAGAGACATTCCTTGTTCCGGATGGCGTTGACCAAGGTCTGGAAGGCAAGTTCCGCTTCATCATAGCCGTTATAGCCGCCGAGGACGATAAAATGCTTTTGTTCTTCGCCCGGTGTGTCCATTTCTGCAATCAGTTCAAAAGGAGAATGTGCATATGCGCCGTCGATGGAAATAGAAACCTTGCGAATGAAACGGTAGTTAACAAGCTCGTGAGTGTGCGTTAAAATGGTCATCGTGATTACTCCTTTCAGATGCTTTGCAAAGGCAAAGCGGCATATAAAGTTGTGAAATGCTGCAATGCTGCGCAGGTATTTGCAAAAATACATGACGGCAGCAAAATGAAGGGAATGTGCGGGGAATTCTATCTGACAGTCCGATTTTCGGGCTGTCGTAGATGTGTTAATGCTGCGGTGGATTCGGATAAAATCTTTGCTGATACGCCAGCATGGCATAAGAACAGAACAGCAGCACCACCGCGATGGATGATAGCGGGGAAAGGAAAGACAAAACCTGTGAAACCAGCGAGAAGCCGGCAACAGCCTCTGCATTCTCTAGGCGTCCCAGAAGAACACTTGTCAGCGTAGAAAGACCGCGGCTTGCGAACGGGAGCACAATGTACTCCACGGCAGCAGCGATACCGCCGAGCAAGGGCACAATGTTCGAAGGTTTCAATGAAAAATGAGTGAGAAAATACCAGAACAGAATGAAGATACCCGCCTGTAATGCAGGTATGGTCATGATTGTCGGCATGATGACGAGATTTGCAGCAAACCCATCGGGAAAACCCATGATTTTTGCCGCGATGGGAAACCATATTTTTTGTGTCAGCGCACCGAAAATGTACAGCAAAGAGTAGGCGATTTGCAGTATCAATCCGACATTTGCGGTTTTGCGAATGGCTTGGATGTTCACAGGCATCGGAATGCTCCTTTCCACCGTATAAGCAGATACGTGAACAACATTCCCGTTTCCCCCTGCACAGCGGCAGGAGGAATGCGGGGGTGAGGTCAATGAAATCAGCCGTTGACAGCAGCCTGAACGATGACGTTGAAGTCAGCAGCCTTCAGGGAAGCACCGCCGATCAGACCACCGTCGATGTTCGGCTTTGCAAGCAGTTCAGCGGCATTCTTTGCGTTCATGGAACCGCCGTACTGAATGGTGACAGCGTCAGCCGTTGCTGCATCATAGAGTTTTGCGAGGGTTGCGCGGATGAAGCCGCAGACTTCCTCTGCCTGATCGGGGGTAGCGGTCAGACCGGTACCGATTGCCCATACAGGCTCGTAAGCGATGACGCACTTCTTGATGTCATCAGCGGAAACACCTGCGAAGTCCAGTTTGATCTGACGTGCAATGACTTCTTCGGTGATGTTTGCTTCACGTTCCCACTTGAGTTCGCCGACGCAAACGATGGGCTTCAAGCCGGAAGCCAGTGCAGCAGCGGTGCGCTTGTTGACGGTTTCATCGGTTTCACCGCAATACTGTCTGCGCTCGCTGTGACCGATCACAACGTACTCTACGCCGAGTTCGGTCAGCATATCTGCGGAGATCTCGCCGGTGAATGCGCCGCTCTTTTCGAAGTGGACGTTCTCAGCGCCGATTTTGACATTGGAACCTGCTGTGGTGTTGACAGCGGTTTCGAGGTTGGTGAAGGGGACGCAGGCGATGACTTCGATTTTGCCCTCAGCATTTGCGACCAGCGGCTTGATTTCTTCCAGCAGAGCCTTTGCTTCGGGGCGGGTTTTGTTCATCTTCCAGTTGCCTGCGATGATGGCTTTTCTCAGATTCTTGTTCATTATGGTTTCCTCCAGATAACATAAAAATTGTATATCACGCAATTTCTTGCGATGGATATCAAAAATCAGATTTGCTGCTGCAAATTTTCATCCTGTTTCTGTTCTTGCGTCGGCTGGAATTCAATAGCATTTTCGCAGAGAAACAGTCGTGTACGTTCCAGTTCTCCCTGTAGACGGTCACGCTGCCAGGGCTTCTGGAAAAACTTGAAATTTTGCAGCCGATTTTGTACGTCAGCGTACATAGCTTCGGCTTCTTCCAGCTTTCCTTTCATGAAAAGGTATTTGAGGTCAGACAGTTCCGCATAGAAGATGCGTTCGTCCGTGATATGTGCTTTGACATTATAGGTGTACAGCGCTTCCCGATAGCGGGCAGCTTCCGTTTCATCGCCGACCAGCGCACAAATTGTGGCGGCATTATCGAGATAGTCGATCATCTCGTGCGGCTGAATCGGAATGAATGTATCATCGTAATTTTGGAACATAGGAAGCGGGTGTGACAGAAAATATGCTTCTGCAAAACCCTGTGATTGGGTGTAAAAATCGAGTGCTGCCTGCGTCTGACCTGTCAGAATGAGGCAGCGGAGTTTGACATTGATCACCCGAATCTGCAAATCATTCGGGAGTGTGCGGAAAGAAAGTTGTTGGAGCGTGGTTTCCACATCTGCAAGCGCTCCGTTCTGCATTTGCAGTTCCAGCAAAAAAACAAGTTTGTCATCCGACATTTCATCGGGGCGGCTTAAGGCGACATTCTCATAAATGGTCAAATACTTTGCACTTGGCCCCATGACGAGATATTTTCGTTCCAGTTCTTCCCATGTAAGAATAGAAATCTTTATATGATCAATGGCATCTGCATGGGAAGCGTTCAGGAGTATGGTTGCAATTTTGATCAAACAACCACACAAAACAATCGAAAAAATCAATGTAAATAAAAATGACATATTATAAACCTCCTTTTCAGATGGAGATGCCTGAATCATTGCAGACGTGCCTGAATATCGTGCAGTTCTTCATCGGAATCAGGGAAAAAGAGGCGGGTGCGTTCGACTTCGTTCAGCAGATATTGCTGCTGCCATGGATACTGAAAATATCGAAACACCTGAATATCATTTTTCAGGGCGCGGATTTCCTTTTCAGCAGATGCAACTTCCCGCTGCAAAAAGAGCACTTTCAGCTTGGTCAGACGCGGCTGAAAAATACGGATATCCGAAATAGAATACTGCGCCACAAAATGATCCATGGCAGTGCAGTAATTGTTGGCTTCTTCAAAATCGCCGACCAATGCACAGATGCTTGCGGCATTGTCAAGATATGTTAGCAGAAAAGCGGGAAAATTAAGCAGATTGGACTCGGCATATGGCTGAAAATGGGTGAAAATATCCACAGCCTGTTCCGTTGCGCCTGTTATGATGGAATACTGCATCATGAGATTATAGTAGCGAATCAATTGTTCGTCCTGCATATTCTCAGGATGAAGTTCCTGAAACTGTATCTCCATGGGAAGATAGCGCTGTGTTGCAAGCTGTACCTCCAAGCGGTCAAGAATCTGATCTGTTGTCAGCGGTGTTTTTTGCAAACGGTAGGCACGGTTCATTTCTGACAGCACTTGTTCCGATGGCCCGAATTGTCTATATAGAGTGTCGATGGGGGATGGGGGAGGAGGGGGGATGGCTGGTTTCTCTAAAGACAGCCTTTTCTGTTCCTGCTGTCTCAATCTACGTGCAGCCGTTGAAGTGCTGCGAAAGAAAACCAAGTAAACAATGATCAAATAGACAAATAATAATACCATAATTGAAATCCTGTCTTTCAAACGGATATGCGGATGGTCAGATGCTCGGCATATCAGGCGTTTTGTTATCGTCATTCAATTGTGTAATATCAAAAAGGCGTGCGCGTTCGAGGAGCGTGTGGAAGTAATCGCGCTGCCATACATATTCATAATTCGGGAAGGTGTTGATCATGTCGAAAACCGTTGCATATCCGGCTTCGGCATTCTCTTTGCTGCCCATGAGAAACAAAATCTTGACGCGGGTGATGCGGGGGATCAGGTCGGCGGTATTGATGATCATGTCATTGTCTGTCAGATTTTGCAGGGCATCCACATATTTTTTGGCTTCCTCGAAATCGCCGGACAGTGCGCAGATCATGGAAGCATTGTCGAGATACTGATGAATGCCGTTTCCGCCGTTTATCAAATAGGAATCGGCAAACGGCTGACATTCCGCAAAGGTACTCACGGCGTTTTCGGTTCTGCCCATCATGATGCAAAGTTCCATGACAGCATTATACCAGCGGATACGCAGCGGTTCAGGAAGCGCGGCAGGTGTCAGCTTCATGGCATTGGAATAGGCATCGGAATAGAACTGATTGAACAGCTGCAATTCTACGATGATGATTTGTTCTTCGATATTCGGATTCCGATGGGCGAATACGAAGTAATCGAGGTAGTCCAAAGAAGGACCGGTCTGGTTATAATTGACTTTCTGCGGGTTTGCAATACGTCTTCGGTTGTAACTATTGATCGCATTCATCTGCGCCGCCTGTCGTGCCGAAAAATTGGCGAAAGAGCGTCTGAGTTCTGCATCATTCTGCATATCCTGTGCCATGATGAAAAATGCATGGGCATCCTCCTTACGGCGTTCGATCTCGGCACTTTTTTCAATGCTGAGATAATCTCTGCCGAAGACTCTGCCTTTGCGGTTGGCGTGCAGGAAAGGATGGTCATTATGACCATGGGTCAATTCGTTGAATGTTTCTTGAAATTTCAGCCATCCTGCGATAAGAAGTGCAATGGATATTATTTTGAGAAAGAAAACCATATTTCCTCCTGTACATCTGCGATAAATGACGCAGATATGAGAAAAAGGCAATGTACAGAAACAGGCGGATATTGCTATCCGCCTGAACTGTTTTACATCTTACTTTTCAGCGATAGCTGCAACACCGGGGAGAACTTTGCCTTCGAGGTATTCAAGAGAAGCGCCGCCGCCTGTGGAGATGTGGCTCATCTTATCAGCAAAACCAAGCTGGATTGCTGCGGTTGCGGAGTCACCGCCGCCGATGATGGTGGTAGCATCTGCTGCTGCAAGTGCTTCGCAGACTGCCACAGTACCCTTCTTGAGCGTCGGGTTTTCGAATACGCCCATCGGGCCGTTCCAGACAACAGTCTTTGCGGTCTTAGCAGCCTCTGCAAACAGTGCAGCGGACTTCGGGCCGATATCCAGACCCATCTTGCCAGCGGGGATCTTGTCGGAATCTACGAATTCCACAGCGATCTCGGCATCAATGGGGGAAGGGAAGGAATCTGCGATCGCGGTATCGACAGGAAGGAGGATCTTCTTGCCGAGCTTCTCAGCTTTTGCGAGCATTTCCTTGCAGTAGTCGAGCTTTTCGAGGTCTACGAGGGAGGTACCGATCTCGCCGCCCTGTGCCTTGATGAAGGTGTAAGCCATACCGCCGCCGATGATGAGGGTGTCGCACTTTTCGAGCAGGTTGGAGATAACATTGAGTTTATCAGCAACTTTTGCGCCGCCGAGGATTGCAACGAACGGACGGACGGGTTCTTCGACAGCATTGCCGAGGAACTGGATTTCTTTCTGCATGAGGTAACCGACAGCGGTTTCCTTGACGAACTTGGTCACGCCTGCGGTAGAAGCGTGTGCTCTGTGTGCAGAGCCGAAAGCGTCCATGACGAAGACCTGACCGTCAACGAGTTCAGCGAGTTCCTTGGAGAAGTCCTCGCCGTTCTTGGTTTCTTCTGCACCGCGGAAACGGGTGTTTTCGAGGAGAACGATGTCGCCGTCATTCATAGCAGCAACAGCAGCCTTTGCGTTTGCGCCGACGACGGTATCGTCAGCAGCGAAGGTCACTTTGGTATCGGGAAGCAGTTCTGCGAGGCGCTCTGCAACGGGAGCGAGGGAGAATGCAGCTTCAGGGCCATTCTTCGGTTTGCCGAGGTGAGAGCAAAGAACCACCTTGCCGCCCTCTGCGAGGAGCTTTTTGATGGTGGGGAGAGCCGCGGTGATGCGGTTATCGTTGGTAATTTTGCCCTCTTTCATAGGGACGTTGAAGTCGCAGCGGACAAGGATTTTTTTGCCTTTCGCCTGCAAATCGTCTACAGAGACCTTGTTAAGACCTGCCATATGGAAAACTTCCTTTCAATAGAGAATAATAAGATTAATGTTTTACTGTGCAGCTATACACAGCCTACTATATTTTACACTATTTTTGGAGATTTTGCAAGGGGTTTCAAGGAAAATTTTCATGTTTGGGTTTTGATTCTTTTGTCAAAAGCGCTATATCCGGGGTAAATATTGCGAAAAAGCGCAAATAGCGGCTACATCCGCGAAGCAAAATCGAAGCGCAGGCGGCTCTTGTATTGAGGATTCCAAAGGGAATTGATTCCCTTTGGCGAAGTCCAGAGGCGCCGCCCCCGGTCTCTGCGATTTTTTGAAAAAAATCGAGTAAGACTTTATTTTCGCTTCGCGGATGTAGCCATTACTCCGCTGTGGTGTTGCGCAGATTTCCAAAAAATGCCTGCATCAACTCTGCACATGGATATTCCAGTAATCCCTCCGTTACACGCGGCTTATGCCCGTACGGATGGTCAAACAAGCGGTCAGCCGATACGACCGCACCACCTTCCACATTGTATGCACCAAATACCACACGGTCAAGCCGCGCATTCACAATCGCACCCGCACACATCGGACACGGTTCCAGCGTCACATATAGAATACATCCGTTCAGACGCCATGTGCCAAGCCGCTGCGCAGCTTCCCGTATAGCAAGAATTTCTGCGTGCGCAATCGGGTCGGCATCGGATTCACGGCGGTTTCTGCCTTTTCCGATGATCTCACCCGTACTGCGCTGCACAACGACTGCCCCAACCGGAATTTCTCCCGCTGCCGCCGCTTCTTTTGCAAGTGCAATGGCTTCCCGCATATAATCAAAATCATCCACGCAGATGCACCTCCGTTTCATGATGAAGAAAGGCACCTGCCGCCGCAGCGGGATGCCTTTTCGTTTTTTTGTTTAGTAGAATAACTGAATGATAGTACAAAGCAGCGCAAGTCCGATCCATGGCAGCATCGTGACGGTTTCACTGAAAAGCATGATTTTTTGCTGCGTGGGCAGATAACTGCCGCGGTTGGAAATTCCGTGCTTGCGCTTGCGCAGCAAGTAATAGGTCGCGCCGCAAATCAGGGCGGTCAGCAGCAGAATCAGCATGAATCTGCCGAATGACATTCCGGAATGGTCAGTGTAGACCAGAATCAGGCGGCTATAGCACAACGAAGTGTAAAGCGTATGCATCAGCATACATTTTGCGATGGAACCG
This sequence comes from Oscillospiraceae bacterium, assembly GCA_045642925.1. Taxonomy (GTDB): domain Bacteria; phylum Bacillota; class Clostridia; order Oscillospirales; family Ruminococcaceae; genus Firm-04. Next base: position 44,368 of record JAZUJW010000067.1, read on the forward strand.
CTTTTGACCATGAGGTATCCGGCTCCAAGCATGACACAGCAAATGCCAATGCGTTCGGGCAAACTGCCCGGCTGAAGAAAACTGACGCTTGCGATGGTAATTACAGCGAAACGGTCACCAAACTGCCGCAGAATCGGGAAAAAGAATCCCATCAGCAGAAATTGGCTCATCCATGAGATCAGGATGATGTCGAAAATGGCATATGCCGCAACAGCCGCCATGTCTTTATAGGAGAACAGCCGTTGGGCAAGCTCTGTGCCTGTGCCTGTCATTGCATCGAAAATGCAGTAGACAGATGCAGAAGCCATTGCAATGCCGATTGCCAGCAGTGTTTCTGGGACACCGCCTTTCAGCAGGGGACATCGGATGTTCCATGGAAGCTTGAAATAATGCTGTAATACCGCAAAAGTGACGAAATATTTCAGTGCATCTGCGATGGCACGTACCAGCATGACACTCCATTGACTTCCTTGCATACTGAATGTCAGGAAGTCCATGCGAATGTTGACACCCAACAGGTGCAGGATCCATATGAGGACAGTGCCCCCCAGCATTTCGCAGAGAAGAAGCAGGAGAAGGGCACAGCCGAGCACTTCGCTGACTTTGGCAAGTGCTTTGCATTCGGCAGCCAAAGCGGTTGGTTTTGACTGTCCTTTGCCGTCTACATAGATATGCTCTTTGGTGTTGCCGACATAACGGAATACAAAGGGTGAGGCAGTGTTCTGCCGCCAACTGCGGTAATCAAGGTTATACTGCTTGTTGATGGAATTGTACTTGAAGTCTGAAATCACATCAATGGTTTCCTGTGAAGTATGCTGCATAGCGCTCTCTCCTTTCCATTTGGTATCATTTTATTTTACCAAATATTAAGCAGAAAGTAAAGGGGGCTTCTTGTAAATAAAATATGAATTATTTATGAATGTTAAAAAATACGGCTATGCGTGAAAAACGCATAGCCACTGAAGTAAGATTAACACAGATGGAATAGGGAAATAAGAAATTGGGAAAATGGGGTTTGAAAATCACGGTTAAACATAGCGTTCGACCTTGGTTATAGTATATCGGATGATAATTAAAATAATCTGAAAGAAAAGGAGAATTTTCCCATACGCAATCAGGAAAGTTTAGGCAACACCGCACAGAGCTGGCGGAAAATATGCAAGCAGATGTGCTGCCAAGCCGTCAGGCGTGCTTTGCGCGGTGTTGCCTTTAGGGCGAAAAAATCAGGAGGGGACAGGGAAAACCTTCCTATGGTTTCCTCTGTCCCCCTCATAATCGAGTACGGAAAATGTTATTTTACTTGCTGTGAAAGCCCGATGTTCATTTCCTTGATGCCGCTGCAGATAATCTTCGCAACCTCTTTTGCACCTGTTTCCGTGAAATGCGTGAAGTCCGTGCCGCCTGCTGTGGTCGAACCCATATAATAGTTGTAAACCGTATCATATGCGATATTATTGAAACTGTTCGCCATTGCTGAACCTAAATCAAAATACGGAATATGATACTTGTCTGCAAGCTGCTTGCACGCCGTGTCAATATTGCGGTAACCTGCTGAGAATGGCTGTTTTGCACCCTTGATGGAAAGTGTCGGACTCATCAGAATCGGTGTCGCACCCTTCGCCACAGCACCTTCAATGTAAAATTCCATGTAGTATTCAAACGAACCGACTGTCGGATTATTCACAAAGCCGCAGCATGGTGCATAGCGTTCTTCCTTATTATACGCACCGTCATTGATGCCGAAGCAGACAATCAGATAATCGCCCTCTTTGATTGTATCGAGAATGGTTTGCAGTCTACCGTTATCATAGAAACTCTTGGAACTTCTGCCTGCGATGGAATGGTTGCTGACGGTTACCGCATCGGTGAAGTAGTCGCTGAGATAATATCCCCAACCCTGCTGTGGTGCATAGCTTGCATTGTAGCTTTGTGCGGTCGAATCACTTGCGACATAGACCACAGGATTGTCAGTGACTACTGTTTGTCCGCCGCCCGAACCGTAAACTTCTGCGATTGGTTCATCTGTCAGCGTCAGTGTGATGAAGTCGATATTCGGCGCACCTTCTGACATATACGACTGCATCTTGATTTTGTTTTCGCCAGCCTTCAGCGGAAGCACGATGCCGCGGTATTCCCATGTTGTCCACGCGCCCGTGCTGAGGAAGTCTTGCAGCCATTTCTGTTCGTTGTTGCCCTCAATGGTAATCATCATCTGACGATTGTTTGCAGAACCGTTGGCAACACGCATTGCCATATAATAGTTGCCGTCCTGTTCCACATTGACCGTAAAGGTAACATTACTGGAGGAATTGTTATCGAGATTCAGATATGCTTCGCCAAGGAAACCGGCGTTGGTCGTTTCCTTTACGCCTTCCGTAAATGCCGCATCAATTGCATAATATCTCGTCTGCACAGGGAATTTGTCGGTCTGTCCTGTGAGGTACTGTGTCAGAATAATGACATCCGAAATATTCACGGCATTGTCTTCGTTGATATCAGCCGCTTTGCTAGCGGATTTCGTTGCGAATTCGCCAAGCAAACCTTGCTTTAACGCAGCGAGGTCTTTGACATTGATGACGGTGTCGTTGTTGATGTCGCCTTTGAGATAATCGGGTTCTTCGGGCTGCGGCGGTTCTGCGCCTTTGGTGAAGTCGATGTTGTCGGCAACCAGTTTTGCGAGTACCGTTGCGCCCTGACGGTTCGGGTGCAGACCATCGCCTGACATATACAGTGCAGTCGTGGCATCTGCGCCGATGCTCATGCAGTGATTCTGCCAGAGCGTGAACAGGTCAAGTACCTCAATGCCGAGTTCTTTGCCGATGGAATCCAGCGCACCGCCGAACCATCTGCCTGTCAGAAGGGGATTGCGCTGACAGTCACCGTTTCTGCCCTGCTGCTTGACCAGAATGACACGCATTCCTTTTTTCATTGCACGCTGTGCCATGTCTTTGACAACGGAAGTATATTCTGCTTCATTGGAGTAATTTGTATCGTTGATGCCAATGGAAATGAAATAGATATCGCCCTCATGACCAAAGGTTTCAATGGGCGTAAACTGTCCTGCATCGACAAAGCCTTTCGCAAACTGTCCGCTTGCCGCAAGGTTGCGCACCTGCCATTTTGTGGTGTCGATGACGGAAGGAAGCATTTGTCCCCAGCCTGCCTGCGTGGAATTATTCAGTGGGTAGTAATTGCAAACGGTCGAGTCGCCGCAAATCCAGACGGTCGGATTCGTAACGGGATTGTCGGAAATTTTCTTGATTTCCAGTGCGGAAAGGGTGAATGCATAGCCCGCTTTTCCCTCACAGCAGCAAATATTGAGCTGTCCGTCCGTGACGGGGATCTGGAAGGTGTCGTATGCATTGTTGCCTGTCAGATTGATGAGCTGATACATTCTTTCTGCGGCAACGCTGGTGCGGTTGGTATTGCCCAGCCAGACGGAAACCTGATAGAGTCCGTTCGGGACATCCGCGCAAAAGCTTGCCGTGCCTGTGTTGGAAGAATTTTTGAACTGCACCGCATCGCTAAGTGCGCCGCTGCCGGAGGCGCTGACATCTGCGACATTGCAGTCAGATGAGAAGCCGTAGCCCAAGCCGCTGTTGTATTTGGTGGAAGCGGAAACGCCTGTGTAGCCGCTTGCGGTGCCGCCGCCGCCAAAGTCGAACTTCCAGTAATCGGAAGCCGCAGATGCTTTTGACATTGGCATTCCTTGCAGCAGTGTGAGTGACATTGCGGCTGCGGAAAGCAGACCTGTGAGTTTTTTGAATCGTTTCATAGAAGATTCCCCCTATTTATTTCTGTCACCGTAACAGCGTATTTCCGTGCGTTTATGGGACTCTGTATGAAAATGCGATATCACGGCTATGATATCATCTTACCACAAGACCGTTGGCAAAGTCAATCATTCTGCTGGAGTATGAGAGAATCCGTCAAAAAAAAGCACAATAATGCAGTCGTATGGAGAAGGACTTTTGTTTTGCGTTCTAACGGTTCATATAAACAATTCATAAAAGTGCAAGATTCTGTACGGAAAATAGGTGCTTTTTCCGGAATACCTTCACTTCATGAGAATGTTACAGAATATTCACAGTATTTTCACATATTTTTCAGCTTTCTTTAAGATTTGCGGGATATAATATCAATAAGGTTTAGGAAACCTTGTTTCAAATCCCCCAATCCCCTATTTTGGTTCATTTTATTTTTATTGCTGCTATGTAGGCTTGCCTGCATAGCATTTTGCTTTATATGGGGATTTTTTTCGTATCAAAGTAAAAAGTCCGGAGAGAATCACTTCCCTCTGGACTTCTCATGATATGTGCCGCATCATTCCGTATGCTGTTTTATCCAAACAGATAATACTTGCCGTCATTCGTCTGAATCACAATGATTTCTCCGTTCTGTACGACAGGCGTTGCTTCTGCATCTCCATCGTACAGCGCATACAGCGTGAACTGTATGTCACGCAGTTCTTTCGCATCCTTTCGGCACGCCTCTACAAACGCTTCGTCATAGATGCCCGCATTGACATACGCATTGAAAAAGTCATCAATGTCTTCATTTTCACAATAGTCAAGGTCAAGCTGTGTGAAATGCCATCCCGCATATCCGTCTTCATCAAACTGTGCGTGCATATCCGCAAAAGCACTCTGCAAGTCGGATGTGCCGTTATTCTTCAGAAATTCACTGTATGCTTCCTGATAAGGCGGGTAAACCTGCGCCTCATATGCCGCATAGTCTTCCTTGTCGATGGCTTCGAAATATTTGCGCACACAGTCTGCATAATCCTTGTTGAATGTTTCATCTGTCACGGATACGGTCATTGCCGTATTTCCCTGCGAAACCGATGATTCTGCTGTACTGCCCGAAGAAGATTCATTGCATCCTGACAGCAGCATTGCCGCTGTCAGAACGGCTATCCATTGCTTTTTCATATAGCATCCCTCTTTTGAAAAGTATTTTTCGCCCTAGGGCAATACCGTACAAAGAAGGGGGTACAGGATACAAGCAGATGCGCCGCCTTCTTTGCGCAGTATTGCCATAAATAGAGTAGCATAAAATTACACGCCTGTCAAGCTTACAAAGTGAAAATACATCGTTCCATGATTTCTTGCCATTCGAAATTGTAAATAAATACGATGAATTTTAATGTGTCAATAGAATACGCAAATCCATCTGCATTATCTAAATTTGCAGAAAGATTATGCCGAACCCGCTGAGATTTATGCGGAATGTCGATTTTCAAAAAAACGGCAAAAAGGCTTGCATTCTTCCGCCCTTCTGTGATATAATATCTAGTTAGAAGTGAGGTGTTTGCATTATGCCAAAAAGAAATGATATCCACAAGGTAATGATTATCGGTTCCGGTCCAATTATCATTGGACAAGCGTGCGAATTCGACTATTCGGGTACGCAGGCGTGTAAGGCGCTTCGCAAACTCGGGTACGAAATCGTATTGGTCAACTCCAACCCCGCTACCATTATGACAGACCCCGATGTCGCTGATGTCACCTACATCGAGCCGCTCAACTGCGAGAGACTCACCCAGATTATCAAGAAGGAGCGCCCGGATGCTCTGCTGCCGAACCTCGGCGGCCAGTCCGGTCTGAACCTTTGCTCTGAGCTTGATAAAGCAGGCGTTCTCAAAGAGTACAACGTCGAGGTCATCGGCGTTCAGGTTGATGCAATCGAACGTGGTGAGGACAGAATTGAGTTCAAGAACACAATGCAGTCCATCGGTGTTGAAATGGCAAGAAGTCAGGTCGCTTACTCCGTTGACGAAGCCGTTGAAATTGCAGACCGTCTGGGATACCCTGTTGTACTGCGTCCCGCTTATACCATGGGCGGTGCAGGCGGCGGCATGGTGTACAACATTGAAGAATTGAAAGTCGTATGTGCAAGAGGCTTGCAGGCTTCCCTGATCGGTCAGGTTCTCGTTGAGGAGTGCATTACAGGCTGGGAAGAACTCGAACTCGAAGTTGTCCGCGATGCTAAGAACAACATGATCACCGTCTGCTTCATTGAAAACATCGACCCTGTCGGTGTGCATACCGGTGACTCGTTCTGTTCCGCACCGATGCTGACCATCTCCGAAGAAGTGCAGAAGAGAATGCAGGAACAGGCTTACCGCATCGTCGAGAAAATCGAAGTCATCGGCGGCTGCAACTGCCAGTTCGCACATGATCCCGTTTCTGACCGTATCGTCTGCATCGAGATCAACCCGCGTACCTCCCGTTCCTCCGCATTGGCTTCCAAGGCAACCGGTTTCCCGATCGCACTGGTTTCCGCAATGCTCGCCGCAGGTCTGACCCTCGACGAAATGGAATGCGGCAAATACGGCACGCTCGATAAGTACGTTCCTTCAGGCGATTATGTCGTTATCAAGTTCGCTCGCTGGGCATTCGAAAAGTTCAAGGGCGCAGAAGATAAACTCGGTACGCAGATGCGTGCTGTCGGTGAGGTCATGTCCATCGGCAAGACCTACAAGGAAGCCTTCCAGAAGTCGATCCGCAGCCTTGAAACAGGTAATTACGGTCTTGGCTTTGTCAAGAATTTCCACGACAAGACCAAGGAAGAACTGCTTGCAATGCTTGTTTATCCGTGCAGCAACCGCCAGTACATCATGTACGAAGCGCTGCGCAAGGGTGCAACCGTTGACGAATTGTTCAACCTTACAAAAATCAAGAAGTGGTTCCTCGAACAGATGCTCGAACTCGTTGAGGAAGAAAACGCCCTCATCGCTGCAAAGGGAAGCGTTCCCGCAGTCGATGTGCTGAAACAGGCAAAGCTGGACGGTTTCTCCGACCGCTATCTTGCAAAGATTCTCGAGATCAAAGAGGAAGATATCCGCAATGCCCGCTATGCCGCAGGGATTCGTGAAGGCTGGGAAGGCGTTCACGTCAGCGGTACGAAGGACAGCGCTTACTACTATTCCTCTTACCATATCACGGATGACAAGACTCCGTGCAATACCGACCGTCCGAAGATCATGATTCTCGGCGGCGGCCCGAACCGTATTGGTCAGGGTATCGAATTCGACTACTGCTGTGTTCATGCAGCACTTGCCCTCAAAGACCTCGGCTTCGAAACGATTATGGCCAACTGCAATGCTGAAACCGTTTCGACAGACTACGATACTTCCCATAAGCTCTATTTTGAGCCGCTGACACTCGAAGACGTGCTTCAGATCTATGAGAAAGAGAAGCCTGTCGGTGTCATCGCACAGTTCGGCGGTCAGACACCGCTGAACCTTGCCGCAGACCTCAAAAAGAACGGCGTTCGCATCCTCGGAACATCGCCTGAAACCATCGACCTTGCAGAGGACAGAGATCATTTCCGTGCAATGATGGAAAAGCTCGAAATCCCGATGCCGGAATCCGGTATGGCAGTTACCGTGGACGATGCACTGGAAATCGCGAACCGCATCGGCTACCCTGTCATGGTGCGCCCTTCTTACGTTCTGGGCGGCAGAGGCATGGAAGTCGTTCATGATGATGAAATGATGCGTGTCTATATGTCGGCAGCCGTCGGTGTCACACCGGACAGACCGATCCTGATCGACCGTTTCCTGCATCACGCAACCGAATGCGAAGCAGATGCAATTTCGGACGGCACACATTGCTTTGTACCTGCTGTCATGGAGCATATTGAGCTTGCAGGTGTTCACTCCGGTGACTCTGCCTGCGTTCTGCCTTCGCTCAACCTCAGCGAAAAGCACGTTGCAACCATCAAGGATTACACCCGCAAGATCGCCGTGGAAATGGGCGTTGAGGGCTTGATGAATATGCAGTATGCCATCGAGGACGATACCGTCTATGTACTGGAAGCAAATCCGCGTGCATCCCGTACCGTTCCGCTGGTTTCGAAAGTCTGTGCCATCAACATGGTGCGTGTCGCAACCCAGATCATGACCACCGAACTGACCGGCAAGCCTTCTCCTGTTCCTGCACTGCACGACAGAAAGATTCCGCATCACGGTGTCAAGGAAGCCGTCTTCCCGTTCAATATGTTCCAGGAAGTTGACCCTGTCCTCGGCCCTGAAATGCGTTCTACGGGCGAAGTGCTTGGCATTTCTCCGAACTTCGGTGAAGCATACTTCAAAGCACAGGAAGCAACCCAGACCAGACTGCCTGTCAGCGGTACCGTTCTGCTGTCCGTCTGCGGCAGAGATAAGAGCGAACTGCTTCCGATTGCCAAGAGCTTCAATGAACTCGGCTTCAAGATCCTTGCAACCGGCAAGACCTATGACATGATTGCTGAAAATGGCATTCCTGCTGAGAAAATCAAGAAGCTCTATGAGGGCAGACCGAACATCACAGATGCGATGACCAACGGCAAAATTGACCTCATCATCAATACCCCTGCGGGTGCTGACAGTCTGCATGACGACAGCTACATCCGTAAGGCAGCCATTAAGTACCGCATTCCGTACATCACCACGATGGCAGCGGCAATGGCAAGTGCAGAGGGCATTCGTGCCATCAAGGAACAGCACGCAGGTTTGAGCGTCAAGTCCCTGCAAGAGTTCCACAGCGAAATTTCCGATTAATCATTTGAACCCGTAAAAGATGGGGAGCAGCGCAAAAAACACTGCTCCCTATTGAGTATTTATTCTATATTTGCGAAACGGAGGCAAATTCCCATGGCAGAGCATATGGAACAAATGTCGCAGGCGCATTACGAGGCGCTTGAAAAACAACTGGCATACTTGATTGGTACCCGCCGCCGCGAGGTTGCTGACCAACTGGCTGAAGCAAGAAGCTACGGAGACCTTTCTGAAAACGCCGAGTACGATGAAGCTCGAAACGAACAGGCACGTTTGGAAACCGAAATCGCAGAACTGGAATATACCCTTGCTCATGCGGAAATCGTGCAGACGATTTCTGTTGATGAAGTCGGCAACGGTTCTGTTGTGACCCTCAAACGTGATGCTTTCGCCGATTATCCTGAAAAAATCGAAACCCTGAAAATCGTTGGCCGTACCGAGTCCGATTATACCAAGGGCTGGATCTCCGATGAGTCCCCGATTGGTAAAGCTGCCCTCCATAAGCGTGTCGGTGACCGCTTTATCGTGGAAGCACCCATCGGCATGATGACCTTCACTGTCATCGACATTTCCATGGATACCAATGCATAAGTGAGGAACAAACCATGAGCGAAGAAAATGTAAAGCAGCAGGGCGCGGAACAGGTCAGCGACCCGTCTGCGTTCCGTCAGATTCGTCTGGATAAGCTGACGGAAATGCAGGCAAACGGCAAAGACCCGTTTACCGTCACCCGCTTTGATGTCACTGCCAATACTGCGCAGTGCCGCGATATGTTCGCAGAAGCAGAAGCAAAGATGAATGCTTCTCTTGCAGAAGATGCGGACGAGGAAACCAAAAAGGCAGCAGTAGAAGCACTGAATGAGCAATTCCCTGTGGTCGTTGCCGGCAGAATCATGAGCTGGCGCAAGATGGGCAAGGCAAACTTCCTTGACCTCCGCGACCGTGAAGGCAGAATTCAGGTTTATGTGCGTATGAACGATGTCGGCGAAGAAGCATTTGCGGACTTCCGCAAGTGGGATATCGGCGATATCATGGGCGTAGAAGGCACGCTGTTCCGTACCAGAAGCGGCGAGCTTTCCATTCATGCGAAGAAAGTCACATTGCTGTCCAAGTCCCTGAAGCCGCTGCCCGAAAAATTCCATGGTCTGACCGACCGCGATACCCGTTATCGTCAGCGCTATGTAGACCTGATCATGAACGAAGATGTTCGTGATACCTTCATCAAGCGCAGCAAGATCATTGCTGCAATTCGTTCCTGGCTGGATGCACAGGGCTTCCTGGAAGTCGAAACGCCGATGCTGGTTGCAAATGCAGGCGGCGCTGCTGCACGTCCGTTCGAAACGCATTACAATGCGCTGAATGAGGATGTCAAGCTGCGTATTTCGTTGGAACTTTACCTCAAGCGCCTGATTGTCGGCGGTCTGGAAAAGGTCTACGAAATCGGCAGAGTATTCCGCAATGAGGGTGTTGATACCCGTCACAACCCTGAATTCACGCTGATGGAACTCTATCAGGCTTACACCGATTACCACGGCATGATGGATTTGACCGAGAATATGTTCCGCTATGTCGCACAGAAGGTCTGCGGCACGACACTCGTTCCTTATGGCGATGTCATGATTGACCTTGGCAAGCCGTTTGAGCGCATCACCATGATTGATGCCGTCAAGAAGTACGCAGGTGTTGATTTTGACGCAATTCCTGATACGGCGGCTGCAAAGAAGATCGCTGACGAGAAGGGCGTACATTACGAAGACCGCCACGAAAAGGGCGATATCCTCAATCTGTTCTTTGAGGAATTTGTTGAGGAGAAGCTGATTCAGCCGACCTTTGTCATGGATCATCCTGTCGAGATCTCGCCGCTGACCAAGCGTAAGCCTGACAAGCCTGACTATGTAGAGCGTTTTGAGCTGTTCATTACCGCACGCGAAATGTGCAATGCATATTCTGAGCTGAATGACCCGATCGACCAGAGAGGTCGTTTTGAGGCACAGGAAGAACTCATCAAGAAGGGCGATGATGAAGCAAACCACATTGATGAGGACTTCATGAACGCACTGGAAATCGGTATGCCTCCAACGGGCGGTATCGGTTACGGCATCGACCGTCTGGTGATGCTGCTGACGAACAGCCAGTCCATTCGTGACGTACTGCTGTTCCCGACCATGAAGTCGCTGGATGCCAATGCACCTGCGGAGTCTGCGGAAGAAAACTGAATGACATACAAGGCGCTTCTGAGAAATCGGGAGCGCTTTGCCATGAAGGGAGATATCTTGAATGAATAAGAAACAGAAACCGAAACGTGGATGCGCCATTACTTTACGCATCGTTTGTTTTATCATGATGATTCTATTTGGCATCATTTCTGTGCCTTTGCGGCTGATGATGCCTCCGATGTTCAAACACATCGAAAAAACGGAGGCGGTTGTGACAGGGTATTGGAGAGAGGATTCGAGCACGCCATCCTCTGACAATCATACAACAGGGCTGGCAATGGTCGACTATACTGCGGAAGGGGTGGAAATGCATAATGTGAAATGTCATAGTATGTTCGGAGAAGTGAATATCGGAGATCACATTGAGGTTTGGTATGATCCTAAAAACCCAACCACTTGTGAGATGTACATAAAAGATCCGATCTTTTCCGGTGTGTATTATGTGATACTTGGTATGTTGGTACTGAGCGCGTGTGGAGTAATTGGCTCGTTCATTATGGAGAAGAACGCCAGAAAGAAAGCCGCAATGGAGACTCAATACAAAATATGATATTCCGAATCAAAATTAAAGTTTTACTCGATTTTTTTCAAAAAACCGCAGAGTCCAGAGGCAGCGCCTCTGTACTCCTCAATATATGAGCCGCTTGCTCAAAAAAGCGCCCTGTCCCCAAAAGGACAAGGCGCTCTCTGTATTCGTTTAGAATGGGATTAGCCCAGTTCTGCGAAGTACTTAATGGTGCGAACCATCTGGCTGGTGTAGGAGTTCTCGTTATCATACCAAGAAACAACCTGAACCTCAAACAGATCGTCAGCAATCTTTGCAACCATGGTCTGGGTTGCATCGAACAGAGAACCAAAACGCATACCGATAACATCGGAAGAAACGATCTGGTCTTCGTTGTAGCCGAAGGACTCGGAAGCAGCAGCCTTCATTGCAGCATTGATGCCTTCCTTGGTCACGTCAGCACCCTTGACAACTGCGGTCAGGATGGTGGTAGAACCAGTCGGAACAGGAACACGCTGTGCAGAACCGATCAGCTTGCCGTTCAGTTCAGGAATTACCAGACCGATTGCCTTTGCAGCACCGGTGGAGTTCGGAACGATGTTAGCAGCGCCTGCACGTGCACGACGGAGGTCACCCTTACGGTGCGGGCCATCCAGAATCATCTGGTCGCCAGTGTAAGCGTGAATGGTGCTCATGATACCGCTCTGGATAGGAGCATAATCGTTCAGAGCCTTTGCCATCGGAGCGAGGCAGTTGGTGGTGCAGGATGCAGCAGAAATGATCTGGTCATCCTTGGTCAGAGTATTCTCGTTAACGGAGAAAACGATGGTCTTCAGGTCATTGCCGGCAGGAGCAGAGATAACAACTTTCTTTGCACCAGCGGTGATGTGAGCCATGGACTTATCCTTAGAGCAGTAGAAGCCGGTGCACTCGAGAACAACGTCAACACCGATTTCGCCCCAAGGCAGTTCAGCAGCGTTTGCTTTTGCATAGATGGTCAGGGTCTTACCGTCAACGGTCAGAGTATTAGCCTCATCATCAGCAGTAACGGTGTGAAGATTCTCACCGATCTTGCCGCAGTAGCCGCCCTGAGCGGTATCATATTTGAGGAGCTGAGCGAGCATGGAAGGCTTGGTCAGGTCATTGATTGCGACGACCTCGTAGCCCTCTGCGCCGAACATCTGACGGAATGCCAGACGACCGATACGGCCAAAACCATTGATTGCAACTTTAACGGACATTGGAATTACCTCCTAGAATTTTTGATACTTCTATTTTACACTATTTTCCCGCAAATTGCAAGCACTTTGACAAAAAAATGACGTTCTGCCGAAAATTGCGGTAGTTTTATGCAATGTATCTGGAACATCAGAATTTTTTTGTGTAAATTCCCGAATCTTTGGAAATCAGTCGAAAAAAAATTTTTTTTGATGTATAATAAAATAAAAAATAATTGAGGAGGCGGAAAAGCTTTGCGTGGTCAACACAACACTTCATCGAAGGAAGATGCTTTCAATGCACTCTATGGCGATCTAACGGATGCTGTGTGCGTCTGTGACATGGAAATGACGTTATTATGGTACAATCAAGAATCCGCGCTGACGCTTTATTCTGCGCTTTTGCCACAAATGCAGGGAACTGTCAATCAGACGGTGCTTTTGCCCGCTGACGGTTTGATTCTGTTGACCGCACCTGACGGAAGCAGCTATGAATGTCATACAGACCGTTTGAGAAGTGAGAAACAGGATTTGCTGATATGTCATTTCGTAAAGCGGCAGACGAATGATGAGGTGGATGCAAAGCAGCTTGCAAGTTTGCGGTGTATGCTTTCGGCAAGCAGTTCTGAAATGCGTCAGATGTCGGCAGTGTTGCTGCAAGTGATGGAAAAGATACGGCGCTGTGACGCGATGGCAGAAGACCTTGCGGCATCAGCGATGCAGGATTTGAACACGGTATCTTATCGGATGTTGTATCAGGCTTTGCGGAATGCGGAAATGTTCTGGTATCAGTCCGTGACACCGCAGCAGGCGGCGGAGTTTCCTGTGGTGAATCTGGTGGGGGTACTTGACAGAACCATCAAAGAAATTGAGCAATTGACGGCTGATTTTTTGACAGTACAGCCGCATGATCCGTTCGAACTGATTTCGGCAAGGATTGATCCTGACCGTTTTGAAGTGGCGCTTTTGCTGTTATTTGTGAAGCTGCATAATGGAGATTCTGCGATGACGGCGATGTATTGCGACACGGTACGGGAGGAAAATGTGGTATTGTTGACGATGCGGTTGACCTCGTTTGGGGAGGCGCATTGTGGGCGATTACACGCGCCATTGAAAGCTGGAGATGAGGCAACATTGGCGGCAGTGGAGTCATTACTGGAGCGGTTTTGCGAGGTATTTGGGGTAACGCTGATTTATTCGGACAAAGAAGGGGAGCACAGTGCAGTCATGCGGATACCGTTGGTCATAGATGGGAGATTGCCGTTTGCGAGTCCGAGTGTGATATGCAGTGAGGAGCGGAGGTTTTCGAAAGCGCATTTGGTGTTATCGGCAATCATGGAATTTCACCCGCCGTTATATTAGTAAGCGGCTCTTTTATTGAGAATTTCAAAGGGAACTTTTCCGTAACTATCTGGCTATGACGCGAAGCGAAATTAGAGTTTTACTCGATTTTTTTCAAAAAATCGCAGAGTCCAGTGGCAGCGCCCCTGGACGCAAACAGACTGCAAGCAGTCTGCACCGCAGAGCGCGAAACTCCCTTTTTCGTTCAACGAATCAGGAGGGGTTCCCCTATGCAGTACCCGACTGAAAGAACAAAAGGCAAGAGATAGGGATTATACCGTTCTCTTGCCTCTCTTTATTTATGTTAGGTACGACACGAGGGGAAACCCCTCCTGATTCGTTGTAAGGAAACAGGGGTGTTTCGCCGACTGCGGTGCAGACTGCTTGCAGTCTGTTTGCGTTCAGAGGCGCTGCCTCTGGACTTCGCCAAAGGGAATGATTCCCTTTGGAATCCTCAATAAAAGGTCTTTACATTCTTCTGATGTTATGACGTCTTCTTCTTGCGTTTCACAAGCTTCGGCGCTGCGTTCTCATCACGCAAACATTCTGCCGTCACAACAACCTTTTCAATACTGTCTGTCGATGGCGCATCAAACATCGTCTGCATCAATAAGCCTTCCAGTATCGCTCGCAGTCCACGCGCGCCCGTCTTCTGTTCAATCGCTTTCTTCGCAATTTCTTCCAGCGCTTCCTGTTCAATCTCTAACTCAATATCATCATACTTGAACAGCTTCGCATACTGCTTCACCAGCGCGTTCTTCGGCTCCGTCAGAATCCGCACCAAAGATGCTTCATCCATCTCATCCAGCGTCGTAATCAGCGGCAAACGACCAACCAATTCAGGAACCAATCCGAATTTGACCAGATCCTGCGGAATCACTTTGCGGAAAATGTTCGCAGCCTGTTCCTTCTTCGATACGATCTCTGCACCGAATCCCAGCCCGGAAGATTCCGTTCGGCTGATAATGTGACGCTCTAATCCGTCAAATGCACCACCACAAATGAACAAAATGTTCTTTGTGTTGATTTGGATGCACTCCTGATTCGGATGCTTTCTGCCACCCTGCGGCGGTACGTTCGATACCGTGCCTTCAATGATTTTCAGAAGCGCCTGCTGAACACCTTCACCGCTGACATCTCGCGTCAGGGACGTGTTCTCAGATTTGCGTGCAATCTTGTCGATTTCGTCAATGTAAATGATGCCGCGCTCTGCCGATGGAATATCAAAGTTCGCTGCCTGAATCAGTCGCAGCAGCACATTCTCTACGTCATCACCAACATAACCTGCTTCTGTGATGGTCGTGGCATCCGCAATTGCAAACGGAACATCCAGAATTTTTGCGAGTGTCTGCGCCAGATAGGTTTTGCCGACACCCGTCGGGCCGAGCAAAAGAACATTGCTCTTTTGCAGTTCGACATCATCACCGTCTTCACGGCTCAAAATGCGCTTATAGTGGTTATACACCGAAACGGAAAGGGCAATCTTTGCCTTATCCTGTCCGATGACATATTCATCCAGAACTTTTTTGATTTCTGCGGGCTTCAGCAGCTTCATTTCTTTGGTGTCATCATGTGGCTTTTTGCTGCGCGTATCACGGGATTTCGGCTGTGATGAGCCGTAAAGCAGTTCGTAGCAATAGCTGACGCATTCATCGCAGATGTTGGAGGCACCAGCGGAAAACAAGCTGCCGACTTTATTTTCACTTTTTCCACAGAAGTTGCATTTTCTCAGACCATTCTCAGGCATTGCTTGCTGTATCCTTTCTGCTGCAAATACGCGGGTTCAGCGCTTTGCAACGACTTTGTCGATCAATCCGTATGCGAGTGCTTCCTGTGCGGTCATGAAGTTGTCACGCTCGACATCGCGCTGAATTTCTTCGACCGATTTGCCGGTGTTCTCAGCAAGCATTCGATTCAGCTTATCCTTCGTGCGCAGGAGGTTCTCCGTGCGAATCTGAATATCAGTTGCCTGACCTGTCAGACCGCCGCCCATGATCAAAGGCTGGTGAATCATGATCTCACTGTTGGGGAGCGCCATACGCTTGCCCTTCGCACCGGAGGAAAGCAAAAATGCACCCATAGATGCTGCCATGCCGATGCAGATGGTAGCGACATCGCACTTGATATACTGCATGGTGTCATAGATCGCCATGCCTGCGGTGACGCTTCCGCCGGGGCTGTTAATGTAAAGGGAGATATCCTTTTCAGGGTCTTGGCTTTCCAGAAACAGCAGCTGTGCAACCACAAGGCTTGCGGTGGTATCGTTGACATCTTCCGACAGCATGATGATTCTGTCATTCAGCAGACGGGAGAAAATATCGTATGCTCTCTCGCCGCGGTTTGTTTGTTCAATGACGGTTGGGACTAAGCTCATTCTATGTCATCCTTTCTGCGGTTCAAATTTGTGCCATTTCGACACAATGTGTAAATAGAGGAATTGCGCGTCCCTTCTTTTGGAAAGGAACGCGCTTCACTTCCTTGTTTTTTAATTACTGAGCGTCAGCAGGAGCTTCCTCTTTTGCTTCTTCAGCAGGAGCTTCTTCTGCCTTTGCCATTTCGTTATCAACGACTGCGTTGCTCTTGATCATCTCGACAACCTTGGTGACACGGAGGTCAAGCTTGAACTCGTCCATCGGAACCTGTGCCTTGACAGCTTCTACAGGTGCATGAACGCGCTCTGCGAAATCTGCAATGCCTTCTTCCAGTTCCTCATCGGAAACCTGAATTTCTTCCATGTCAGCGATCTTTTCGAGTGCGAGGCGGAGGAGGACTTCCTTCTTTGCCTGTTCCTCATAGGTATCGCGGAGCTGATCCATGGTCATGCCGGTGTACTGGAGGTATTCTTCCAGCTTCAGCTCATCGTTGAACTGGCTGTGGATCTTGTGCTCGAATTCGTGAATCAGCTGGTCAATGCGGCGGTCATACATGACCTTCGGAATGACAGCATCTGCATTTGCGATCACGGTATCGAAAACAGCGTTCTCGAATGCGTTCTCAGCCTGTGTTTTTGCCTGTTCTTCGAGTCTGGTCTTGATATCGCTGCGGAGTTCTGCGAGGCTTTCGAACTCGGAAACGTCCTTCGCAAATTCGTCATCGACCTCAGGGAGTTCCTGTGCAGTGATGCCGAGGATCTCGATTTTGAAGGTAGCTTCCTTGGATGCATAGCGCTCATCGCCGTAGTTCTCAGGGAAGGTCACCTTGATGTCGAATTTTTCGCCGATGTTGTGGTCAACGAGCTGTTCCTCGAAGCCGGGGATGAACTGACCACTGCCGATGCGAAGCGGATATTCTTCGCCTTTGCCGCCTTCGAATGCGACATCATCAATGAAGCCTTCGAAGTTGATCTTGACTTCGTCGCCTTCCTTTGCAGGACGGTCTTCGATGTCAACGATACGAGCCTGACGCTGACGAACGATTTCGAGCTGCTGGTCAATATCAGCATCGGTGATCTCGCGGATAACCATTGGAGCATGGATGCCCTTGTATTCGCCAACCGTAACTTCCGGCTTGGTGATGAGGACAGCCTTGAGGGTTGCGCCTTCTTCTTTGGAAACGGAAACGAGTTCCACGAAAGGACGGTCAACCAGATCCTCGTCCACGTTCTTCAGGATCTCAGAGAGTTCGCCGGGGATGAGGTCGTTGACAGCATCTTCAAAGAACACGCCTTCACCGTAGAACTTTTCCACCATCTTACGGGGTGCCTTGCCCTTACGGAAGCCTTTCACGGCAATGTTCTTCTTCTGACGCTGGAAGACGCGCTCGCAGGCAGACTCCAGAGCCTCAGCGGTGATCGAGAAGGTGATTTCTCGCATATTGATATCGGTTTTCACATCAGATACTACACTCATGGGTTGTTCCTCCAAATTTTCGTTTTCAGGTCACGGGGTAAAGAAACATTCACCGTGACAGATACGTTTATTATAGCACAAACTGCTGGATTTTTCCAGTCGTTTTGCACAGTTCTTCGTTTTTTCCAAATTATAGGATTTTCACAGGAGAAAACTGTATATAATCCCCCGAAATCAGGGCGTATTCCACATCATCACGCATCCCGCAGATGGCATAGCGGTGACTGCCGCTGCCGTGGAGGTGTCCGTACCAGCACTTTTGGATGTTGTGCTTCCAGAGGACTTCCAGAATGCCGTAGTTGCAGTTGTCTGCGAAAATGGGCGGGTAATGCAGGAACACAAGGGGAATCAGGTTTTGCTGCTGCGCGGCGGTGATGGATACTTCCAGCCGCTGTGCTTCGCGGGCAATGACTTTGGCATTGGCGGGTTCATCCTTGTCGATGTTGACCCAGCCGCGTGTGCCGCAGATGCCGTAGGAATCGTAGGCGTAGCAGTTGTTGTGGAGAATGTGGAGGGAGGAAAGACCGTGCGTTTCGAAAAAGGCAGTCATTTTGGACATGGTCGTCCACCAGTAATCGTGGTTGCCTTTCAGGAGAATTTTTCGTGCAGGCAGTGCTTCCAGCCATTGAAAATCGGGAAGCGCTTCCTCCATGGTCATGCCCCATGAGGTATCGCCTACCAGAACGACCGTATCTTCTGCCGAAATCTTCTTCCGCCATTCCCGTTCGAGAATCTCCGTGTGGTTTTCCCATCCCCCGAAAATGTCCATCGGTTTATTGACACCGAAAGACAGGTGCAAATCGCCAATGACGTACAGGCTCACGCGATTCCCAGCTTTTCCTTGACGTATGCAGGCATTGCCGACTTCTCCACGCTGTCTGCAAAGCGGACGGGCTTGGACTTGAGGGATGCCAGTGCGGCAGGGATGGGCATTTTGGATTTTTCGCAAAGCAGGTCGAGAATTGCATATTCATCGGTATCGGCAGGCACGTTGTCGATGGCTTCCAGAACGGCATTGCCGAACTTGTAGGGGTTTGCGGTGGAAGCAACGAGCATCGGAAGCTTTTCGGTGCAGTTTGCCTGATAATCGCGGGCAGCACAGATGCCGACTGCGGTGTGCGTATCGGAGAGGTAGCCGTTTTCGGAGAATACTGTGCCGATGAGTTCCTTGGTGGCATCGTCATCCCAGCAGCTTCCCGAAAATTCTGCCTGAATGCGGTTGCGCAGTTCAAGCGGAATTTCATATCTGCCTTCGGTTTTGAGTGCGCCGAACCATTCGCGGATCTGTGCGTCATCCTCATGTGTCATGTGGTAAAGCAGACGTTCCAGATTGCTGGAAATGAGGATATCCATGGACGGAGAAACGGTTGCATGGAAGGTGCGGTTGCGGTCATAAACGCCTGTCTGGATGAATTCGGTGAGGACGTTGTTGACGTTGGAAGCGCAGACGAGGTGCTGAATCGGCACGCCCATCTGTTTTGCATACCATGCGGCAAGAATGTTGCCGAAGTTGCCTGTCGGAACGGTAAGTGCAAAGCGCTGACCATTTTTCAGGATGCCCTTTTCCAGCATGGTGACATAGGCGGAAACGTAGTAGACGATCTGCGGTACGAGTCTGCCCCAGTTGATGCTGTTTGCGCTGGAAAACTGCATATTGTTTGCAGCGAGTGCCGCCTGCATATCGGGATCGGTGAAGATCGCCTTGACACCGTTCTGGCAGTCATCGAAGTTACCCTTTACGGCGCAGACACGGACATTTTCGCCTTCCTGTGTCTGCATCTGGCGCTTCTGCATGGAGCTGACACCGTCTTCGGGATAGAACACCATGATCTTGGTGCCTTCGACATCCTGGAAGCCTGCGAGTGCGGCTTTGCCGGTGTCACCGGAAGTGGCGGTCAGAATGACGATTTCGCGGTCAATGCCGCTTTTCTTGACAGATTTTGTCAGGAAATGCGGGAGAATCTGGAGCGCCATGTCCTTGAATGCGCAGGTCGGGCCGTGCCACAGTTCCAGCAGCATCGTGCCGTCTGCAAGCGTGGTGATCTCCTGCACGTTCGGCGTTTCGAAATTGCCGCTTTCGTATGCTTTTTTGGTGCAGTCACGGAGTTCTTCCGGCGTGAAGTCGGTGAGGTACAGCGCAAAGATGCGTGCAGCACGTTCTGCATAAGGGAGATTTTTCAGCGAATCGAAATCCGCTGCGGAAAGCTCAGGAATCGACGCAGGAACGAATAAACCGCCATCAGCGGCAATGCCCTGTGCGATCGCTTCCGCGCTGGAAACGGAAAGGTTTTTGTTTCGTGTGCTGTGATAAATCATGTTGAATCCTCCAAACGGAATCTGCATTCCGATAATATAAACGAATTTTCATGCAT
Source organism: Oscillospiraceae bacterium (assembly GCA_045642925.1). Taxonomy (GTDB): domain Bacteria; phylum Bacillota; class Clostridia; order Oscillospirales; family Ruminococcaceae; genus Firm-04. The sequence goes on from JAZUJW010000067.1 coordinate 64,409, forward strand.
AAAATGCATTTTCAAGATAGGTGATGTGCCGCACGGTGCTGCCGCTGTACTCGACTTCGGCAACGTCAAAACGCGGCTGCAAATCACTCGGATTTTGCAGCAGATACGCTTCTGCGGTGCGAATCAGCAATGTCTGCTTGCGGGTCGTCACGGCAGCAGCGCCCGAAAGCAGTGCGTTCGGTCTGCGCGTCTTGACCTCCACAAACAAGAGATATTCGCCAAGTGCCGCAATAATGTCCAGTTCTCCGCCGCGGATGGTGAAGTTACGGCAGAGAATCTCTGCGCCTTTTTGCTGCAAATACGCGCATACGGCATCTTCGCCGAGCTGCCCGATGCTGCGCTTATTTGTCTGTGCCATAGAATTTTTTCAGGAAAGACGGTCTGTGTGCGGGACACATTCCGTACTGCGCGATGGCTTCATAATGTGCCTTGGTGCCGTAGCCCTTGTGCTGTGCGAAGCCGTACTGCGGGTACAGCGTGTCAAGTTCACGCAGGGACGCATCTCTGGCGGTTTTGGCGAGTACGGATGCGGCTGCAATGCTTGCGGAAACGGCATCACCATGAATGACGGTTTCCAGCGGGACGGAAAGTGTCGGCGGGCGATTGCCGTCCACCAGCGCAAAGTCCGGCTTTGTCTGCAAGCCGTCCACGGCACGCTGCATGGCAAGCAACGATGCCTGTAAAATGTTGATTTTCTCGATTTCGGCAACGGTCGCGGAAGCAACGCACCATGCGAGTGCCTTTGCCTTGATGATGGGCGCCAGTTCCTCACGGCGGGCTTCCGAGAGTTTTTTGCTGTCGTTGAGCCACGGAATCTGTACATCGGGCGGCAGGATGACGGCGGCGGCATATACATCGCCTGCCAGCGGGCCTCTGCCTGCTTCGTCCACGCCGCAGATAACGGAAAAATGGCTGCGGACTTCCGTATCAAATTCGAACAGCGCTGTATGGATTTTCGGTTCGCGTGCCATAGCTTACTCCTCTGCTTTCGGTGCAGGCGCGGGCTTTTTCACGGGAATGGCAGGCGGTTCTTCGAGCGTGATGCGCCCAAGCTTTACGCCGCGGAATTCGTCAATGACGGCAATGGCGGCACGTTCGGTATTGGGAATGCCGCCCGAAAGCAGCATACCACGGTTTTTCGCCAGCATTTCCAGCAAAATATGTCCCGGCGCATTGATGTCGGTCGGGATTTTGTAACGTTCTTCGAGTGCTTTGGGGTATTTCTGGTGCAGAACGGTCAGCAGCTTGGCGGCGAGTGCTTCCTTGTCGAGGATGTCGTCACGGATAGCGCCCGTGAATGCCAGTCTGCACGCGACGTTCTGGTCATCGAGTTTCGGCCAGAGTACACCGGGCGTATCGAGCAATTCCACGCCGCTGTCCACTTTGATCCATTGCTGGATGCGGGTGACACCGGCTCTGTCCTCTGTTTTGGCGGGCTTTCCGCCTGCCAGACGGTTTATTAAAGACGATTTTCCGACATTCGGAATACCGAGAATCATCACGCGAATCGGTCTGCCCTTCATGCCCTTGGCGGCGTACTGTGCGAGCTGCGGGGCGAGGAGCGTGCGGAGCGCGGGGGCAAAGCCCTTGACGCCCTTGCCGGATTTGGAATCGGCGGTGATGACGGCATAGCCGCGCTTCTGGTAATAGGCGATCCATTTCTGCGTGAGCGTGGGGTCTGCCATGTCGGCTTTATTGAGAATGACCAGACGCGGCTTTCGGCGCGTCAGACGGTCAAATTCGGGGTTTCGGCTGCTAAGCGGCAGTCTTGCGTCCAACAGTTCCGCAACGGCATCGACCAGCGGCAGACTCTTTTGAATCATGCGGCGGGTTTTCGCCATATGTCCCGGAAACCATTGAATATCCTTCATATCTTCCATATATTCAAAATTCCGTTTCTCCGCGGATTTCAGAAAACCGTGAACGGAGCAATCCGCAGAAGCACCGAACCGACAATATCATCAACCGCAATGAATCCCACATCGGGATGGCGGCTGTCTTTTGAGATGCTGCGATTGTCCCCAAGCACAAACACATAGCCGTCGGGGACGATCAGCGGATATGTAAATGCGCCCTCATCGCGGTTGGTGAGGGTGCTGGTGTATGGCTCTTCCAGTGCTTCACCGTCCACATAGACGATGCCTGCGGCGAAGTCAATATTGACTTCCTGACCGCTTTGAGCAATGAGCCGCTTGACGATTTCCTTGCCGATGCCTTCTCCGGTCGTCACATTGCCCTCTGCATCGAATGTGGCAGAGTGGATGCTGTTGAGAATCAGGACATCGCCTGTTTCGTAGTGGTGGTCAAGGCGGTTGACCAGCAGACGTTCTTCGGTCATAAGTGTCGGGAGCATGGAATCACCGTCTACTTCTGCGATGCACAGAACGTAGGTAAAGGTCAGAATGACCACAAACACGGACACCAGAACCGTTTCCAGGATGTCCATGAAATCGCTGATGAATTTGCGAAGCCAGAATACATCCTCATTGGGTGAAGAAGGCAGTTCCATAGACAGTGTGGACGGCGCATCTGCATTTTCAGGCGCTTTTTCCACATTCTCCGTCTTTGTTGTGGATGACGTATCTGCGGTTTCAGGCTTTTTTTCCACATTCTCCGTCTTGTTTGTTGACGGCGCATCTGCATTTTCAGGTGCTTTTTCTACATTCTCCGTCTTTGTTGTGGATGGCGCATCTGCGGTTTCAGGCTTTTTTTCCACATTCTCCGTCTTGGCTGTTGACGGTGTTTCTGCGGGGACAACTGTTTTCTCTGTGGCTTTTGCGTCCGATGTGGTTTGAGAGGGTTCACTGTTTTTTGCCAACGTCTTTTTTTCAGGGTTGTCCACAACAAACACCTCCTATGCGTTCGTTACTGCAATTATTTGTTCAGCAGAATGGCAAACCGGTCTGTCCATGACTGGCATTCTTCTTCATCGCGGAAAAATCTCCAGACAGCACGACCGATGACTTGTTCTTCCGGTACCAGTGCAACACTGGGGTTGCGGCTGTCGGTACTTGCAGGGCGGTTATCACCCATGACGAAAATATAGCCTTCCGGAACCGTCATCGGATATTGGAATGCCATGTCATTGCGGGTAGTTGCAGCGGAAATGTAGGGTTCATCCAGTACTTCGCCGTCCCGCGTGACTTCGCCTGTTTCGAAATTGATATTGACGGTCTGTCCGCTGACTGCGATGCAGCGCTTGACCAGACGCATATCCAGTCCTTCACTGCGCACGACTTCCGTTTGTGATGCATCCGTAAAATGACCGCTTTCGGCATCATCAATAATGATGATATCGCCCGGAGTCGGTTCATAGCCGAGTGACCACATGATCAGGCGGTCTTTATCATAAAGTGTCGGGAACATGGATGAACCGTCTACTGTTACAGGACGCAGCAAATAGGCGAACATCATGGTAATGACAAAAATGGATGCGAAAATAGATTCCGCAATGTCCATCAGATCACCAAGAAAACGCTTGAACTGAAAAGATTCTTCTTCGGTCTGCGCTTCATCTTTTTCGGCAACTGCCATGGAGTACACTCCTTTCGAGAAAACAAAATAGGATCATTTATTCCATAAAATGGCGAATTGGTCTGTCCATTTGGTGCAGTTTTCCGCATTGCGGGACAGCCGCAGGATGGCGTGACCGAGTACCTGTTCTTCGGGGATCAGTGCCACAAACGAAAAACGACTGTCGGTACTGCCCGGACGATTGTCACCCATTGCAAAGATATAGCCTTCGGGGATGGTGATGGGGAACATGAATTCGTCGCCGCTGTCCATTGTCGGTGCGGAGATGTACGGTTCATCCAGTACCACGCCGTCCACGCTGACAGCGCCTGTTGATGCGTCAATGTTCACGGTCTGACCGCCGACTGCGATGCAGCGCTTGACAATCGTCATCTGCAAGCCCTCGCTGCGAACGACTTCCGTTTCCGTTTCGTCTGTAAAGTGACCGCTTTCTGCGTCATCGACAATAATAATGTCGCCTGTTTTCGGTTCATAGCCGAATGACCACATGATCAGGCGGTCTTCGTTGTATAGAGTGGGCAGCATGGAAGAACCGTCTACGATCACAGGACGCAGCAGGTAGGCGAATGCCATCACAATGATGAAAATGGAAAGGACAACCGCTTCCACGATGTCCATGATATCGCCGATCAGCGCCTTTAAATTCAGGGATTCTTCGGTTTTATCTATTTCTGCCATGCAGAACACTCCTCTCACCCGTTTACGGGGGGAACTATCTCAGAATAAGCAAAAAGGGGACTCGCATTCGGTCCCCATTCTCGCCTGTTTGGTGTCAGCGAACCTGACCCTTGACTCTTGCAGCCTTACCGACTCTGTCACGCAGATAGTAGAGCTTTGCTCTGCGGACAACACCCTTGCGGACGATCTCAACCTTGTCAACAGCAGGGGAGTGAACGGGGAAAACACGCTCGATGCCGCAGCCGTGTGCGACTCTGCGGACGGTAAAGGTTTCGCTGATGCCGCCGTGCTTCTTAGCGATAACAGTGCCTTCGAAGACCTGGATACGGCTCTTGTCGCCTTCCTGAATGCGAACGTAAACCTTTACGGTATCACCAACGGAGATCTCGGGAGCGTTCTCTTTCAGGCTGGACTTGCTGATTTGCTCAAGTGCGTTCATGGGAATTTCCTCCTTGATATTTACGGATGTTCATACGTGTATCAACGACCGCGTGAGCGTGCGGTCACACCAGCGGACCATCCCTTGTCAGAATGTTGTTCCCTATAAAATAGGAAACAATTGCACCTTGACCGCGCCGATAGGAGTCGGCGGACATTCAAATGCGGTAACATTATAGCACATTCCGATTTGAAATGCAAGTGTTTTTCGAAAAAAATTTCCATTCCACATAAAAAAATCCCGTAAAGCTGCTTTGTGTTTTCCCGCCCTGCACAACTTGTACAAAATTCGCAGAAAATTCAGAATTAGCTATTGCAATTCATGCGATGATGTGTTATAATAATATTGCATAATTGCAAGATAAGCCAATTTTTGCAAATTGTTCTAATTTTCCGATTTTGAATAAGGGGGATTTTCAGATGAACGCAACGAATTCCAAGCGTATTCTTTCCGTTCTGACGGCTGCTGCACTGCTTTCTGCGGCTGCCGTATTCCAGATGCCGCAGTTCTCTGCGGAGGCTGCCTCGAAAAGCATTGCTGATACGATGGTGTGGGACCCGATTCGTATTGGCGGCGGTGGTTTCGTTTCCGGTATTGTCACGGGAAAAAAGGAAATGTATCTCCGCACAGACGTTGGCGGCGCGTATCGTTACAATTACGACACAAAAGAGTGGGAACAGCTTCTCGGCTTTCTCAATGACAACGACCGCGGTCTTTTGAGCGTCAGCGGCATTGCCATTGACCCGACAGACGACAACATCGCTTATTTCCTTTGCGGCTGTGCATATTTCTCCGATGCACGCACGGTCATTTTCAAGACCACGGACGGCGGCAAGACGTTCACGGAGACCGATGTTACCGATTTGATTCAGGTGCACGGCAACGGCGACGGCAGAGAATGCAGTGAACCGATCGCCATTGACCCTGATAATCCGGATATCATCTATGCAGGCGGCGATGTCACGGCGGGTGCTTCGTGCCTCATCAAGTCTACGGACGGCGGCAAAACATGGAATCCTGTCAAGGGATACGATGACCTTGGTTTCTACGAGTACAAGATTCTGTGGCCGTTCTGGACAGACCATGAAGTCAGAGCTTGTACCAACGGCACGGAACAGTCCTATCCGCAGCAGAACGGTGTCGCTACTATTAAGATTGTGGACGGCAAGGTCTATGTCGGTTCATCCATCAACGGCGCGGCAAATGTCCATGTGGCAAGCGTCAAGGACGACAAATTCTCTGTCCTTTCGAAAGATCTGCCGACTGCCAACTACCCTGTCACGATTTCCGATGACGGCAACGGCAACCTCTTTATCACCTATATTGCGGCACTTGCATTCGGCGGCACGGCAGGCGGTGCGTATAAGTACAATATCGCAAGCGGCAAAGTCACCGACATTTCGCCCAGCGGCAACGCCATTGGCATGATTACCGCAGACCCTGAAAATCCCGACAAGCTGTTCGCAAGAACCTGCGGTGTATGGTCTGACCAGTGGTGGACAACCGAATGGACAGATGACAGCATTGCATGGGGCGACCACTTCTTCCGTTCGGAGGACGGCGGTGCAACATGGCAGGATATCACGCCCGGTCAGCAGGTCGGACGGTATACCGACAACCAGTATTTCGTAGCAGACCCGCTGCAGACGGGCGGCTATGAGTGGGTATACGGCAAGGCGATTCACTGGGGCAGCGGCATTCTGATTGACCCGCGTGACCATGACCGTATTGTGATGACCTCCGGTAACGGCGTGTTTGCCTGCGATAATGCATGGGACGAAAAGGGATTGGAATACTACTTCTGTCCGACAGGTGTTGAAGAAGTCGTGGCACTCGACATGGTCAGTGTCCCCAGCGGTGCGGCATATTCTGCAATCGGTGACTATGACGGATTTATCCATACTGATATTGATGCGATTCCTGAACAGTACAAGCCGAATATGGGTTCTACTTCCGCGATTGCATACTGTCCGTCCGATACCAAAGTGATGGCGCGTGTAGCCAATGACAGTGCGAAGGGCTATTACAGTCTGGATGCAGGAAAGACATGGAAAGAAATGACCTTCAAGCATCAGGGCGGCAAAATTGCCATTACCGAAACAGCTAAAGGCAAATATCGTATTTTCGAATCCAGCAGCAGCGGCGGTGTCCTTTCCTATACCGATGATTTCGGCGGCACATGGAGCGAATCCACGGGTATCAGCGGCACGAAAACATCGTATGCACTGGTAGACCCGAGCAATCCCGCAGTGGTTTATGCTTCTGCGATTCAGTATAATGAATACTGGAGTTCTGACCCGAACAAGAAAGAGCCGACACTGGAAGAATGCCATTATGGTTTCTACATCAGCACCGACTATGGCAAATCGTTCAAGCAAACGCAGACTGTGAAGTATGATATGTGCGACCATACAGGTGACCCTGCATATCTGACAAAGGATACGATTGCATGGGCAACGGGCTGGAACGGTCTGTACATCATCACGGGCAGCGGCGAAAAGATGGAAAAAGCCGATGTATTCTATGCAAAGACGGTTGGCTATGGTGCGCCGGAAAAGGCAGGCGGTGTGAATACACTGTATATTTACGGCAAGCCGGCAGAAGATGATGCGGATGGTATTTACCGTTCGACAGACGGCGGCAAGACATGGGTATGCATCAACACAGAGCATTTGTACGGCGGCACGGGCAATGGTAATTTCATTGTCGGTGATATGAACACGTTTGGCAAGCTGTATATGTCCACGGTTGGCTGCGGTATTATCTGCGGTGAGCTGAGTGATGGAAAGAACACACAGCCGAAGGTGACCACCACGACCACGGCAGCGACAGTCAAGACGACGACCACAACGACTGTTGGAAATGTGAAGCAGGCAAACTGGGGCGATGTGGACTGTGATGGTGATGTCAACATTTCGGATGTAATTTTGCTGAGCCGTTATGTTTCGGAAGAAAAGGTCACGATTACCGAGAAGGGCTTAGAGAATGCGGCAGTGACGGGCAGCGACACGCTGAGCACTGCGGACATCACAAAAATTATTGAGTACATTGCGAAGCTGATTACTGTGCAGCAGCTTGCACCGTAACACATAGCAGCGATGCACAAAAGGATTGCGGGGGCTTTGGAAAAAGCCCCCGCATTTTTTTATGATTTGGTGCGGTGTTCCCTTCGGAAAAGAACCGCTTCATTGTGAATCTCTCATTGCGCTCCTCCCTTTTTTTATGCTATAATCAATATAAGGCAACACCGCACAAAGCACGCCTGACAGCTTGGCGGCACATCTGCTTGCATATTTTCCGCCATCTTGCACAGAAATTCTTTGCCGGGCGTCAGCCCAGCGGCATCATTTCTGTACAATCTGACGAAAAATCTGACTGGTCAAACTCGTTTGACCATACGCATCCTATGCCACCGGCTCTGTGCGGTATTGCCATAAGAAAAATTTTTCAGTTTCTTGTAACGAATCGTTTCTGCCGTCGTTATATGTAGTGAAAGGAGGTGAACCGCATGGAACACCAAATGAATATTTCTGAAATATATGCAGAACACGGCAAAACCGTCTACCGCTTCCTTCTGCGCCTTTCCCGCGATGAGGAACTTTCCAAAGAACTCACGCAGGATACCTTCGTTCGCGCAATGGAATCCGTTGAACGCTTTGACGGCTCCTGCAAATTAACAACATGGCTCTGTCAGATTGCCAAGAATCTGTACTACGACCATCTGAAGTATCAGTCCAGACACGGCGCAGAACCCCTCCCCGAAGACGATGTCATTCCCGCACAGGAACGCTCTCTCGAAGACTTGCTCTGCGATGCTGACTTGGCAAGGCATATCCGTCTGCTGGTTCATACCCTTTCTGAACCCTATAAGGAGGTGTTTCTCCTGCGTGTCTATGCGGAACTTCCATTCAAGGAAATCGGAATGATGTTTGAAAAATCCGAAGTCTGGGGGCGCGTGACTTATCTCCGCGCCAAAGAAATGGTTCTGAAAAAGCTCGAAAAAACGAGTGATTTATGAGAGGAGCGATTCGCATGAAGAAAAATTGTACATTGATGGCAGATTTACTGCCGCTGTATGCAGAAGGAATGTGTTCTGCGGATACTTCTGCGGAAATAGAAGCGCATTTGCAGGAATGCGAAGAATGCAAAGAAGCCCTTGCGCGTTACCGTGCCGAACTGGACAAGCAGCTTGCGGATGATAAAAAAGCACAGCAATCAGAGAATGCCGCAGAGGTCAAGCCGCTGGAAAAGGTCGAAAAGAAACTGAAGCACAGCAAGCTGAAAATCGTTCTGCTGGTAATTGCCCTGCTTCTGGTCATTGGTGTGGTTGCTTTTCTGGTCATTGGCGATCTGACAGGCTGGTGGCTGGGATTTCAGGGGCATTATAATCTGTTCAAATGCGAATACATCTGTTCGGAATTCTGCAAGGGCAATGTAGAGCCTCTGGTAGAATCCCTGCCGATTTCTGAAGAAGAATACATGACATTTTATTTCAACAGAACGGATTCTGTGAGAGAAGCCATGGAAGCAGCCAATGATTACCGCGATGCTTATCGGATTTTCCTGAAAAAGGAAATGAAGAAGAACTGGGATATCTATTTTGCGGAATATGTCGGAAATCTTGCATATCATCTTGTGTGGGAATATGACAGTCTGTCTACCGGTAGTCCGACATGGTATATTAGTGCATCGTTCTATCCGAAGTCGGACGGCGAATGCCAAGCAGAAAATGCACTGTATACTATGGATATCGTGTCACAGGAAATGGGATCATTCCTCATTACGGAATTGGAAGCAAAAACGAAAGAACATCGTCCGTTGAGTGCAATGATCAAGAATTGTAATATTTCGGCGCAGTTGGAACGTACTTTCATTCAGAAGCAGTATACACAACTGAACAACGGCACAAAACGTTTGCCGACCGCGGAAGAATTTGAAAACTATTCGGAATTATATAGAAATGGTGAGCTGCCGGCGAATCTCATAAATGTCCCTGTCACGCTGTTTCATGCAACGAATGGAGATGACGAGGCTGTTGCAGACTTGAGAAAAGAAATTTTCACGGTATTTCTGAACGGGTGGTATTTCAAGGATTCGATGATATTTACAGACCATTATGATGACGAAAAAGGTGCATGGATCTCAACACAACAGTATGTGCTGGAAAATCAGGAAACCGGAGAAATATGCATCTGGCAGCGGCAGTATGTCAGCAATACGTCTAAACTCTCGATGGATGATTATTTGCCCGATACGCAGTTGATCGGCGGTGAATCCATGCCGCAGGAGATTCGTGACATACTGATGCAGTTGTATTTATATTGAGAGAATGCAAAAGGCAAGAGAAACGTGTAACAGCGTTTCTCTTGCCTTTCTTTTTGATATTTCACTTCGCGTGCAGAAATGCAGCCTTAGAAAATCATTCTTCTTCTACGGCAACCGTGATCTCATCCGCAAGATTGCGCAGTTCTTCTGCACCTTCACCTGTCATCGACGAGAATACGATCACCGTCATGTCTTCAAATTGCGGAATTTCTGTCGGCAATGCCGCCAGCCGTTTCTCACGTTCCGTCTTGTTCAGTTTGTCTGCCTTTGTCAGCACCAGCACAAACGGCATCTCCGTATCCATCAGAAAATCGATCATCTGCAAATCGTCTTTCGTCGGCGGATGACGCATATCGATCAACTGAAACACCGCACGCACATCACGTTCTGCCTGCAAATATCCGTTGATGAGATCGCCCCACCGATGACGCTCCGTTTTTGCCGTTTTTGCATAGCCATATCCCGGCAAATCTACAAATGTCACATCTTCACACCGATAAAAGTTAATGGTCGCAGTTTTCCCCGGCACCGCACTCACACGCGCCAGATTTTTGCGGTTGAACAGTTTATTGATCAGCGTGGACTTGCCGACATTTGAACGCCCCGCGAATGCAATTTCAGGTCTTTTGCATGGCGGAAGCTGCTTTGCCGTGCCATATGCTGCTTCAAATTCTGCTTTATTCCAATTCACGTTTCACACTCCGTTTGTGTCAGGTTTTCGGCATCGGCTGCGTGTCTTCCCACGAACTCGGCAGCGATGGCAGCGTCAGCTTTTGTGCTTCATCCTGCGTCAGCGGTTCCAGCACCATTTCATAATGCGGCGGCATCAATGTCGTTTCCAGTACGGTTTCCAGCGTTTCACACGGAATAAATTCCATTGCTTCCCGTACAACAGGGTCAACTTCTGCCAGATCAGGCACGTTCGCTTTCGGAATCAGAACGATTTTCATGCCTGCCTTATAGGCTGCCATCGTCTTTTCCACGAGTCCGCCGATCGGCAGAACTTTGCCGTGCAGCGTAATTTCACCCGTCATTGCAACATCCGAACGGACAGGAATGCCCGAAAATGCGGAAATCAATGCCGTTGCCATGGTCACGCCCGCACTTGGCCCGTCCTTCGGGACTGCGCCTTCCGGTGCGTGGATATGAACATCCTTCGTCTTGAACAATTCAGGGTTGATATCATACTGCTTTGCTCTGCTGCGTGCATACGACACGGCAAGCTGTGCGCTTTCCTTCATGACATCGCCGAGAGAACCTGCCACCTTGACTTCGCACTTGCCGTCCATCGTCAGCACTTCCAGCGGCATCAGGACACCGCCGGCACTCGTCCATGCCAGACCGTTGACCAGACCGACGCTGTCCTCCGTTGCCTGAAAATCGGGCATATATTTATGCGGGCCAAGGACGCTTTCCAGCACTTCCGGTGTGTACTGCACCTTCTTTGCCACTTTTGTGACGATGGTTTTAGCGCATTTTCTGCAAAGCGAACCAAGCATACGTTCCAGTGTACGGACGCCTGCCTCTTTTGTATAATAATCAATCAAATCGTAGATGGCTTCGTCCGTCAGACGAATCTGTGTGGGACGCAGACCATTTGCCTTGATTTGCTTTTTCAGCAGATGTTCTTTCGCAATGTGGAATTTTTCCTCGCGGGTATAGGAGGTCAGTTCGATGACTTCCATACGGTCAAGCAGCGGTGCGGGAATGGTTTCGGTCGTGTTGGCAGTCGTTACGAACATGACTTCGCTCAAATCGAACGGGACTTCCAGAAAATGGTCACGGAATGCGTGATTCTGTTCGCTGTCCAGCACTTCCAGCATCGCGGAAGCGGGGTCGCCCTTGTAGTCGTTGCCCATCTTGTCGATTTCATCCAGCAGAATCATTGGATTCTTCGAACCTGCCTGCCGCATGGCTTCCATAATGCGTCCGGGCATTGCGCCGACATAGGTCTTGCGGTGACCGCGGATATCCGCTTCGTCTTTCACGCCGCCCAGCGATACACGGACATAATTTCTGCCCAGTGCTTTTGCGATGGACTTGCCGATAGAGGTTTTGCCGACACCGGGAGGGCCGACCAGACAGATGATCTGTCCTTTGACTTCAGGGTTCAGTGCATGAACGCTCATGCTTTCCAATACACGTTCCTTGACGCGCTTCAAGCCGTAATGTTCCTTGTCCAGCAGGGCTTCTGCCTTGAGAATATCCAGCTTTTCCTTGGTTTTATTGTTCCACGGCAAATCCAGAACCGTGTCCAGATAATTGCGGATGACATATGCTTCCTGCGAAGACGAAGGCATTTTCAGAAGCCGCTGTGCTTCGCGCACCAGCTTCTCGATGTCTTCTTCGGGCAGTTCCAGTGCCGAAAGGCGGACGCAGTAGCGTTCCACTTCGGCTTCGCCGTCTTCCTCGCCCAGTTCTTCGGTGATGACTTTCATCTGTTCACGCAGGAAGTATTCGCGCTGTCCCTTGTCCAGACGCTCCTGCACCTTATTCTGCAAGTCTGTTTCGATAGAAAGCACTTCTGTTTCGCGCACCAGCACGGCATAAAGCATGGTCAGGCGCAGGAACAGATTGCTTTCTTCCAGCATCATCTGCTTATCGGTATACGAAAAGCGCACATTGAATGCGATCTGTTCAAAGAGTTTGCGGGGGTCTTCTTCGGTCGTGACCGCCTGCACCAGTTCTTTCGGCACTTTTTCCAGATAGTCCACATAATGCGAAAAGCCCTCACGAAGCGAACGCACGAGTGCTTCCATCTCCACGGGTTCTGTTTTTGCACGCGAATATTCCAGCAGTTTGCGGTACTGTGCCTGCCAGTAGCCTTCCATGACCTGTGCTTTCAGCAAGCGGGCGCGGCAGATGCATTCGACCAGTACGCGGCTACAGTCTTCGGTATGGAGCACTTGCCGAATCTCGGCGATCACGCCGACAGAATACAAGTCCTGTTCACCCGGATTTTCGTCCATCATATCGCGCTGTGCGACAAGGAACAGGCGGTGGTCGCTGTTCATTGCGGCGTCCAGTGCCTTTTCAGACATTTCACGGGCGATATCGAAATGAAGGATCATATGCGGGAAACCAACGATGCCGCGGAGTGCGATCATTGGCAGAATGGGCGTGGTGTGTGCCTGTGTTTTCTCGTTTATGTTGTCATTCATAGCTGTTTCCTATCTGCCCTGCACGGCAAAAAACGTAGCGCACCGTGTGTGCAGCCGCGGCGCATTCGTTATATTGATATCATTATACTTGATGTTTCACAAAAATGCAAGTGGGAAATGTGTGCAGATGATGAAAACATTTCATCATTTTGATGAATAAAAAGTTACGAAATGAAACGAATCGAAATTTTCGTAATTACATCAAAAAATCAGTTCTCGTTTTTTTTGCATCAATTCATCATATCGCTGTAGATATTCATACGGATATTTACATTCCGTGATGCGTGAGATGCCGCGTCCGCCGCCGATAATCTTCGTAGATGCGCCGGAACCGATTCCCATGATCGTCTGCGAATCGTCCATCATCAGGACATTGTACGGGCTTTCAAATCCCGCTTTTGCATAGCCGACATTTTCGAGGTTTGCCGCCATGTTTTTCTGACGATAGAGATAATAGGGACGGTATCCCGCAGCAGTCAGTGTATTCTGCGCATATGCGACCATTTCACTGACGGTTTCTGCATCGGGCATCGGCAGGGAAGCGTAAAAATCTGCTGCTTTTTTCAGTGAGAGGCAATGTACTGTAATGCTTTCGGGGGCAAGGGCGATTGCTTTGTCGATGCTTTCGCGGAAGCCTTCTGCGGTATCACAGGGGAGTCCTGCGATGAAATCCATGTTGACATTCGCAAAGCCCATTTCTTTTGCCAGCAAATAAGCATCCACGGCATCCTGTGCGGTATGCGGTCTGCCTGCGGCTTCCAGCACGGCGTCCTGAAAGCTTTGCGGATTTACAGAAATGCGGGTGACCTGAAATGCTTTCAGGACTTGCAGTTTTTCGCGGGTAATGGTATCCGGTCTGCCTGCTTCCACGGTGTATTCCCGCAGGATACGGCGGCTGCCGTCTGCATTGTGCAGCAGCAGTGTGTCGATCCATGTCAGGAGGTTTTGCAGGTCGGGCGCTTCCAATACGGTCGGTGTGCCGCCGCCGATGTATACCGTGTCGATGTTTAAGCCCTGCGCTGCGATCATCTCTGCGGCAATTTGCATTTCGCCGTGCAGTTTTTCAAGATACTGCGGCAAAAGCTTCTGCTTCATCTGCGAAACGGAATTGCTCACGAATGAACAATAGCGGCATCTGGTCGGACAAAACGGGATCGAAACGTAGATGCTGATGGTCTTGCCCTGCGGCGTGCCGTCAAAAATCGGCTGCTGAACACGCAGAATATCAGCGGCAAGCTGTGTTTTTTCTTCGGTAACGTGCCAGACTTTGCGGAAGGTGTCCATAGCCTGTGGGATGCCGCCGTCCCTTGCGGTAAATCGCCGCAGCAAATTCACAGGACGAATCCCTGTCAGCATTCCCCATGCGGGACGTTCTCCCGTCAGTTCGCAAAGCTGCGGGTACAGCAGGGCGGAGATTTCGCGGTCAAGGTCGTTGCCCTGTACGGTATCTGCCATTTCTGCGTGGCTTTTGCGGATTTCGCCGTGCAGAATGGTCTGGCATTCAAGAAGCTGCATTCCATCCGCAAGCGGTGTCAGCACCGCAGAGATGCCTTCCTTTGCTGCATCTGCTTCGGCTGCTGTGGAAAAGGTGAATTTCTGTGCGGGGAAAAAGAGCTTGAGCAAAGCCTCCATCTCGTAGGTGCGCTGATGTCCGTATGCGTGTATTTCCATCATTTCAACGCTCCGCATTCATGTAGTGACTGCACTGCCGTTCATGTGCGAGTGACGTGTTCATGAAGTGTCCGCAGTAAACTTCGCAGTCGCCTTCAAGCCGGGCGATTTTCATGAGCGATGCCCGCATATCCTTGATATTGCCGCCCGGAAAGTCCACTCTGCCGATGCTGTCACGAAACAGTGTATCACCCGAAAACAGCACGTCTTCATGACGGAAGCAGCTGCCGCCCGGGGTGTGACCGGGCGTGTGAATGACGGTAAAGGTCAGTTCTTCTGAGAATTGCAGTGTTTCGCCGTCCTCAAAGGTATGGATATCCTGCGGCGGCTGAAATTCCTTGCCGTAACCCAGTCCGACTGCAAGGCTTTTCGATGCCGAAACCAGCATGGGTTCATCCAGACGATGCACGTATACGGGAATATGCAGTGCTTCCTGCAATTCTGCGGCTGCACCCATATGGTCAAAATGCGCGTGTGTCAGCAGAATTGCTTTGGCAGTAAGCTGCTTCTGCTTGAGAAATTCCAGCAGACGCGCACCTTCTGCACCTGCATCAATCAGAACGGCATTGCCTGCCGCATCTGATACGATATGGCAGTTTGCTTCCAGTCCGCCAACGGGAATCGTTGTGATATTCATAGGATTTTCCTCTTTCTGCTTAGTTTGCGGCACGGTCTGCGGAAACAACATCCCGTACCTTCCGCAGTTTTTCCAGCAGATTTTTGAGCTGTTCTGCGGTTGCGACTTTCACGGTCGCTTCAAAAATAATATTGCTGTTTTTCAGGGTACGTGAACCTGAATGCAGCACAGGAATCCGTGCATCTTTCAGGATGCCGTATAAATCGTAGACCAAGTCTACGCGGGAAAGTCCCAGTACCTCAATGCTTGCCTGAATTTCCTGCGGTGTGCTGTCCTGTGACCAGCGTACTTCTACCCATCGCTGCAATTCTTCTTCGTTGTTCTGGCGCTGGATCGCAAGGTAGTTTTTGCAGGTCTTGGTATGCACCGAAAGTCCATGTCCGCGTGTATAAAATCCGACAATTTCATCTCCCGGCAGCGGACTGCAGCAGCGTGCGAATTTCACCTGTAAATTGTCTATCTCATCGAGAATAATGCCACAGGTATTGGAACTCATCGTGGGCGGCATTGCCTTTTGGGTGTCAGTTTTTTCCAGCGGTGCGATGCGCTTGCGGTAGTATTCCCGCACATGATTCATCAGGCGCTCCATGTTCATGCCGCCGTAGCCGATGGCTGCATAGAGGTCTTCCAGACTCACGTAGCTGCGCTGTTTCATTTCTTCTTTCAGCACATCTTCGATTTGCTGCGAGGTCATATTCAGATGCTGCCGCTTGCATTCGTGTTCGATGATGCTTTTGCCCGTAACGATGTTTTCGTCACGGCATTCCCGCTTGAACCAGGTGCGTATCTTCGAACGTGCTTCATTGGTGCGGACAATGTCCAGCCAATCGCGGCTGGGGCCTTTGTTCAGGTCTTTGCTGGTCTGGATCTCCACGATCTCGCCTGTACTCAGGCGGTAGTCCAGCGGTACCAGCTTGCCGCCGACTTTTGCGCCAACGGTTCTGTGACCGATTTCCGTATGGATATGGTAGGCGAAGTCG
The DNA here is from genome assembly GCA_045642925.1 of Oscillospiraceae bacterium. Lineage (GTDB taxonomy): Bacteria > Bacillota > Clostridia > Oscillospirales > Ruminococcaceae > Firm-04. The sequence goes on from JAZUJW010000067.1 coordinate 80,834, forward strand.
ATGACGGTTGAACCCACGGGCAGACTGACCGTATCGCCCAGCGGTGTCATGACAACAATGTCTTCCGGCGCAATATCTGACTTAATGGTACTGACCAGTTCTTCAGGGTCATCGCTTGCCTGCTGTGTTTCGATGAGCTGACGAATCCACGAAAGGCGCTGTTCCATTTTGTCCTTGCCCTGAATGCCTTCTTTGTATTTCCAGTGTGCCGCAATGCCATATTCCGCATTTGCGTGCATTTCCCATGTGCGAATCTGTACTTCGAATGTGACGCCTTCTTTGCTCAGCACGGAAGTATGCAGGGATTGGTAGCCGTTGGCTTTGGGGTTTGCGATGTAATCCTTGAAACGGTTGGGAATCGGACGGAACATATCATGCACCATGCCAAGTACATTGTAGCATTCGCCGATGGAATTGACAATGACACGCACAGCATAGCGGTCATAAATTTCATCAATGGTTTTTCCGCCAATGTACATTTTTTTATAGATGCCGTAAATGCTCTTGACTCTGCCGCTGATTTTCGGCGGAGAAACGAAGTCTTCTGCACTGAATCGTTCATTGATGCGTGATTTTATGGTGTTGATGATTTGTTCGCGCTCGTCTTTTTTAAGCTGCATCAGCGCTTCGATCTCGCTGTATGCATAGCGGTCGAGGTAATAGAATGCGCGGTCTTCCAGTTCTTCCTGTACGGACAGGATGCCCAGACGATGTGCGATCGGTGCATAAATGTTCATAGTTTCGAGTGCAGTGCGGCGCTGTTTGTGAAGCGGGCGGTACTGCAAGGTGCGCATATTATGCAGACGGTCGCAAAGCTTGATGATCATGACGCGGATGTCCTGCGACATGGCAAGCAGAATTTTCATGACGTTTTCCGCCTGCTGCTGTTCTTTGGAGAAGGTCGGCACTTTGGCGAGTTTGGTCACGCCATCCACCAGAAGTGCTACATCCACGCCAAAACGCTTCTTGACATCTTCCAGCGTAGCGGCGGTGTCTTCGACGACATCATGCAGCAAAGCAGCGCAGAGGGTATCGGTATCCATGCCGAGTTCCAGCAGCGTATAGGCGACTGCAACGGGATGGACAATATATGGTTCTCCGGAAGAACGAAACTGCCCTTCGTGGCATTTTGCGGCATATTCGTAAGCTGTGATGAGTTTGCTGATATCGTATTGGCGGTCGTCTGTTAGGATTTTGTTGATGATCATGTCTATGGTGTATGTTTGCTCACGGAAATCGGGCATAGAATCACTCCTTCTGGGATGAAATATGTGTTTCTTTTTAGTATAACATTTTTTCGGGATAATTGCAAGCCCAAAACCACTTTTTTCTGTAGTATCCCGTTCTTGTATAAAGGCAACACCGCACAAAGTACGCCTGACGGCTTGGCGGTATTGCATAAAGGCAACACCGCACAAAGCACGCCTTGCGGCTTGGCGGCACATCTGCTTGCAAATTTTCCGCCATCTTGCACAGAAATTCCTTGCTGGGCGTCAGCCCAGCGGCGTCATTTCTGTACAATCTGACGAAAAATTTGACTGC
>JAZUJW010000068.1:0-23312 GCA_045642925.1 Oscillospiraceae bacterium
GACCAGTCAGATTTTTCGTCAGATTGTACAGAAATGATGCCGCTGGGCTGACGCCCGGCAAAGAATTTCTGTGCAAGATGGCGGAAAATCTGCAAGTAGATGTGCCACCAAGCCGTTAGGCGTGCTTTGTGCGGTGTTGCCTTAATGAATGGAATATGCTTTTTTACTTACGCACGCTTCACAAAGTATTCCTCATACCACACAAGGAACGTGTAAATCGTCCAAACCTTGCGCCACAAATCAGAATCTCCGCCGACATATGCATCAAATATCGCCTGAATTTCCTCTACATGGAAGAATTCTGCCGCGATTTCACTTGCAAACAAACGGCGCACATCTGCATTATACTGCTCATCTGCCAGCCAGATGCGAATCGGTACGACAAACCCAAGCTTCTTGCGGAATGCAATTTCCTCCGGCAGCACCTTTGCCGCAGCCGTGCGGAATGCCACCTTGTTCTGTTCCGCATTCACCTTGAACTGTGACGGCATCCGCGATGCAATGTCAAAGACACGGCGGTCTGTCAGCGGCATCCGAATTTCCAGTCCAGCCGCAGTGCTCATTTTATCCACATTCAGATAAATGTCACCCTCCAGCCAAATCTGAATGTCCACATCCGACATCTTCGAAAGCGGGTCTAACCCTTCCGTTTCTGCATAAATCGACTCCACCAGATGAATCGGCAGTACATCAGGATCGTAATGCTTGAGGATGCGCTGTTTTTCTTCTTCCTTCATGATGTTGGTGTTGCCGACATAAAATGTTTTCAGGTTTTCACCATAGCGCTCTGCATTGCGGTACATATTGTATCCGCCAAAGAATTCATCTGCGCCTTCTCCCGAATAACACAGTTTCGTGTGCTCCGCCGTTGCTCTGCACGCAATCGCAAATGCGATCGCAGACGCATCGCCAAGCGGCTGTTCCATGTTGTACATCACATACGGCACGATCTCAAAATACTGTTCGGGTGTAATGCGGCAGCGGGAATTCCCTCTGCCCAGCAGGTCAGCCGTCTGTTTTGCGAGTCCGGATTCGTCAAAGCGCTCATCATCATAACCGCAGGAATCACTCATCTGCGCATCGGACATCGCCAGCACATACGAAGAATCAACGCCGCCTGACAAAAAGCTTTCAGCGGTTTCGTCCTCCGTCTTGACTTCTTCCATCATCTGCGTCACGACTGCATGGATCTCATTTGCCCAGTCATCCAGCGATTTTGTTTCATCTGCATGGAATTCGGGCTTCCAGTAGCGGCGAATCGCCATTTTGCCGTCCTGCCATGTCAATGTACAGCCCGGCATCAGTTTCTTGACACCCTTGAAGAAGGTATCCTCTCCGCCCACATATGTCAGCGTCATGTAGATCTGGAGCATATCAGGATTCAGTTCCTTGACAAAGCCCTCCTGCCCCAGAATATCACGGATCATCGTTCCGCAGAGCAATCTGCCGTCTGCGGTCACATAATAATAGAACGGCTTCGTGCCAAAGTGGTCACGCGCACAAAACAGCGTATCTTTGTCTGTATCATACAGTGCAAATGCGAACATTCCATACAGGCGGTCGGGAAGCTGTGCGCCCCATGCGGCATAGCCTTTTGTCAGAATAGCGGCTTCACGTTCCTCACGGCTGAGCGTTTTATTGATCTGCAAAGCGCCGCAGAGAGATTCCCAGTTGCGGATATGTCCTCTGTAATGCTGAATCTGAATCATAATTGCACCTCTTTCAAAGTATCACCAAATGGTTTCAATATTGCTTTACCATTATAGCACAAGGAGGAAAATCCGTCAAGAAAAAATCTGCCGAAGGCTGACGAATCGGCAGGAATGCACAGCGGGCGGCTCTGCTGAAAAAGCAAAGCCGCCCGCACCGATGCCGAAATTACTGCATCTTGTATGCGTCAATCATTTTCTTGACCATCTGACCACCGATAGAACCTGCCTGACGGGAAGTCAGATCGCCGTTGTAACCCTTGTTGAGTGTCACACCGACTTCGTTTGCGGATTCCATCTTAAAGCGTTCAAGGGCTTCTTTGCCCTTCTGCGTAAATTCACCCTTCATAAAGTGTATCTCCTTTTCAGCGGCAGCCTTTGAAATCCCGCACGCCGAATGCAATGCGTTTTGCGTTCGCTGCCGTGATAGTATAATATGCCGCAGAACGTGAAATATTGATGGAAATGATTGGTGTTTTTGCAGCATTACGGGATATTTTTCAAATCAATATCTTCACCATAGGAATTTGTGCCGACTGCGCCGAACTGTGACACCAGATAGCAGTCACAGAGTTCCGGTTCCTGCGGTACGGTTTCAACGGGTTCTGTCACGATCGGTTCGCCTGTTTCGGGATCCATTTCCGCAGGCGGTTCTTCCACAGGCTGTGTATAGTACATCGAAACTGCCACAAAGCCGTCATCGCCGCGTGCCGCTTCTGCATTGTCAGGACGATAGCCATTCACTGCCTCAAAATAATTCAGCGACATATCACAGAGTTCGTTCATGCTGTAAAAGGCAACACGTCCTTCGCCGACAAATTCCATGACACTACTGTTGCCGTCCTCCCAGACTATGGTGAATGCAGGTTCTCCTGACCAGAAAATCTGTCCTGCGGTGTTGCCCAGCATCACATTGTTATGAAAATCAATTTTGCCGGTTGCCGCATCATAATCAGCCTGAAAGCTGATGCCTGCCGCAGTATCCATCGAAAGGGCAGAACCGCTGTAATCTTCGGCAAAATAGAAGATCATACCGCCGTTATCCAGACAACGCCATGTACCAAACGGAAAAGGCAATGCATTTGCTTCTGCGATTGCTGCCAGATCAACAGTTGTCTGTGTTGCGGTAGTTGTTTCCGTGGCGGCTGTGGTCTGCACCTCCGTTGTAGCAGCAGTCGTCTGCACAACAGTTTCCGCAGAAGATTCCTCTTTGCCGCAGCCGGTGCAGCAAACTGCACACAGCATCAAAATTGCAATATACGTTTTCTTCATCTGCTCAAATCCTTCTCAATCAAACTCATGCCTGCCGTGTGACAGACATTATGCTTTGTATTATATCATATCCTGTGGAATCTGTCTACTGGTTCGTATCAAATTACACTATGCTTTTGTCGGCAATATATATCACACGTTTACATTCTATCACAAAAATAGCTAATCCTACAAGGTTTTGCCGATTTTCTTGACATCACAGCCATCATATGTTAAAATATACAAGTAAGATTATTTCGCATTGTCTTATTCTTAACCCGCGTACATCCGGCGTACGCCGTTTGATACACAACCGAATCTCTTTTTGGTGCTTTCTTCCCGAAGCATCAATCCCCTCCTGACAGGATTACAGGAGGGGATTTTTTTGTATGGTATTGCCTTATTTGTCCTTCGCAGGGAAACAAACCGCTGCAAGCAATCCGAACAGCATCGCCGCAGTAATGCCGCCTGCCGCAGAAGTCAAGCCGCCCGTCAGCACACCAAGCAAGCCTTGCTGATCGACCGCTTCCCGAATGCCCTTCGCCAACAGATTTCCGAACCCCGAAAGCGGTACGGATGCACCTGCACCCGCTTTCTCCACAAGCATCGGATACAGCCCGACTGCCCCCAATATCACACCGCTGACCACATAACCGACCAGAATGCGGGCGGGCGTCAGCTTTGTGTAGTCTATCAATAGCTGTCCCACCGCACAAAGCAGACCGCCAACCACAAATGCCCAGAAATACGTCATGATACCGTTCCCTCCGCTCCGTCCTTATACGAAAAATGCACAAGATGTGAAATTCCCGGAATGCTCTCCCCCTGCTGACAAAGCATCGGCGAAAGCAGCGCACCTGTTGCAGCAAACAGCAGATGACGATATTCTCCCGTTTGCAGTTTCGGCAAAAAATAGCCGCAGAGAATGCTTGCAGAACAGCCACAGCCCGAACCGCCCGCATGGGTATCCTGTGTGGAATTGTCAAACATCATCACGCCGCAGTCCTTATGCTGCTGCGAAATGTCATAGCCGTTTTCGCGCATCAGTGTGCAGAGCAAATCGCTGCCGACCATGCCCAAATCACCTGTCACAATGACATCATAATCCGAAGGGCGGGTATTGGTTGCCTGTAAATATCGGATGATGGTATCGGCGGCGGCAGGTGCCATGGCAGCGCCCATATTATTCGCATCGGTCACCCCCATGTCGCGGACGATGCCTGCGCAAAGTCCACGCACATACGGCGGTTTCGCATGGCTTGTCAGCAATACTGCCCCCGAAGCGGTACACGTCCACTGCGCATTGGGTGTACGCTGTGCGCCGTATGAAAGCGGAAAGCGAAACTGCCGTTCAGCACTGGAAAAATGCGAAGAAGTCAGAACGGCAGCTTTCTGCATTTGTCCGCTTTCGATGCAGAGAGATGCAAGCAGCAAACCCTCTGCCATGGTAGAACAAGCGCCGTAAATACCAAGATACGGCACGTCCAGATGCCGCAGACCAAATGTGGAACTGGTACACTGATTGACCAAATCGCCGGCAAACATGGCGTCCAGTGTATCGGGTGCGCAGTCTGCGTGCAGCAAAAGCTGTTCCATGGTGCGGCGCTGCATTTCACTTTCTGCCTGTTCCCATGTGTCTTTTCCGAAATGACTGTCCTGTTCCACAGAATCGAAGCAGAAACCCATAGGGCCTTCGCCTTCTTTTTTTCCGACGGTACTTGCCCATGCTGTGACAGAAGGCGGATGACGCAGAATCATTACTTTATTCATACAATGCATAAGGGAATGCTCCTTTTTTTGAAATCAAAGGTAGCATTCCCCTATTTTTTTACGAATATTCAATTGGTTTGCGGTACGCCTGTATGCATCCCTGTTTCCGATTTCTGAAGCAATCGTGCCACTGCAATGACAACGATACTGATGACCAGCAAAACCGCATCTGTCGCCAGCCGCTTCCCGTCCATCTGCTGTGCGGCATAGAAATACACGCTGCTCAGCAATGCGTGAAGCACAATGGCAAGCGGGTAATACACCCGCTTTTTCTGCGCCACGGCATTCCATATCAATACAGTCAATGCAATCTGCCCCGTGACCATCAAAAGCTGTTCAAAGCCCGAAAGCAAAAAACACATAAGAAGGGGTATGATTCATAAACGCAAGCGTTTCCTCTTTACTGTCTACTTTCTGGGGGACAATTTAGATGCCGCCGGGCTGACGCCCAGCAAAGAATTTCTGTGCAAGATGGCGGAAAATATGCAAGCAGATGTGCTGCCAAGCCGCAAGGCGTGCTTTGTGCGGTGTTGCCTTAATCCTCAACAGCAGCCGCACATTCTCCCAGCGTACCGTGTGACAACGCCTTCAAATACGAATTGATGAACGAATCCAAATCACCATCCATCACCGACTGCACATTGCCATTCTCACATCCCGTGCGATGATCCTTTACCAACGTGTACGGCATGAATACATACGAACGAATCTGACTGCCCCACTCGATCTTTAACTGCGTTCCCTTAATATCCGAAATCTTCTCCAAATGCTCGCGCTCCTTGATCTCTACCAACTTCGCACGCAGCATCTTCATACAATAATCCTTGTTCTGGAACTGGCTTCTCTGCGTCTGACACGATACCACAATACCCGTCGGAATGTGCGTCAAACGTACCGCAGACGATGTCTTGTTAATGTGCTGTCCGCCGGCACCCGATGAACGGAATACATCCATCTTCAAATCTTCCGGACGAATCTCTACTTCAACATCATCCGAAATTTCCGGCATCACTTCCAGCGCCGCAAAAGACGTGTGTCTGCGTCCCGATGCGTCAAACGGCGATACACGTACCAGACGATGCACGCCCGCTTCCGATTTCAGGAATCCATACGCATTCTCACCCTGCACCATAAACGATGCCGACTTCACGCCCGCTTCATCACCATCCAGCCAGTCCAGCAGGTCAACCTTGAAGCCGTGACTCTCTGCATACTTATTATACATACGATACAGCATCTGCGTCCAGTCCTGCGCCTCCGTACCGCCTGCACCTGCATGAAGCGTCAGAATCGCATTCGAATTGTCATATTCACCCGTCAACAGCGTTTTTAGCTTTTCTGCATCCAGCATCTCACGGAATCGCTCCGCATCCGCCGCCAGATCTTCGTTGGAGGAATCATCACCCTCCTCCATGCACATATCGATCATGCCGATGGTGTCTTCCATCAAAGCCCGCAGCTTCTCAAACTTCTCGACCTTGTTCTCCAGCGTGCGAATCTTTGCCATGACCTTCTGCGACTTCTCAACATCATCCCAGAAGCCGTCATATGTGACCTGAATTTGCAGGTCGGAAAGTTCTGCCTTCGCACCCTCAATTTGAAGTACCTCACCCAGTTCTTTCACTTCAGGGCGGGCATTCACAAGCTGATTTTTGATATCTTCCAGTAAAATCATCGGTATTATCCTTTCGTATTTGTCGGATTGCCTATCCAATTTATTATACACGATAATCGCCGTTCTGTCAACTACCGATTTGCAGGTTTTGCTGACTGTTTTTTGATGCTGTGTGCAAAATTACCCTGCCGCTTTCTGAGATTCGCCGATCGCACGCCCAGATTTGCCGAATTCCGCAAAAATTGTCCGATTTTTTCGCAGATTCTTATTGCATTTATTTTCGAGATATGGTATAATAGACTGGAATATTGAAAAAAAGGCGGCGTGATTTCATGGACAAGGAAGCGTTCCTTGCAGAACTCAAAATGCTCGGCATCCGCTGCGGCTTTCTCGACATCGCCGCATGGTGCATCAGCAATCTGTTTCTCGGTCTGAACTACCATTTCGCACTCGGACTGCTGCTTGGCACGGCTGCACTTTTTGTCAATCTGTTCATCCTCAAACACAGCATCGACCTCATGGCTTATGACGCCAAACGCACCGGACAGGCAAGTACCAAACGCCATATGGCATACTATCTTCTGCGCATGGCGGTTTTTTCAGCAGTGTTTGTCGTTTCGCTGCTGTTTCCTTCCGTTTTTTCCCCCATCGGCGTGGCTGTCCCACAGATTTTCCCGCGCCTGATCTACACCGCGCAGGCGGTGCGGGGCAAAAATAAATAACCATTTCGGCAGCGGCAGTTTCCGCTTCCGAATGCGCACATTTTCTCAAAGGAGGTGAAATCCCCAAGATTATGACTGTTCCCGAATTTCTCTCCGGCTCATCAGGTCTGAGCGTTTCCGGCCCGAATATCCTTGCTTCCTTTTCCATCGGGCCTGTCACGATCAACTTCACCGAAACTGTGGTGCTCGAATGGATCGTCATGGCGATTTTGCTTGGTTCAGCATGGTTTCTGACACGCAACATGAAGGTCAAAAACATCTCCAAGCGGCAGGTCATCGCCGAAATGGCTGTCAATGCCGTCAACGACCTTGTTTGCAGTACAATGGGCAAACAGTGGATCCGTTATGCGCCTTACATCGGCACACTGTTTTCCTTCCTGATTTGCGGCAGTCTGCTGAGCCTGACCGGTCTGCGCTCCGTCACATCGGATTATTCTGTTCTGATCGCATGGGCGCTTATTTCGTTCATTCTGATCACCGCAACGAAGATCCGTTCGGGCGGCATCGGCGGCTACCTCAAAGGAATGCTCCAACCGATTCCTGTCATGCTCCCCATGAACATCGTCAGTGAATTTGCAACGCCAATTGCGCTTTCGTTCCGTCATTTCGGAAACATCGCAGGCGGCAGTGTCATCATGGCGCTGATCTATTACGGTCTGACAGGCGCAAGCCATGCGATCGGTCTGGATATCCCGATCCTGACAGTCGGTATCCCCGCAGTTCTTTCCCTCTATTTTGATTTGTTCTCTGATTTCATTCAGGCGTTTATCTTCTGTATGCTCACCATGGTATACATCAGCAACGCTGCGGATGACGGAGAGTAACCCCATTTCCAAATTTCATTTTTCTTAATTTTACGGAGGTTTTTTAAAATGGACTTGAATGAAGCAATCGTATACGCAGGCTCTGCCATCGGTGCAGGTATTGCCATGATTTCCGGTTTTGGCCCCGGCATCGGTGAAGGCTACGCCGTCGGCAAATCCGTTGAAGCCATCGCAAGACAGCCGGAGGCTTCCGGTGCTGTCACCAGAACCATGTTCGTCGGCTGTGCCATTGCAGAAACGACCGGTATTTACGGCTTCGTTGTTGCCCTTCTGCTGATGCTGCTGAAACCGTTCACCTGATACGGTGCAGGATACAGAAAGGCGAAGATAAAATATGCTTGCTTTTGAAACCTTAGACTTTCTCTCGTTTGATATCGGCACCATTTTGTTTTCGTGGCTGAACCTGCTGATCCTGTTCTTTGGTCTGAAACATTTCCTGTTCAAGCCTGTCAATGAGATCCTCGAAAAGCGTCAGCAGGAAGTTGACCAGAGCATTCAGGAAGCACAGGATGCGAAAATCAAAGCAGAAGCAACCCTTTCTGAATATGAGGAAAAGCTTTCGAATGCCAAGGAGGAGTCTGCGGAGATGATTCGCAAGGCTACCCGTAAGGCACAGCAGCGCTCCGATGAGATCGTTGCTGCCGCAAAGGAAGATGCTTCCAATATTCTCGCACGCGGCCGCGAAGAACTTTCTCAGGAAAAACGCCGTGCAGAAAGCGAACTGCGCGGTGCTGTTTCTGAACTCGCTGTTCTGGTCGCAGAAAAGGTGGTTGAACGCGAAGTCAGCCCCGAAGACCATGCACGCCTGATTGACGAATTCATTGATTCGGTTGGTGATGCAAAATGAGCAGTGAAATTGGTTCTGTTTACGCAAATGCACTGTTTTCGCTCGCAAAGGAACAGGGCGACCAGATTCTTCAGGCAACTCGTTCCGATCTGCGGCAGTGCGCGGTGCTGTTTTCCCTGCATCCCGATTTGTCACGTCTGCTTTCCCTGCCGACACTCTCTGTCACGGAACGTCTTGGCATTGCCGAAAAGATCTTCGGTACAGACGGTCTGACACCAAGACTGCTTGCCCTCCTCATCGACCACAGCCGCATTATGCACATCGGGGAAATCGCCGATGCATTCGATGCGCTGATGCTCGATTATCAGGAAACACTGCTGGTCAGTGTCACGACAGCAGTCGCACTCCAGCCCGAACAGGAGGAGCGCCTGATCCGTTCGCTCGAACAGAAACTCCGCAAAACCATCCGCATCACCAAGCACATCGACCGCAGTATTCTCGGCGGCATGATCGTGCAGTACGGTGACACGCGGCTGGATAATTCGCTCCGTTCCCGTCTGGATACCCTCCGGCGCACCCTTTCGGTGTAACACGCAATTTTCCTGCGGCAGTCCCAAAACATTGCGGCTGTCCGCAGTCGTTTCCCTTTCCATACAATCTTAGGCAATAGAAGGTGTAACATGAATTTACGTCCTGATGAAATCACAGGCATTATCAAAGAACAGCTCAAAAGCTATGAAGCAAAGCTGAGTCTTGCCGATGTCGGTACGGTCATCACCGTCGGCGACGGCATTGCCAATGTGCATGGTCTGGAACAGTGTATGTCGGGCGAACTGCTCGAATTTGACGGCGGCATCTCCGGCATGGCGCTGAACCTTGAACATGATTTTGTCGGCGCAGTTTTGCTCGGTTCTGACAAGGACATCAAGGAAGGCTCGACCGTCCGCAGAACGAAGAAGATCGTTTCTGTTCCTGTTGGCGATGAACTGCTCGGCAGAGTCGTCAATGCGCTCGGTGAACCGATCGACGGCAAAGGCCCGATCCTCACCAAGCAAACCATGCCCATCGAAAAAATTGCCCCCGGCATCATCACCAGAAAATCCGTCCACGAACCACTGCAAACAGGCATCAAGGCAATCGACTCCATGATTCCGATTGGCAGAGGTCAGCGTGAATTGATCATCGGTGACCGCCAGACAGGCAAGACCACCATCGCGCTCGATACCATCATGAACCAGAAAGACAAAAATGTGATCTGCATTTATGTCGCCATCGGTCAGAAGCGTTCGACTGTCGCAAACGTGGTGGAAACCCTCACCAAAGCAGATGCCATGCGCTATACCATTGTCGTTTCCGCAACGGCATCCGAACTCGCCCCGCTGCAATATATCGCACCGTATTCGGGCTGCACGATGGGCGAATATTTCCTCTCGCAGGGCAAAGATGTCCTCTGTGTGTATGACGACCTCTCCAAGCACGCCGTCGCATACCGTACCCTTTCTTTGCTCCTCAAGCGTCCGCCAGGCCGTGAGGCATTCCCCGGCGACGTATTCTATCTGCATTCCCGTCTGCTGGAACGTGCCTGCTGCCTGAACGAAAACTACGGCGGCGGCTCCCTGACGGCTCTGCCCATCATCGAAACACAGGCAGGTGACGTTTCTGCGTACATTCCGACAAACGTCATCTCCATCACCGATGGTCAGATCTTCCTCGAAACCGATTTGTTCAATGCAGGCGTGCGTCCTGCCGTCAACCCCGGCATCTCGGTTTCCCGTGTCGGTTCCGCAGCACAGATTCCTGCCATGAAAAAGGTTTCCGGCTCACTGAAACTGACCTATTCGCAGTACCGCGAATTGCAGGCGTTCTCCCAGTTCGGCTCTGACCTCGACAAAGACACCAAAGAGCGTCTTGCCCTCGGTGAACGTGTCGTGGAAGTCCTCAAACAGGGCAAAAGCAGTCCGCTCACCGCGGCGCATCAGGTCTGCATCATCTACGCCGTCACAAACAACCTCCTGCGCGATGTACCCGTCACACGCATCTCCGAATTCGAAAAGGCATTCTTTACCGAACTCGATGAGTGCCACAGCGATATCCTTTCGTCCATCACGCAGACAGGAAAGCTCCTGCCCGAAACTGCAACGCATCTCACTTCGGTGATTACCGACTTTGTGAAAGCATTCGTCTGATTGGAGGTAACAAATGGCTGCTTCCAATATGAAAGCCATCAAGCGGCGCATCAAGAGTGTCGAAAGCACCATGCAGATCACCAAGGCGATGGAACTGGTCGCTTCCTCGAAACTCCGCAAAGCCAAGGAACGCGCGGAACTCGCCGTCCCGTTCTTCAATCTCCTCTATGAAACCATGAGCGAAATTGTCTCCGAAGCGAACGGCTTCCGTTCGGTCTATACGGAACTGCGCGAAACAGGCGCGGCACTGCTCATCATCATGGCAGGTGACAGAGGACTTGCAGGCGGCTTCAACCTCAACGTGTTCCGCAAGGCAGATGCCCGCATTCAGGAACTCAAAGCACAGGGCAGAGAAGTCGTCCTCATGACCGTCGGCAAAAAAGCCGCAGAGCATTATGCAAAATCGGACTGCCGCAGTCTTGGACATTTCGAGAATATCGGTGAAACCGTTACGACCTACACCACATTGAGCATGGCGGAACATATCACCGATCTGTTCGAAAAAGGACATCTCTCCATGGTCGAAATTTTCTTCACCAACATGGTTTCCCCGCTGGTACAGGAAGCACGGCAGATGGCAATTATTCCCGTACCGAATCTGGAAACATCATCCGGCATCAAATGCCTGACAGAATACGAACCCAGCCCCGAAGCCGTTTTTGACAGCCTGATCCCACAGTATCTTTCAGGCGTGCTTTACTGCACCATCGTAGATACTTTCGCATCCGAACAGGCGGCACGGCGTATGGCGATGGAAAACGCCTCGGACAATGCACAGGAAATGATCGATGATCTTTCCCTGCGCTACAACCGTGCGCGTCAGGCTTCCATCACGCAGGAACTGACCGAGATCGTCGGCGGTGCAAGCGCACAAACCTGACGTATCATAACGCTTTCCTGTGCATTTCCCTATTATTACGAAAGTGAGTAATCCGCTTATGCAATCAAACGAAGAAGTCAAGCGCGGCGGCATCGGCAAAATCGTCCAGATTATCGGTGCAGTCGTTGACGTTCGATTTCAGAAATCGGAACTGCCTCGGTTGCTGAACGCAATTGAATGTGACAACAACGGTCAGAAGCTCGTGCTGGAAGTCGCACAGCATATCGGTGATGACATCGTGCGCTGTATCGCTATGAGCAGTACGGACGGTTTGGTACGCGGCACGGATGCCGTTGATACAGGCAGCCCGATTCGTGTTCCTGTCGGCCGCGAAACCCTCGGACGTGTCTTCAACCTCCTCGGCGACCCCGTTGACGAACAGCCCGCTCCGCAAACCACCGAACGCCACCCCATCCATCGTGATGCCCCCTCTTATGAGGAACAGATGGCTTCCACCGAGATTCTCGAAACCGGTATCAAGGTCATCGACCTCATTGCACCGTACCTCAAAGGCGGCAAGATCGGTCTGTTCGGCGGTGCAGGTGTCGGCAAGACCGTTCTGATTCAGGAACTCATCAACAATGTTGCCAATCAGCACGGCGGCATTCCCGTCTTTACGGGTCTCGGTGAACGTACCCGTGAAGGCAACGACCTCTACAACGAAATGAAAGAATCCGGCGTTCTCGAAAAAACTTGTCTGGTCTACGGACAGATGAACGAACCGCCCGGAGCAAGAATGCGTGTCGCGCTTTCCGGTCTGACCATGGCAGAATACTTCCGTGATTACGAAAATCAGGACGTTCTGCTGTTCATTGACAATATTTTCCGCTTCACGCAGGCAGGTTCGGAAGTTTCCGCCCTCCTCGGCAGAATGCCTTCCGCCGTCGGCTATCAGCCTACCCTCGCTACCGAAATGGGCGCTTTGCAGGAACGCATCACCTCTACCTCCAAAGGCTCCATCACTTCGGTACAGGCGGTTTACGTCCCTGCGGACGACCTGACCGACCCCGCCCCTGCCACCACCTTCGCCCACCTCGATGCAACGACCGTTCTTTCCCGTTCCATCGCTTCCCTCGGCATCTATCCTGCCGTTGACCCGCTGGAATCCAGCTCCCGCATCCTCGACCCCGATATTGTCGGCGAAGAACATTACCGTGTCGCACGGCAGGTACAGACCATTCTCCAGCGCTACACCGAATTGCAGGACATCATTGCCATCATGGGTATGGACGAACTCTCCGATGAAGATAAGCTGACCGTCAGCAGAGCGCGTAAAATTCAGCGTTTCCTCTCTCAGCCGTTCTCCGTCGCAGAACAGTTCACAGGCATGGAAGGCAAATTTGTCCCGATTTCAGAAACCATCCGCGGCTTCCGTGAAATCATCGAAGGTCAGCACGACGACCTGCCTGAATCGGCATTCCTCTTTGCGGGCACGATTGATGATGTCATCGAAAAAGCCAAAACATTGGAGGGAGATGCAAATTGAGCAGTGTGTTTACCCTGCGCATCCTGACCCCTGAAAAAACATTCTTCTGCGGTGAAGTACAGCGTGTCATTGTCCGTACCACGGAGGGTGATGTCGGTATCCTCGCAAAACACGTCAAATACGCCGCCAGCCTCCCCGCAGGCCCGATCCGCCTGCTGTTTGAGGACGGCACAGAGCGCCTTGCGGCACTCTCAGGCGGTATGCTGAAAGTCTCGGACAATCAGACCGCCATTCTCGCCAATGCTGCCGAATGGGCAGAAGATATTGACGTAGACTGGGCAAAACGCTCTGAAGAAGATGCCCGCAAACGGCGCGAAAACGCTAAGAATCAAACGGAAACAAAGCGTGCGGATGCCAAACTCAGCCGCGCCCTCAACCGTTTGCGCGTATCCTCCATGATCCACTAAAAGAAAGGACATCCACATGAATAAAAAGAAGCTCGCCAGCGTCTTCAGTACACTGGGAATTATCTGTCTTGTTGCCGCATTTGTCACACTCCTCGACCTGCCAACCTACATTAAAGTCTGGACAGACAAAGTCATGGAACTGGAAGCTGTCGGCGAAAATGAACTGCAAGTCGGCGATGTCGTAAAAGGTTCTATTGATACTGTGCTTGGACCATGTGCAGAAATGTACGAAACCAACTATGGTGTCCGTACTTCCGATGAAAGCTCCAAACTCTATTACATCATCATGCTGAACAACGACAAGTGCGTTCTCTATGAAGCAGCAAGCAAAATTGAATACAATACGCTTGACCGCATCACGGACGAAACCTACGATTACTACGAATCTCTCGCTGACTACGCAGAAAGCGGCGACCCGCTGGATATCGTACAGGGCTGCACTACCATGGATATTCAAGGCAAAGTCAAAAAGATTCCTTCTGAGATCGAAGGCTATTTCCGTGAAGCATACGGTGAGATCTTTGACGATACCTTCGAAGAAGGTGCAGAAGCCATCATGATTTCAGGTATGAAGTTCGACAACTTTGTCATCATGACCATCATCGGTGGTGTTTCTGTGGTACTGGGCATTGTGTTCTTTATTCTTGCTTTCGTCTTTGCCAAGAAGGGACAAAGACAGATTTTTGACGAATATTAATGAATGATTGCAAAAGCGGCGCTGAGAGGGTTGCCGCTTTGCATATATGCACATGAAAAGGGGAGATTTCTATGCACGCAATGCAAAAATTCAAACGCTGTGCCGCCGCAGTGACAAGCGCTGTGATGATGGCTTCTGCCGTCAATTTTACGGTGCTGCCAACAACTGCTGCGGACGCAAATCTCGTTTATGACGAAGAAAGCGGTGTCACCTATAACACGCAGGATGACTGGCTGCACGTTGAAGGCGACAAAATCTTCGACATGAATGGCAATGAAGTCTGGCTGACAGGCTGCAACTGGTTCGGCTATAATGTCGGCAGTCAGGTCTTTGACGGTGTCTGGTCGCAGAATATGCACGATATGCTGCAACAGATTGCTGACCACGGCTTCAACCTCCTGCGCATTCCGATGTCCGTTGAACTCCTGCTGCAATGGCGGGACGGCGGCAAAGACCCCGCAACACCCAAAGTCAACCAATACTGCAACCCTGAACTGACCGTGGAAGGCGTGGCAGGCGGCACGATTCTCGATAGCTTTACCATCTGGAGCAAAGCCGTGCAGTGGTGCAGACAATGCGGCATCAAAATCATGATCGACATTCACAGCGCCGCAACCGATTCCGCAGGACATCAGGTCAACCTCTGGTACACCGACAGATTCTCCACGGACGACTGGTGTGACGCCCTCTACTGGCTCGCAGACTACTACAAGAACGATGATACGCTCATCGCCATCGACCTCAAAAACGAACCGCACGGCAAGGCTGATACGCCGAACAACATGGCAAAATGGGACGATTCCTCTGACCCGAACAACTGGCGCTATGCCGCAGAACTCGGTGCAGCAGCCGTCATGAAAGGCAACCCGAATCTTCTCGTCATGGTGGAAGGCAATGAGGTTTACCCGAAGGAAGGCTACGACTGGACAGCGCCCGCCATCGACTACACGACCATGACGGAATTCTACTACGGCGCATGGTGGGGCGGCAACTTCCGTGGTGTCCGCAAAGACCCCGTCAACCTCGGAGAACATCAGAGTCAGCTCGTCTATTCGCCGCATGACTACGGCCCGCTGGTCTACAATCAGACATGGTTCGACAAGGACTTCACCACACAGACGCTCCTCGATGATTACTGGTATGATACGTGGGCATTCATCTGCGAAGAACACATCGCACCGCTGCTGATTGGCGAATGGGGCGGCTTCATCGACAGCGAACATGACGCTGACGGCAAAAACACCAAGTGGATGACGCTCCTGCGCGATTACATGATCAAGCACCACATCAACCACACATTCTGGTGCTTCAACGAAAACTCCGGCGATACAGGCGGACTTGTCTACGACAACTTCGGCAAATGGGATACCGACAAATACGAACTTGTCAGACCTGCACTCTGGCAAGATGACAATGGCGTGTTCATTGGTCTTGACCATGAAGTACCGATCGGTCACAACGGTCAGTCCGTCAACGAATACTACGGCGGCGGCACGACCAAACCGCCCGTCACACAGCCGACCAAAACGACCACAGAACCCGATACGCACAACTATGGTGACGTGGACTGTGACGGCGAAATCAACATCAATGACGTGATTCTCTACTCCCGCTACATTACAGAAGATGCCGCAGCGAAACTCACGGATGAAGGCATCGAAAATGCCGATGTCACTGGCGATGGCATTTGCAGCAATGAAGACATCACACAAATTCTGATGTTTATTGCAAAGTACATCACCAAAGACGAACTCAATCCGAATCATGGCAAAGAAGTCTCCCAGCCACAGCAGACGACTGTGACAACCGTCAAGGAAAAGATGCCGGAAGGGCCGTTCTACGTCAACATCATGCTGACGGAGGATGTTTCACCTGTACTGAATCTGGAAATCGCCGGCAAGCACTTCAAGCAGGATGCAACTAATTTTGCGGCAGAGAATGCCGTCACAACAGAAACCGTGTATGATGTCCTTCCAAGTGCAAAGGGCGAAAAGATGATTACGATTGCCGTTCCTTACACGGTCGGAAACATCGGCAACCTCACGCTGACACTCTACGGCAACACGGGAGAAGGCAGCGGCACGACCTTCGGCATTATGAACACATCCAAAATTTCATTCGTTCTCTGCAAAGACGGACACTATTACGAAAGCGCTACTATTAATTATGACGGTGAAACATTCACCGTTGAATAAGGAGGAATTATCATGCAAAAATACACAATTACGTACATTAAGAAACTGGATGTCAACAAGTTCTCGGATGAAAAGGCAGTTGCAACGGTAGAAGCAGAAATGCTTGGTCCTGCAAAGCGCAACGCAAGCGAAGCGGTCAACAACTGGCTGCTGGACAACAATGTCAAGATTCGCAACAAAGGCGAATGGACGAAGGACGTCAAGCGCGGCGGATTTGTGAGAGAGTATCTTGTAACAATGGATGACACCGCTTGCAAGCTGATTTTCATTCTGCGCGAGGCGTAAAATCAGTTTTAGCACCATATCATGAAAGCGATGGGGGAACTCTTTCAGGAGTTCCCCCTTTGCTATTATATGCGAAAAAAAGGAAGGCAAGAGAACGGTTCAACACGTTCTTTTTGCCTTCCTGATTTGTTTGGACTTGGATTACTTGTTCATGTGCGCATTGATTTTCGCAACGAGCTCGTCTGCGTTAACGCCATGCACTGCACACGCATCAGCCAGCGACTCACCACGCGCAGAAGGGCATCCCAGACAATGCATTCCCATCTCAAGGAAGAAAGGTGCAGTCGTTTCGTCTGCATCCAGAATATCACCAATAATCGTTTCCTTTGTGATTTCCATAAGTTTATACTCCTTTATCATAATGAAAAGGTGCAGCCGTAACGACTGCACCTGTTGAATTTCGGAATTAGCCCTCGTTCTTCATCTGAGCGTAGCACTCGCTGCAGTAAACGTCACGGTCTTCCTTCGGACGGAACGGAACCTTAGCCTCGCGGCCGCATCTTGCACAGGTAGCGGTGAACATTTCGCGCTCGGTCTTTCCAGCATTCTTACGTGCGTCACGGCAAGCCTTGCACTTCTTAGGCTCATTCTGGAAGCCTTTCTCTGCGTAGAACTCCTGCTCGCCGGCGGTGAATACGAACTCCTGTCCGCACTCGTTGCATACTAAAGTCTTGTCTTCGAACATAATGATTTTCCTCACTTTTTGAATTTGGACCTCGGACGAATTTGCGCCATCACTATTGCTGTTCAACGCTGCGGGCGAAAGCCCTTGAAGCGAAAGCTGGTTCGCAGGTGAAAAGGCATCGCGTTGGAAGAAATGCTCCCGGGTCATCTAATAGGTTTGCCATCGTTCGGCCCCACCCCATGGGAACAGCCGTCTTCCCGGACTGCTGCGGGTGCTCTGTGACGTTCTGTTCACTTCGCTGCCATTTTATGCATTTTCCTCAAATGCGCTCCAAACGGCACGGAGCTTCCGCTTCGCACGCGCGATGGCGTTATCCACGGATTTTTCGGAGACTTCCATGCGCTTGGCAATCTCTGCATAAGAATATCCACTGACATACAAACTGAAAATCTCCAGTTCCAGTTTGCTCAGAACGGAATTCATGCGCTCATAGAGCTCCGCAATGCGTTCCTTCTGCAAATAACCTTGTTCAGGCGAAGGTGCTTCATCTGCAATCATGGACTCCTCGAACGAATCCGGATCGTCCATTGAAACGACTTGCACATCGCCGTTACTGCGGCGCTTTACATACGCAGTACGTATGCGGTGTCGAATGCAAACATACGCAAAGGTTTTGAAGCTGACCTGTTTTTCTGCATCAAATGCAGAAACGGCTGCCATCAATCCAAGGAAACCTTCTTCGGCATAATCTTCTGCATCGGCAGCATTCTGTGCCAACGCATTCGCCATTTGAAAAACAGATTTCTCATAGCGCCGAATCAGTTCCCGCAAGGCAGATGGCTGCGTGTCTGACATCGACACAAGCAATTCATCAGAGGGCGTATCCCTGTTCATGTTCTCATTCACAGAAATCCTCCATCCTCAGTTCAAATGTGCCTCTGTGCAGCCCATCAGCTATATAATCACGGTCATGTTCTCAGCAGAACCTGATTGATGCCCCGTGATGATATCTATTTTACGCGAAAACTTATCATTTGTCAAGCATTTTTCAGGAATTTTTGTCAAATGTGTTGTGAATTGTCACTTTTCATAATTTTCGCGTAAGCCGTTCGGTAATTATCACAAAAGTTCTGCATACTCTGCGCGTCCCTCTGTAAAAATATTCCGACCATGATTATCAATCGTGACCAACAGCGGAAACGCATCAAAGGTCAGTTTTTTGACGGATTCACAGCCCAAATCGGGATACGCAATGACCTCGCAGGCTGTAATATGTGCTGCTGCAAGTGCGCCTGCACCGCCCACTGCACACATATAGATACCGCGATTTCGCACAATAGCGTCACAAACCGCCGCAGAACGCTCGCCTTTTCCGATCATGCCCAGCAGTCCCAAATCGAGAAGCTGCGGCGAGAACGGATCCATGCGGCTGGATGTGGTCGGCCCGCACGCACCGATCGGACGTCCCGGAGGGGCAGCCGTCGGCCCTGCGAAGTAAATCAGTGCATCTTTCAGCGGAAACGGAAGTGTATCCTTTGCGGCAATCGCAGCGACAATTCGCTTATGCGCCGCATCACGGGCGGTATAGACCGTCCCAGAAAGTGTCACGCGGTCACCCGCATGAAGGAGCTGCTTTTCGCGCACCAATGCAGGCAATTCGCTGACATTACAAGTATATTGCATAAATCAGAATCCCCAGCCGTCGTTACTATCGCTTGCATTCTTTGCAAGGTCTTCGAAGTTGAATTCGAAGTTTGCAGGATTGTTGTTCGACTTCGTGCCTTCAGATACCTTGCTGAAGCTCTTGGATGCGACTTCATCGAAGCTTTCAAAGCTTGGCACATCGTCATCCTCATTGACTGTACCGCGTGCATCATTAATGACGTTACGCGCTTCGTTCAAGCGGCTTCCCGCCTGATCGGTAAGGTTTTCGAGAATCAAGCTGATCTCATTGAATTTCTTCGATACGCCGTCAATTTCACTGCGCAGCAATGCGCGGACGGTACGAGCGGTATCAATTGTCGTCTTGGAGCGACGCTCTGCATCTGCAAGGGAAACACGAACGCTTTCTTCTGCTTCTGCAACGGTTTTGATTGCCTTTGCATCGGCATCGTTGATCTTGCGCTCTGCTTCTGCATTGGCATTGGAAATGGTTGTATCAGCCTGTGCATTTGCAGCATTGATGGTCTGATTCGCCTGTGCATTGGCATTATTGATGGTTTCTTCCGCTTTTGCATTTGCCTCAGAAACGATTGCTTCCGCCTGTGCATTGGCATCATTGATACGCTTATCAGCCTTCTGACGTGCTTCCACAGCGACCTTCTTCGCGGTCATCTGTGCTTCCATGAACAGTGCAGAGAAATCGTTCGAAGAATCTGCACCATTCTCCTGCAAATCTTCGACCTGTGCTTTCAGGTTGTCGATCTCGCGGTTCTTTTCGTCAATGGAGGCATTCAGTTCAGCGATCACGGATTCGAGTTCCGAGATCTTCTTGAGGTCTTCCGCACTGCTGCCGCCTGCTTCTTCAAGAGCCTGATTCTTGGATGCAACTTCTGCCTGCAGCGCAGCAATTTCCGCAGCGCTGTTCTCGGCTTCCATTTGCAGCTCCTCAATTTTCTCTTTCAAAGCGGCATCTGCATTACCGGATTCGCCTGCTTCTGCGATTGCCTTATCGAGGTCTTGACGCATTGCTTCGGAATCCATTTTTGCTTCATTCAGCTGTTCGGTCAGGTTGTTGACTTCTTCCTGACTCAGAGAAAGCTCTGCATTGGAAGCTTCCAAATCTGCTTTTGCATCCAGAAGCTGCTGATTCAGTTCTTCAATCTGTGCTTGCAGATTGGTGACTTCTTCGAGGTTCGCACCTTCGCCGTTGCCATCAATAACGGGGCGGTTTTTGAGTTCTTCCTGTGCAGCACGAAGCTGATTTTTGGTTGTGCCAAGTTCTCCGCGCAGACGGCTCAGTTCATCCTCATACTCTTTTACCTGTTCTGCATCCATACCGCCGCCGGAGGCTGCTTTTTTCTTCAGTTCATCGCGTTCTTCTTCGAGGGCATAAATTTGGGAGTTCAACTCGTCAACATATGCTAATACGTCTTCTTTCACAAAGCCGCCCATTCTGGCAGTTCTCAATACTGTTGGCTGATCCATATAAATCGCTCCATTTCTCCGCAATCAAGGAATAATTGTTACGTAGCCTTGCAATGCCGAACCACCGCCGCAGAATGGCTTGCGGGTTCCACTCAAAACGCAGTAAATTCATAGGCATATATACTTCTTAACTATATTATAATAACATATTTCTTTTGGATTTTCAATATACATATCATACAATAATTCCTGCGGATTTTGTCAATATTCACAAAGAGCTCCCAACGCAGAACAAAAAGGCAGACCACCCGCGGGCAGTCTGCCTTTGCTCAGATGAAATGTTCCAAAAAAATTATTTCTTATCCAGGATCTTGAAGATTTCAGACAGGTCATCGTCATCATCATTCAAGCGCGGAATGGTTGCAACGGGAGCCTGCTGTGCAGGTGCAGCCGGTGCAGAAGGACGCATAGAGCGAACGGGTGCTGCAGCGGGAGATGCAGCAGGTGCCGCAGTCTTACGCGGATCTGCTTTACGGGACTCAGGCTTGCGCGGGTCAACCGGAACAAAGCCTTCTGCCAGCGGATTATTGATGGAAATGACACCATTCGGAGCGTGCTGCTGTGCAGCAGAAGCAGCTGCGGCATTCGGCTCGTCATAGCCGGCGGCAATGACAGTAATGGTCATTTCGTCGTTCATATCTTCCTTGAATGCGGTACCGAAGATGAATTCCACGCCTTCAGCAGCGGTTTCGGTAATCATCTTGGTTGCATTGTCAACTTCGGTGCTGAGGACATCTTCGCTCATGGTAATGTTGATGAGCAAACGCTTTGCACCGGTAATGGAGGTTTCCAGCAGCGGGCTGGAGATGACGGACGAAGCCGCTTCTTCTGCCTTGTTCTTGCCGGAGCCGTGACCGATTGCCATGTGGGCATAGCCTGCGCCCTTCATGATGGTGGAAACGTCAGCAAAGTCGAGGTTGATATAGCCATCTTCCACGATCAGGTCAGAGATGGACTTGACACCGGTCTTGAGGATGCTGTCAGCCATTGCGAAGCTTTCGCGCATCGTCAGCGGCTTGTCCATGCCGACCAGCAGTCTTTCATTCGGAATGACGATCAAGGAATCGACATACTGCTTCAGCATATCAATGCCGCGTTCAGCCTGTGCCATTTTCGATTCGCGCTCGAATGCAAAGGGCTTCGTGACGACTGCGACAGTCAGAATGCCAAGCTCCTGCGCGATTTGTGCGACAACGGGAGCTGCGCCCGTGCCAGTACCGCCGCCCATGCCTGCGGTAATGAAAATCATGTCTGCGCCCTTGAGTGCATTGCTGATCTCATCGCGGTTTTCCTCAGCAGAATTCTTGCCGACATCAGGTCGATTGCCCGCGCCGCGGCCCTTTGTCAGCTTCGCACCGATCTGGATACGGGTGGGAGCTTTCGAATTCAGCAGCGCCTTTGCATCGGTATTGACAGCGATATACTCGATATTCTTCACATCTGCGGAAACCATGCAGTCAAGTGCATTTCCGCCGCCGCCGCCGACACCGACAACCTTAATATTCACTTGCGGGTCAAACGAATCCTCATATACAAAATCAGTCATCCAAGTTCCTCCATTCGACAGCCAATAACTCCACATACGCGTGCCGTCTAGTTATATAGGTATATTCTATCACAGTTTTTTGGCGAATGCAAGCAATTTTTTAACTTTTCAGGGATTTCCGAAGCTTTGCACAATTTTCCAAATCAGTTTGCATTCTCCGTTGTTGTTTCTGCCGTATCCTCTTTATTTGGCGTATGCACCACTTTTGCGGAATCATCAGAAATGGCAGAAACCATATTATTGCCGACCATCGTTAAATGGTAGCTTTTCGAAACAGTCAGCTGTTTGATGGCAGCCGCGGCAAGACGCAGCTTATAGGCGGCTTCATTGGAAGTCCCCATGCTGAACTGCACCTTGTCGCCGAACTGCACCTGAATCTCATAGATATCGGACATATCCAGACTGCGAATGTTCGCATCGGGATTCTCTGTAACGGCATTCGTCAGCGTTAACAGCACGCTGTCCTTATCGGGATCTTTAGACTGGAGTTTTTCGCCTGCAACATCCGTAGCAGGTTCAAAGCCGTCAATGACCAGCAGGGACGCATCGGGTTCTTCCACAGCGCCCAGAATCTTACCGCTGCTGCTGACCAGCAGATAACCGAAGCTGTATCGGATATTCGCAATCGGCACTGCGCGTGTCACGGTGATTTCGACTTCACTCGGATACTTTTTCGAAACCTTCACATCTTCGGCATAAACCAGCGCTTCCGCAATTCTTTTCTGCGATGCACTCGTATCCATCCGCACAAGGTTTTCGCCGCTTTTGATGCCGCTGAGTTCCACGATTTCCATGCTGTCATAATCAGTTTCATTATTGATCGTGACTGTCGTGATATTGAAAAAAAGTGTCATGGAAAGCGATACACCAACACCGATCACCAGCAGCGCCACCAGCAGTACATTTCCCGCATGGTATCGGGTTCTGCGGTGCAAACGCTTGCTGCTTTGCTGTCGGTTGACATTCGTTTTGATGACATCACGCATCGGGAAGTCCCCTTTCTTTGTTTTTAAGGCAATACCGCACAAAGATGGTGGTACAGATACGCAGTCAGATTTTTCGTCAGATTGTACAGAAATGATGCCGCTGGGCTGACGCCCAGCAAAGAATTTCTGTGCAAGATGGCGGAAAATCTGCAAGTAGATGTGCCGCCAAGCCGTAAGGCGTGCTTTGTGCGGTG
>JAZUJW010000069.1:0-25689 GCA_045642925.1 Oscillospiraceae bacterium
CCGCCATCTTGCACAGAAATTCTTTGCTGGGCGTCAGCCCAGCGGCATCATTTCTGTACAATCTGACGAAAAATCTGACTGCGTATCTGCACCACCAGCTCTGTGCGGTGTTGCCTTAAAGCTCTAATGCGCGTTCTTCACAGTATTCACATACCGTGTGACCGCCTTCTTCCAGAAAACGATGCGGCAAATACTTTTCCTTTACGCAAATACATTTCGGATTCACACACTGCATACCCGCTTTGTCTTCTCCGTGCATCAGCGGTGGAGTCGCTTTCATTTCCAGCATTGTCAGAATCAATGCCATACGAATATACATTCCGTACTGTGCCTGCTTGAAATACAGCGCTCTCGGGTCATCATCCACTTCTACCGCGATTTCATCCACACGCGGCAGCGGATGCAGTACCGCAAGGTCAGGCTTCGCTTTCTCCATCTTGTGCGCCGTCAGACGGTAGACATCTTTCTGCGCCAGATATTCTGCCTCGGAATCAAACCGTTCCCGCTGAATGCGCGTCATATACAGTACATCCAGTTCCCCGATTGCAGAACCGAGCGAGGTTTCGATGCGGTACGAACAGCCGTGTTCTTCGAGAATCTCCAGAATGTAATCCGGAATGCGAAGCTGCGGCGTAGAAATCAGTACGAATTGGTTGCCCTCATAGCAGGAGAGCGCCTTGCAGAGCGAATGTACCGTTCTGCCGTAAAGTAAATCGCCGCAAAGACCAATGGTCAGATGGTCGAGTCTGCCCTTTTCCATGTGGAGCGTCATGAGGTCGGTGAGCGTCTGTGTGGGGTGCAGATGTCCGCCGTCGCCCGCATTCACCACAGGACATTCCGCGGACTGCGCTGCCGCTTTTGCTGCGCCTGCCATCGGATGGCGGATGATCAGGATGTCAGAATAGGAACTGACGATTTTGGTCGTATCTTTGAGATTTTCACCTTTGGAAACAGAGGAACTCATCGGGTTGTCGAAACCGATGATGCTGCCGCCCAGCCGAATCATTGCCGACTGGAAACTCATTTGCGTGCGGGTGGATGGTTCATAGAACAGGGTTGCCATGATTTTTCCTGCACAAGCCTGTACATAACGCTGCGGGTGGGCGTAGATCTCCGCGCCCAGTTTGATGAGCTTGTTCCACCACTGGACAGGGTAATCGTTCAGGTCAATGAAATGCGGGTAATTTGTTTCCATGGTTGACTTCCTTTCAGTTTCAGACAGATGTTTTTATCAGGATACGCGCCCCATAAGGCGCGAGGGTAAGCTTGGTCTGATAGGTTTTGCGGCTCTCATAATCCGTCAGCGGATACGGCAGGGGGACATTTTGCGTTTCCCGTGTCCAGTTCATCAGGAACAGGAATTCTGTGCCGTCAGATGCGATGCGCTTTGCGGCAACGACTCCTTCGGGCAGTGTGGTATCCAGTGCAGGTTCGATGCCGAGCCGTTCACAGACAGATAACAGAAAATCATCGAAAAATCGTTCTTCTGCATATGCCGCAAGATAATATGCCGTGCCTCTGCCATAGGAATGTTCGGTCAGAACAGGCATGGCATCGGGCTGACAGGGGTCATCGTTGTCGTAGACCGCAAGCACCTTTGCACCCTCTGCCGCAATGCGTTCGCACAGGCGTTCCAGACGATAGGTTTCCCCCATCGGGAACGGTGTATGCATGGTGTGCATGGTTTCGTGCTGATGGTCGTAGAGGGCATCCATTTCGAGAAAGCGGATGCCTGCGAGTTCGGCAAGTCCGCAGGCGGGCGTATCACCCATGAAGCAGAGGTCGTGCGCATCGACCACACCTGTATGCATGGTCATCAGCAGTGTGCCGCCCTGTTTTGTGAAGTCGCAGAGCCTTTTTGCGGTATCACCGCGCAGAAGATACAGCATCGGGACACAGAGAAAATGGTATCCCGAAAAATCCTGTTCGGCATCTACGATATCGACTGCAATGCCCGCTTTCCAGAAGGAAAGGTACATCCGAAGCATCAGATCGTTGTCGCCGATATTCTGGTTGCGCGGGCCTTTTGCATCGCGGACTGCCCAGTGGCTTTCGATGTCATAAAGAATGGCGACTTTGGCTTCCGTGCGAGCGCCGCAGAGAACATCCAGCCGTTCAAGCAGTGTGCCGACTTCCTGCACTTCCTGAAAGACGCGGGTATCCGTGCGGTTGGCGTGCGTCATGACTGCACCGTGAAATTTTTCTGCACCGCCTCTGCTTTGCCGCCATTGAAAATACTGCACACTGTCTGCACCGCGTGCCAGTGCATCAATGGAAGTCAGGCGAAGCATTCCCGTGGCTTTGGGGCGGCTGACATCCTGCCAGTTGGTGACGGACGGCGTGTTTTCCATCATGAGAAACGGCTTTCCGAACATCGAACGGAAATATTCATGCGCCGCATCACACCAGAAGGCGTTATACATTTCGTTGCCGTCTGTGGTGGTATGAAAAGTGGGGTAGCAGTCCCACGAAACCACGTCCAGCATCGGCAGGAGTTTATGATAATCAATGCCGTCATACCAGCCCATCATGTTTGTGGTGACGGGAATGGCGGGGTTGACGGCTTTCAGGGGCAAAATTTCATTGAGGAGAAAATCAGCGGTCTGCTGTGTGCAGAAGCGTTTCCAGTCCAGCGTCAGACCGTGAATCGTAGTTTCTCCGATGGGGGAGGGGGATTCGATTTGTTCCCAGTCGGTGTAGGTGTGTGACCAGAATGCCGTCCACCATGCTTCATTGAGCGCGTTCAGCGAACCATAGCGTTCTTTGAGCCAGTCGCGGAATGCCGCCTGACACAGCGGGCAATGGCATTCGCCCTGTATTTCGTTGCTGATGTGCCAGAGAATGACAGCGGGGTGACTGCTGAAGCGTTCTGCAAGTTTTGTGTTGATTTTGCGGACTTTCTCGCGGTAGACGGGTGAAGTGTAGCAGTGATTCTGTCTGCCGCCCTGTAAATCGCGGACGCGGCGGGCATCCATGCGGAGAATTTCAGGGTATTTTTGCGCCATCCAGACGGGTTTTGCGCCTGATGGTGTGGCAAGAATCGTATCAATGCCATTGGCATAGAGGCGGTCAATGATATCGGCAAGCCAGTCCAGATGATATTCGCCTTCTGCGGGTTCGAGTGCCGCCCAGGCGAAAATGCCCAGTGAAACACAGTTGATATGTGCTTGTTTCATCTGTTCAATGTCCTGTGCAAGGATGTCGGGACGATTCAGCCATTGTTCAGGATTGTAGTCCGCACCATGCAGTAAATGGCGGCGGACAGTCAAGGGAGAAGCCATGAAAATCACCTCACATTTTGGGTTGCGTTCTGAAATCCAATCTTATCTATTATAGCGCAAATGGTGCGGCACGTCAAGAGATTTCTGCGGCTTTTTTCTGTCGGAACGGCGTACATATTTTGTGTAAAATGGGGAAACACAGTATCAGGTGAAGTAGACGGCGGCTGTGTCCTCTGAAAGGATGACACAGCGGGCAAGCATTGCGGCGACCTGTTTCTGCACGGTTGGGGACAAGGTAGAAAACGGCGGAAATGCGTCTGTAGATGCAGGTTTCCTTTGCGAATGCAGTTCGGCTTCGAGGGATTCACAGCGTGCGGAAAGCGCGGCAATCGCGGCGGCAACGGGCTTGATTTCGGCATCATTCAGTTCCAGCAAACTGCGTTCAAGCTGTACTTTTCGCAGACGTGCCGCATCAAGTGCTTCCTGTATGGCTTGCGTGTCTGCGGCAGGTGCGGATGCATAGCGGGCGATGCAGGAAAGCCGCCATGTGAATGCTTCCATGAGAAGCTGTTCCAGTACGGACAGCCGCCAGACCGTACCGATACCACTGCATTTGCCGCGCTTTTTGCCGCCGCAGACGAGATACATGGCAGAACGTCCCTGTACGGCGGTGACGGCACTGCCGCATTTACGGCAAAAAAGCATTCCCAGAAACGGACTGCGCGGAGATGTTCCCAGTGTACGTGCCTGACGATGCACGGAGAGATTCTGCTGACAGGCAAGCCAGACTTCTGCGGGCACGATGCCGCGATGCGGTGCGGCGATGGCGAAGGTGTCATGCAGGTCGGTGAATTTCGTGTGATTGCGGCGGCGGTCGGCATAGAGGTAGATGCCGTTGCCGATGGGCGGCGGTTCGGGAATGCAGAGTACCGCGCCAAGACTTGCCAAATGCTCGTAAATACGCCCGTCTGCCTGCACATATACGGGATTGTGCAGTATCCGTCCGACTGCCGCCACAGTCCACGGATTGCCGCGTGCTGTGGTGAAGTCTGCGGCATTCCACTGCAATGCCAGTTCCCGCAGAGAATGTCCTGCGGCACAGGTGCGGAATCCTGCCGCGATGGTGGGCGCATCCGCATCGGGAGAGAGAATCTGTGTGGCTTTTCCCATGAGCTGTGCGGGGATTTTGCGGAAGCCGATGGGCGGCGCACCGCCTGTGTCGAAGCCGATTTTCGCGCGTGCAAATGCCGCATCCCGCACTCTGCCGCAGATGGTTTCCCGTTCAAGCTGTGCAAATACCATCAGCAGACTTTGCATCGCCTGCCCCATAGGGGAAGCAGTTTCGAAGCGTTCCGTATGGGAAACGAATTCCACACGGTGTGTGCGAAATGTACGCAAAAGCTGGGTGAAATCGGCAAGATTGCGGCTGATGCGGTCAAGCTTGTAGACGTAAACGGCGGAAATCTGTCCCGCAGCAATGTCGGAAAGCATTCTGCGCAGGGCGGGACGTTCGGTATTCTTTCCTGAAAATCCGCGGTCGGCATATACAGAAACTTCCGCATTTTCAGGGATATCCAATCGGCAGAGCGCTTCCTGCGTTTCCAGACTGACGCTGTCGGCACGGTCTGCGGACTGCCTGACATAAATTGCGATTATGTTGCATCATCCTCTTTTGTCGGCGTTCGATTTTGTGGCGGGTACATCCTGCAATTGCTAAATGCGATTTTCCATTGTACAGTAACAATAGCAACTGATTTTTGTGCAATCTGTTGCATACAACATTGGAAAGATTGTGTAAAAAGGGGCTTGTATTTTTCAAGCTTATATGATATAATTGATTATATTCGTGTACGGCTGGATTCTTGACTGCGTCGGCGTCCACGACTAAGATTTTTCTATTGCCCCGCTGGGCGCTTAGAGTATAAAAAAAGGAGCGTAATTCAATGAAGAAATTCGGTTACTTCGATGACGCAAACAAGGAGTACGTCATTCAATCCCCGCAGACACCTTATCCGTGGATCAACTACCTCGGCACACAGGCTTTCTTCTCCCTCATTTCCAATACCGCTGGTGGTTATCACTTCTATAAGGACGCGCGTCTTCGCCGTATCACCCGTTACCGTTACAACAATGTCCCGATCGACATGGGCGGCAGATATTTCTATATCAACGATGAGGGCACTGTCTGGAACCCCGGCTGGGCTCCGACCAAAACGAAGCTCGATGCTTACGAGTGCCGTCACGGTATGGGTTATACCATCATCACCGGTCAGAAAAATGACCTGAAAGCAGAAGTAACTTTCTTCGTTCCGCAGGACTTCAACGGTGAAGTACAGCGCGTTTGCCTGACCAACACCGGCAGTGCGGCAAAGTCCTTCAAGCTGTTCTCCTTTGCAGAATGGTGCCTCTGGGATGCGCAGGATGACTGCACCAACTTCCAGAGAAACTTCTCTACGGGCTGTGTCGAAATCGAAGGCTCTACGATCTACCACAGAACCGAATACAGAGACAGACGCAATCACTATGCGTTCTATTCCGTCAACGATACCATTGACGGTTACGATACCGACCGCGATTCCTTCATTGGTCTGTACAACGGCTTCGGCGACCCGCAGGCTGTTACTGACGGCAAGGCAACCAATTCCTTCGCTGACGGCTGGTCTCCGATCGCTTCCCACTACAAGGAAATCACCCTCCAGCCGAATGAAACCAAAACGCTCATCTTCATTCTCGGTTATGCAGAGAATCCGTTTGAGAAGAAGTTCGAGGCTGACGGCAAGACCCTGAACAAGGAAATTGCCCATGCCATGATCGAAAAGTACAACACCCCTGAAAAAGTGGAAGCAGGTCTTGCAGAACTGAAAGCCGCATGGGACAAGCTCCTCGGCATTTTCAATGTCAACACTTCTGATGAAAAAGTCAACAGAATGGTCAATATCTGGAACCAGTATCAGTGCATGGTCACATTCAACCTTTCCCGTTCCGCTTCTTATTTCGAGAGCGGCATCGGCAGAGGCATGGGCTTCCGTGACTCCAATCAGGATATCCTCGGTTTCGTTCATCAGATCCCTGACAGAGCAAGAGATCGCCTGATCGACCTTGCATCTACTCAGCTCGAAGACGGCGGATGCTATCACCAGTATCAGCCGCTGACCAAGAAGGGCAACTCCGATATCGGCGGCGACTTCTCGGATGACCCGCTGTGGATGATTCTTTCCGTTGGTGCATATATCAAGGAAAGCGGAGACTGGGGCATTCTCGACCAGCTCGTTCCTTACGACAACGATGAGAGCAAGGCACAGCCGATGCTCGAACACCTGAAGGTTTCCTTCTATCACGTTGTCAACAACCTTGGCCCGCACGGTCTGCCGTTGGCAATGCGTGCTGACTGGAATGACTGCATTAACCTTTCCTGCTTCTCCGATAAGCCGGGCGAAAGCTTCCAGACTTATACGAACCCCAAGTTCAAGGCAGAGGGCGGCTATTCCAAGGTTGCAGAATCCGTCATGGTGGCAACCCTGTTCACCTACGTCGGCCCGACCTATGTCGGCATCCTCAAGCATCTGGGCAAGGACGACGAAGCTGCAAAGGCACAGGCTGAAATCGACAAGATGAAGAAGAATGTCATGGAATCTGCATTCGATGGCGATTGGTTCCTGCGCGCATATGACGCTTCCGGCGCAAAGATGGGCAGCAAGGAATGCGAAGAAGGCAAGATCTTCATCGAGCCGCAGGGCTTTGCCGTGATGTCCGAAATCGGCAAGGACGAGGGCGCTGACATCAAGACGCTCAATTCCATCGACAAATACCTCAATACCAAGTACGGCTTGGTACTGAATAACCCTGCATTCACCAAATACTACATTCAGTATGGTGAAATTTCCACCTATCCGGGCGGTTACAAGGAAAATGCAGGTATCTTCACGCACAACAATGCATGGATCATCTGTGCAGAAGCTTATGCGGGCAGAGGCGACAAGGCATTCGAATATTACAGCAAGATCGCTCCTGCATTCAATGAGGATATCTCCGACCTGCACAAGACCGAGCCGTATGTTTACGGTCAGATGATCGCAGGTAAGGACGCAAGCCGCTTCGGTGAAGGCAAGAACTCCTGGCTGACGGGTACCGCAGCATGGAACTTCGTTGCAATTTCGCAGTACATTCTCGGTATTGCAGCAGATTGGGACGGCTTGAAGATTGATCCTTCCATCCCGAAGGAATGGGACGGCTTCACCGCTTCGCGTAAGTTCCGCGGTGCAACCTACAACATCAAAGTTGAGAACCCGAATCACGTTTGCAAGGGTGTCGTTGCAATGACTGTGGACGGCAAAGCAGTGGCAGGAAATGTTGTTCCTGCGGCTGACGGCGGCGTGCATGAGGTCGTTGTCACCCTCGGTTAATCACAAAAGCATATGGTAAAACGGTATGGGTTTCGACTCATGCCGTTTTGCGCTATCTCAAGGAGTAAGCATTATGGATTTTTGGAACACACTAAGTTCAGGGCTTGACCGTTTTGCTGACAAGCTGGATGAATGGACGGGCAACGACAATGCCCCATTGCAGGACAGTTCATTCGACATGATGGATAAGGCATACTGTTGGGAAGACCTCGATTTTGCAGGAGAATTCACAATGCAGCGTCATGTGGTCAGCGGACAGTGCCGCATCATTGATAAGTTTGGCGCGGTTGTGGAGCGCGGCACGCAGAGTGTCCTCGAACAGTCTATGATTCGCCGCAGTGCGCAGGCGGCAGTGCAGGCAAAAACTATGCCCGCACCTGCTTCGGCATCGCCCTTTGCCATGCCGTCCCCTGCTGCCGTTGTACCTACATCATCCGTACAGGCAATGTATGGCGACATTATTGGTGTAGTACGCAAAAATGGCGCATTTACACACTATGGAATTTATGTCAGCGATACCTGCGTGGTGCATTATGCGATTCCTGCCAGTGTCGGCATTGGTCATGCGACGATTCATGCGACCAGTCTGCGCCTGTTTTTGCGGGATGCCACAGACTACTTTATTCTGGATTTCCCGAAGCCTTATCAGCCGCCTGTGGTGTTGGGCAACGATGCGCCGCACAATGAAACCATTGCGGAGCAGCTTGCCCGCAATTTGCAGCAGCACTACGGCTACCATCTTTATACGCCCGAAGAAACCGTAAAGCGTGCAAGGTCGCGCATCGGTGAAACACACTACAATCTTCTGACGAACAACTGCGAACATTTTGCCATCTGGTGCAAGACGGGTGTCAGCGAATCACTGCAAATCTCGGAGATGCTTGCTTCTCTGACCAATGCAGCAGGATTCCATTTCCACAGACCATTCAAGCACTGAGGCGCTCTTTGTCCCGAAAAGGAGGGAATATGATGAAACAGCGTGTTTTTGTGATCGTTTTAGATAGCTGTGGCTGCGGCGAACTGCCTGATGCGGCAAGATTTGGCGATGAGGGCAGCCATACGCTCAAATCGCTTTGTGACAGCGGTGAACTGCGCATTCCGAATTTGCAGCAGCTTGGCATTTTTAATATTGACGGCATCGGCTGCGGCACGAAAAATCCCGCACCGTCTGCGGCATACTGCAAATGCGGTGAGAAATCTGTCGGAAAGGACACGACTACAGGGCATTGGGAACTTGCGGGACTGATTTCCCGTCAGGCGATGCCGACGTTCCCGAATGGATTCCCTGAAGCTGTTTTGCAGCAGATACGCGATATCACGGGACGCGAAGTGCTTTGCAACCTGCCGTATTCGGGTACGGAGGTCATCAAAGACTATGGCAGACAGCATCTCGAAACGGGTGCGCTGATTGTCTACACTTCCGCCGACAGCGTGCTGCAAATTGCCGCACATGAATCGCTCGTGCCGCCCGAAGAACTCTGGAAAATCTGTGCAGAAACACGCAAAATCATGCAGGGCGAATATGCGGTCGGGCGCATTATTGCGCGTCCGTTTGTCGGAGAATATCCGAACTTCACCCGCACCTCCAACCGCCATGACTTTTCGCTTGCACCGTTTGCCCCGACCATGCTTGACCTGCTGAAAGATGCAGGACAGGATGTGATCGCAGTGGGCAAAATTTCCGATATTTTCGCGGGGGCAGGCATTACGGATGCCATCCGCACCGTTTCCAATGATGACGGCATGGAGAAAACCATCAAAATTGCGGCAGAGCGTGATTTTCACGGCTTGTGCTTTGTCAATCTGGTGGAATTTGACAGCGCTTACGGGCATCGCAATGACATTGCGGGCTATACGAACGCGCTGAATACATTTGATGTGCAGCTTGGTGAATTATTGCAGCATATGCGTGAAAATGATATGCTCATCATCACCGCTGACCACGGCTGTGACCCCGCAACGCCCAGTACCGACCATTCCCGCGAATACATTCCGATGCTGATTTACGGCGCAGGCATTGCACCTGTCAATCTCGGTGTGCGGGACGGTTTTTCGGACATGGCACAGACGGTCTGTCACGCATTGGATGTGGATGCGGCATCGCTTGCAGGCAAGAGTTTTGCCGCGGAAATCGGAGTGTGACGCATGGGGAAAGTATTCTGGGACGGCGGCGCCCTGCTTGGGCCTGTGCCGCCCGTGCTTGTGACTTGCGGCACGATGGAACATCCGAATGTGCTGACGGTCGGCTGGACGGGCATTTGTGCGACACATCCGCCGATG
Source organism: Oscillospiraceae bacterium (assembly GCA_045642925.1). Lineage (GTDB taxonomy): Bacteria > Bacillota > Clostridia > Oscillospirales > Ruminococcaceae > Firm-04. Next base: position 9,905 of record JAZUJW010000069.1, read on the forward strand.
ACGTACATTTCCGTGCGCCCTTCCCGCTTTTCATATGCGCTGATTGATGAAAGCGGCGAATTTGCAATCAATCTGACCACGTCGGCAATGTGCAGAGAAACGGATTTCTGCGGGGTGCGTTCGGGACGGGACGTGGATAAAATCGAAAAATGCGGGTTTCATCTGCTGCCCTCCGACAAAATCAGTGCGCCGATTCTGGCGGAATCGCCCGTGTCACTTTCCTGCAAGGTCACGCAGAAAATCCCGCTGGGTTCGCATGATATGTTCCTTGCAGAAATCGTCAGTGTGGCAATCGAGGAACGGTTTGTGGACAGCAAAGGCAAGCTGAATCTGCAACAAGCGGGCTTGATGGCATATGCGCATGGCGAATACTTCTCTCTTGGCAGAAAACTTGGTTCGTTCGGGTATTCTGTCAAGAAAAAAGGGAAGAAATGAGATGCAATACAAGAAATTCATACTGGAAAAATAGAAGAAAGGAATTATGAATTATGATAAAAAATCGAAATTTTGAGAAAATTACTGCTGTTTGTCTGAGCGCAATGATGCTGACAGGCTGTTCGTTATCCTTGCCATTCCCGTTTTCACTCATCTGGGACGAGAAAATCGAACTGGGCGAAGATGATGACGAGTACGATGAATATAATTACGACTATGATGAAGATGAATATAATTCCGATTATGACCCATGGTATGAAAACGACAATTTAGAAGATGACGAGAAGATGAATGCCGAGGCAAATACCATCATGGTCAATGATACAACCATTTACTATGATATCATTGACGATACAGCATTTATCCTTCGATGTGAACCCGGTGACGAACCCTTTTCGCTGGAAGATACGCTGGGCGAATATCCGATTTCAGGCGTAGGAGCGAGGGCGTTTGACGGCGTGCCGCTGGAATATATTCGTTTTTCTGGTATATCTGCCGGCTCGATTGAGAAAGAGGCATTCCGTTATTGTTACTCGCTGCGCGCAGTTGCTTTCAATAATGTGAACATGAGCATTGGAAAAGACGCATTTACCGCTTCTGACGTTCAGGTGTTGACGGGAGAGAATTCAGTGCTTGAACTGGAGGATTATGCTTTCAGCGGTACGAAATCGCTGACCGATTTTTCATTTTCCAACTGTACGCTGACAATGGGAAAAGATGTATTTATGAGCGAAGCCAACCCGAATTTTGTCTTGGAAAACTGTCTGTTGAAAGGCATAGATTATTCATTCAGCGGGCTTTCAGCATCATTGGCGATATTCAAAAACTGTTCATTTGAAGGCTGTGAAAAAGCATTTGGCTGCTGTAATTCAGAAGTAATCAGCTTTTTGAATTGCGATGCTGATTTTGGCGGCTATGCATTTTCGGGTGCAAAGAATCTGCAATGTCTTGTATTGAGCGGCAACTTTGGACTGGATGCGTATGCGTTCTATGGAATGAACGATGATGTCATTATTTCGGTTGAAGATATGACTTATGATGGCCCGGAGGACCTTTTTGACAAAGGTGTTCGCTATATCCTGTATGGACCGTCAGACAATCCGATGATGAAATATGTAAATGATTCGAACATTCAGTGGCAAGATAGTAGTGCAGACAGTTCGAATATTGAGTGAGAAGAGAATGAAGCGTACACCTTTAGAAAGAAGAAACGTTCATGTGTGGATTTATCGGATTTACCAATCACATTGACAATACAGAGAATGTGCTGAAAGAAATGATGGAGCGTATTCGTCACCGCGGCCCTGATGCGGAAGGACGGTATGTGGATGCAGACATTGCGCTGGGACATCGCCGTTTGTCCATCATTGATTTGACGGACAACGGCAGACAGCCCATCAAAAACGAAGACGGCACAATGATTCTCGTATTGAACGGTGAAATATATAATTATCAGGAATTGCGTGCAGAACTGCTTGCGGCGGGACATATTTTCCGCACGGAAACGGACTCGGAAGTGGTACTGCACGGCTATGAAGAATACGGCGCAGAGATTTTGCAAAAAGTGCGTGGAATGTTTGCGTTTGTGATTTGGGATACGCAGAAGAAGAAACTGTTCGGTGCAAGGGATTTCTTTGGCATCAAGCCGCTGTATTATGCGCAGATGGGTGAAAGCTTTTTGTTCGGCAGTGAAATCAAAAGCTTCCTGCCGCATCCGCATTTCAAAAAAGAAGTCAATACGGCAGTACTGGAGCAATATCTGACGTTTCAGTATTCCCCGACAGAGGACACATTTTTCTGCAATGTGAAGAAGCTTCCCGCGGCACATTATTTTGAATACGAAAACGGTGTTCTGACGCTGACACGCTACTGGGAAATCAAATTCGAAGCGGACGAATACCCATTGCTTGGCGATTGGGTGACGAGCATTTCGGAGGTATTTCAGGACAGTGTTGCGGCGCATAAGATCGCGGATGTGGAAGTGGGCAGTTTTCTGTCATCGGGTGTAGATTCGAGTTATGTTGCGGCAGTTTCGCGTGCAGATAAGACATTTACGGTCGGATTCGGCGAGGATGAGAAGTACAATGAAATCAGCTATGCCAAAAAATTCTCCCGCGCGATTGGCAGAGAGAACTTCAGTCATGTGATTTCGAAAGAAGAATTCTGGGATGTCCTGCCGACCATACAGTATCACATGGATGAACCGCTTGCAGACCCCGCGGCAGTTGCGCTGTATTTTGTGTGCCGACTTGCCTCACAGCAGGTGAAAGTCGTGCTTTCGGGCGAAGGTGCAGACGAAATTTTCGGTGGATACAATGTGTACAGCGAGCCGGATGCGACATGGTATGACCGTGTGCCGATGGCACTGCGGCGTGGTATTGGCAAGGCGGCGGGTATTTTTCCTGCACAGCGCGGTGTGAATTTTCTCGTGCGAAAGGGAAAGACCATCGAGGAGCGATTCATTGGCAATGCATACATTTTCACACCTGCGGAGCGCAAGGCACTGTTGAAAGTGGAAACGGAAGCGCCTGACCCGACAGAGATTACTAAGCCGTTTTATGAGAAAGTGCAGGGGGCGGATTCCGTCACGAAGATGCAGTATCTTGATCTGCATTTATGGATGACGGGGGACATTCTGCTGAAAGCGGATAAAATGAGCATGGCAAATTCGTTGGAAGTGCGTGTGCCGTTTTTGGATAAGAAGGTCATGGAGCTTGCAGGGAAGATACCGAGTCGTTATCGGGTGACGCGGGCGCTGTCAACGGACAACAAGACGCCGTATATTACGAAGCACGCAATGCGTTTGGCGGCGAAGAAAGACACGCCGAATGACACAGCGGAAACATCGAACAAGAAGAAGCTGGGCTTTCCTGTGCCGATACGGGTATGGCTGAAAGAGGACGATTGTTATGAGATGGTGAAGGCGGCGTTCACATCCGAAGCGGCAGAGAAATATTTCCAGACAGAGATGCTGGTGAAGCTGTTGGATGACCATAAGGTCGGCAAGGGCGATTACAGCAGAAAAATCTGGACAGTCTATATGTTTCTGGTGTGGTATCGGGTATTTTTTGAGGAACAGAAGTAATTTTTCTGCATCTGTAAAAACAATGAGGCAAGAGGATGGTATGATGCCTTCCTCTTGCCTCTCTTTGTATGTGCTCAGTGTGCTTGTGTGACCGCATTTTCAAACATTGTCAGGTTTGCGTCAAAATCAACTGCAAGTACCATTGCGCCACTGGATGTCGTTTGGTCGGAATATGTTCCATCCGCCGGCATCCGCAATTGCTGCATATCATATGCCGCAAGTAAATACGGCGCTTTCAATGACATCCAATACAGTGAACCTGTCGTCATATTCGTACTAAGCTGCGGCATCGCTTTTTTGAATAAATCCCCAAGCGCAGGGAACGAAAATCCCTTTACTTTGTCAACCAGCGCATTCAATACCTTCCGCTGACGCTCCGTGCGTTCAAAGTCAGCATTGCCTACATAGCGAATACGTGAATATGAAAGTGCCTGCTTGCCATTCAGTACGTATGTGCCGCCGCTTGGCAGATAATCCGAATCCTGCGGGTCACCCATCAGTCCGTTCACTTCATCATGCAGAATGGTGTTGATGGCTTGCGCCTCTCCATCCGTAATCGTCATTTCCACACCGCCGAGTGCATCGGTCAGTGCCGCCATTGCCTGAAAATTCACGCAAATGTAATCATCGATCTGAATGCGGTAGTTGTTTTCGATGGTGTCCATCAGCAGTGACGGACCACCATAGGCGTAAGCGGCATTCAGCTTGTCTGTGCCGTAATTCGGAATGCTGACATAGCTGTCACGCATTACGGAAGTCATGGTGATGGTCTTGTTCACGCGGCTGATGCTGAGGATGATCATTGTGTCTGCACGTCCCCTGTCACCGCCGCGGCTGTCGCTGCCAATGACCAGAATATTCTGTACCTTGTCGTTGCAGTAAACGGCGGCACTTGGCAAAGCCTGTGTTTCACGCGGTTCTTTTGCGAGCTTGGAAATTGCCAATAAGGAAATGCCCGAATACAGTGCAAACAGCAAAACCACCAGATAACAAAGCGTCTGTGTCAGACAGCATCCGATTTTTGGACGGCGGCGGCGCTTCTTCTTTTTTTTCTTTTTCTGGTAATTGGGTGTAGGCGGGGTGTTTTTCGGTCGCTGCTGCGGATTGGACTGTTTTTTGCGTTTTGGCGCTTGCTGCGGCTGTGGGATATCTGCATATTCCGGTGCAGGCGCAGATGTTTGCTGTCCATCCTGTTCATAGATATTGATAGAGATACGCTGCTGCGCGTTGTTTTCTTCGTAGGATTCCACGGGCGCACTGCCGTTTTGTACAGGTCTGCGGGGCGGTGTGGGCGTATTGCCTTGTGATACGTTCACACGGCGCTGTGCGGGTGCAGCGGCATCGTTTTGACTGCGTACAGGCTGACGGCGTGGTGCGGCGGACTGTACGGGAATCTCCCGTGTCGCATCCAGACCGGAAGGCTTTGTTTGTGGGAGATCTGACACATTCCAAATGCGGGTTTGTTCTTCCTGCCGCGGCTTGGGTGGAATGGGAATCGGCTGTGTATGGGACATACCGTTATGCTTGCTCATGTAAGGCTCCTTTCGGGATTCTCTGTCTGTAATATCTATTATAAACCGAAACGGCTGTATTGTCAATGCCGTCCCCGAATTGGAATCAATTTGTAACTGAAAAAAGCGCTGTCTTCGATGTGGCAAAGACAGCGCTTATATTACAGGAAACCAAAGTGAGATTACTGATAGTTTTCGATGTAATCTACGATATCACCAACGGTTTTGATGCTGTCCACGGCATCGTCAGGCACGACCATCTCAAATTCCTCCGAAATGGTTTTCATCAGCAGAACGACATCCAGAGAATCTGCATTTAAGTCCTCAAGAATGTCAGCCTCCATGGTCACTTCTTCCTCATCAACATCGAGCTGTTCCAGAATAATTTCCTTCAGCTTTTCAAAAATCATTTGAAGTTCTCCTCTCATGGATGAAATTACGGGCGGTCAAGCCGCGTATCGTTTATAGTATAGCGTGTTCAGGCAAAAAGGTCAATATCTTTCCGTAGATTTCCAATCAGATGCATGAAGAATTGTAATAGAATTTTCACAAGAATTCTGGTGGTATTGCACAATGCGTGTTCAAATTTGCGTTTCTGTGCCTGTGGTTGCCTTTGCAATCCATGCCGCAGAGAACGCAGGGGCGGCATAGCGACCGGTTGCGGCAACGCTTTCGCCTGTCAGGAGATTTTCCCAGCCATCGCCTGTAATGGGCAGAGGCAGGTCTGCGGGCGTGTCTGCGAGGTTCAGCAGGCAGTAGAGGGCGGTATCTCCCTCACCGCGCCGAAAAACAAGCTGTTGATTGCGGACTTCCACCGTGAAGAAACTGCCTGTATGCAAAGCGGGATGTTCTTCGTATGCTTTGCCGAGTTTGCACAGAAATGCGAACAATTCCGAAGTTTCGGGATGCAGTTCTGCGAGGTCAAGTGCGGGACGGAGATTTGCGTCGGTATCCTTGCGTTTTTCCGCCTGCAAGCCGAATTCACTGCCGTAATAGATGGACGGAATACCGGGCATGGCGTAAAGCAGAGCGTAAACCAGCGGCAGATGGCGCGGTTCTTTGAGCTGTGTTGCTACACGCGCAACATCGTGATTATCAGCAAAATTATACAGCAGAATATTTTTGTAAATGCCGTACTGTCCGCCCTGACGGTTGATGGCATAATTGATCTCGAAATAGTTTTTGTCGTTGTGCGATGACCAGATGCCTTTCCAGCATTCGTAATTCGTTGCAGAATCGAGCATTTCTGGATTGGCAAACTGGGAATAGTCGCCGTGGATGAGTTCTCCCATCAGCCAGAATTCGGGATTGCGTTCTTTGGTTAGACGGCGAATGCGGCGGAAGAAATCGCGGTCGATGCAGTCGGCGGCATCAAAACGGATGCCGTCAATGTGGTAGGTGTCCATCCATTGCAGAATGGCGTTTTCCAGATGGCGCACAACATCCTCATTGCGCAGGTTCAGCTTGACCAGTTCTTCACAGCCATGCCAGCAGTCATAGCGGAACGGGTCGCCAAAGCGATTCGAGCCGCCGAACCACAGGTTGCAGAACCAGCCGCAGTACGGGGAAGCTTCGCGCTTTTCGAGTACATCCCGAAAGGCGAAGAATTCTCTGCCGACATGGTTGAACACGCCGTCAAAGACAATGCGGATGCCGTTTTCATGCAGGGCATCGCATACCGCCGCAAGGTCATCATTCGTGCCAAGACGGCTGTCCAGCGTGGTGTAGTCGGCAGTATCATAGCCGTGCGTGGAGGACTCCCAAAGCGGGCTGAAGTATACTGCATTGATGTGCAGTGCTTTCATGTGCGGAATCCAATCAAGAATTTTGCGAATACGGGGGACAGGTGCGGTGTGGGGATTTTCCCACGGTGCGCCGCAGAGTCCGAGCGGATAAATGTGGTAGAATAATGCAGATTGTTCCCAAGACATAGATGTCACTCCTTTGAAAAAAATAAAAAGATTTGCCTGACAAAAAGATAGCGCCGAATAAACGATGTGCCGCCAAGCCGTTAGGCGTGCTTTGTGCGGTGTTGCCTTAAACGAAAAAGGGCGTTTCGCGCTCTGCGGAGCGCGACCAAAGGCTCCGCCTCTGGACTTCGCCAAAGGGAATGATTCCCTTTGGAATCCTCAATATAATAGCCGCTTCTTTTACTGCTGCTTCTCACGTTCCAATATCGCAAACGCTTCCCGCAAATTCGATGCACCCTCCAACCGAATCCGAAAACGGTCAGTTTGCAGCGTCCGTAACGTCTGCTTCGGCAAAATGCATAGCGTGAAACCAAGACGCTCTGCCTCCTGTATGCGCTGTGCCGCATTGGAAACACCACGAATCTCTCCGCCTAACCCAACTTCTCCAAACGCCAGCACCGTTTCCCCGATCGGTTTGTCCATCAAGGACGAGTACAGCGCAAGCGCTACCGCCAGATCTCCCGCAGGTTCATCAATCCGAAAACCACCAACAATATTCAGGTACACATCCAATGCGCCAAAAAATAATCCCATACGCTTTTCCAGTACCGCCAGCAAAATATACACGCGGTTGTAGTCAAAGCCTGTTGCCGTGCGGCGCGGCGAGGAAAGCGTGCTTTTCGTGACAAGCGCCTGAATCTCTGCAAGTATCGGACGACTGCCCTCCATCATACAGCAGACACAAGTTCCCGATACGCCGATCGGTCTGCCTTCCAACAGCATCGCAGATGGGTTTTCCACTTCCGCAAGCCCCGTGTCATTCATCTCAAATACGCCGATTTCGTTCGTCGAACCGAAGCGATTCTTGACCGCACGCAGAATACGACAGCTTTGATAACGGTCGCCTTCAAAAATCAGCACCGCATCCACAATATGCTCCATGACCTTCGGGCCTGCAATCGAGCCTTCTTTCGTGACATGACCGACAATCAGCATGGGGATTTCCTTTGCTTTTGCGGTGTGCAGAAACAGATTCGTGCATTCGCGCACCTGCGGCACAGAACCCGAACCCGATGACAGCGATGCAAGATTCATGGTCTGGATGGAGTCGATGATAACGATGTCGGGTTCAGTCGAGAGAATGGTTTCGCAGACGGATTCTGCATCTGTGACCGTCAGAAGATAGAGATTTTCTGTATCAACGTGTAAACGCTGTGCCCGCAGTTTGATTTGACGTGCGGATTCTTCGCCTGACACATAGAGTACAGAATGATTCTGCCCAAAATGCTGACAAATTTGCAAAAGCAATGTACTTTTTCCGATGCCGGGTTCACCGCCCAGCAAAACTGCCGAACCTTTGACAAGTCCGCCGCCGAGTACGCGGTTGAGTTCGCGCATTCCTGTGTCATAGCGGATGTCGTCATCAATGCCGATATCGGCAAGTTCGCGGATTTGTGCAGAGAGGTCTGTGCCATGACTGCCTGTCAGGGAGGAAGAAGCGGCGGCGACAGGGGATGCAGGCATGGGCAGTGCTTCTTCGATGGTATTCCATGCGCCGCAGTTTGCACAGCGTCCATTCCATTTCGGATATTGAGCGCCGCAGGCAGTGCATTCGTAGACGGTTTTTGATTTTGCCAAATTGCATCACGCCTTTCTGATTATAAAAATGCCGATACTCCAACACAGGCAGGAATATCGGCAGTGAATTTATCTGAATAGCGGCAGCAGGATAAAGCCAAGCAGCATAATTACAACGACAACGAGAACGGCAATGCGCAGGGCAAGTGGTTTGCCGCTGTCGGAAGATTTCTTTTTCTTTGGCGTGGTGGTGGGAGTAGTTGTTTGCTGCGTTTGAGGCTGCTGTTTGTAGTTCTTATGATTCTGCACTTGCTGATTTTTCCTTTTTTTCTTCTGGTTGGATTTCATAGGGCGGTTCCTCCATTCAAATCCTTCTGAATAATCAAAAGCCCACTCCTGCGCAAAAATACACAGAGTGGGGGAAAACGAAATAAGATTGGTGCCGGTGGCGGGGGTCGAACCCGCACGGTATCGCTACCACTGGATTTTGAGTCCAGCACGTCTGCCAATTCCATCACACCGGCGCAATAATTAGTATATCACAAAACATAGGATTTGTCAAGGGGATGGAGATAAAAAAATACCTGTTTTCGTTGTGTTCTGGAAAAACGCGGCAGAAACAGACGTATTTCCGCCGCATTCTGTATTAATAGCCTTCCTGCTGCAAGTTCTGAACGAGAGATTCATCGGTATCGATCCACGAATTGACGTAGATTTCGCGGAACTCGTCTGGGGATTGACGGATGACAACGCGTTCGATGCCGGCATTGAGGATGAGACGTTTGCACATGGCGCAGGGTTCGACAGCGCCGTCCATTTCGTTGGTTTTGGCATCGTGGCAGGCTAGGTAGAGGGTAGAGCCGATCAAGTCGGCGCGGCTTGCAGAGATAATGGCGTTTGCTTCGGCGTGGACGCTGCGGCAGAGTTCGTAGCGTTGACCGCGGGGAATGCCAAGTTTTTCGCGCTGACAGAAATCGAGGTCGGAGCAATTTTTTCTGCCGCGAGGAGCGCCGTTATAGCCTGTGGAGATGATTTCGTCATTTTTGACGACGATGGCGCCGAATTTGCGGCGGATGCAGGTACTGCGTTCGAGGACGGCTTCGGCGATATCGAGGTAATAGTTGGTTTTGTCACGTCGAGTCATAGTGATGACCTCCAATCGTTTTTTCTATTATAGCAGAATTCGTTCAAAAAAGCAAGCATTGAAAAAAATCTTTTATATCACCTCCCGACAAAAGCAGCCATTTTGATTCGGGATTCCCTTTGGAATCCTCAATGTAAACAGGCTCCCGATATCATCAGGAGCCTGCATCATTCTTATTCTTCTACAGCGTTTTCAGTCTTGACACTCGCAATGACTTCATCCAGCAGATTCGAAGGAAGCTGTTCATAACGTGTGAAATCAAACGTGAATTCACCCATGCCCTTCGCTACCTGACGCAAATACATCGCAAAATCATGCATCTCACGCATCGGTACTTCCGCGGAAATAATCGTCATGCCCGCTTCTGCTGCACTCGGTTCCATGCCCAGTACCTTGCCGCGACGCTTGTTCAATTCACCCATCACATCACCATTCTTCGCATCCGGAATCGTGACGCTCAGCGAACCAATCGGCTCCAGCATGATCGGACTTGCCTGCTTCAAACCTTCCTTGAATGCCAGCGAAGCCGCAATCTTAAATGCCATTTCAGAGGAGTCAACAGGATGATACGAACCATCCACCAGCGTTGCCTTCAGTCCAACAACAGGACATCCTGCCAGTACACCATGCTTTACACAATCCTGCAAGCCCTTTTCAACCGCAGGGAAGAAGTTCTTCGGTACAGCACCGCCGAATACTTCTTCAGCAAATACAAGTTCATCACTCTGCGTCGGCTCGAAAATAATCTTGACATGACCAAACTGACCATGACCGCCCGACTGCTTCTTGTGCTTGCCTTCGATCGGCTCTGTCTTCTTGCGAATCGTTTCACGGTAAGCAATGCGCGGTTCTTCCAGCAGCAGGTCAACACCAAACTTACTCTTGATTTTCGACATACATACGTCCAGATGCTGGTCGCCCAAGCCCGAAAGGATTTGCTCTTTCGTGGTCTTGTCAAGCGTGAAGGACAGGCTCTTGTCCTCCTCCAGCAGTCTTTGCAGACCGGTGGAGATTTTCGCTTCATCGCCCTGTGCCTTTGCCTTGACTGCCATGCGGTAGCAGGGCTGCGGGTAATTCAGTTTCGGCAGAGATACAACACGTTCTGTTGCACAAAGCGTATCGCCTGTATTGGCGGCGATCTTCGTAGCAACAACAATGTCACCTGCCACTGCGGACGGTACTTCGATCTGCTTTTTGCCGACCATCGTGTACAGCTTGCCGATACGTTCAGTCGCACCTGTGGTGGCATTGACCAGTTCCTTATCTGCCGTCAGTACACCGGATGCAACTTTCAGGAAGCTCATCTTGCCAACGAACGGGTCAGCAACAGTGCGGAATACAAATGCTGCAACGGGTGCAGAGGAATCAATTGCAATTTCGCATTCTTTGCCGTCTTTGTCGGTGGCGGTGATGTCACCGGCTGATGCAGGATCAGGCATATATTTCAGGAATTCCAGCAGGAGGTCAACGCCTTCCAGCGTGCCGCCGCAGACTGTAAAGACGGGCATTGCACGACCGGTACGCATTGCCTGATGGATGCCGTGGCTGATTTCTTCCTGTGTGAAGGGTTCGCCTTCGAAGAACTTTTCCATCATCTCGTCACTGGTTTCCGCAACTGCTTCACTCAGTTCATCGAGAAGCTGTGCAGCGGTGACATTGGCTTTTTCGCCGATGTTGCCATCTTTGACATCGCCCATCGTGGGAATGCCTTTTTTGTCGTAGGTGTAGGACTTCATACGTCCGAGGTGAATCAGGGACTTCATCTTGCCGCCTTCGATCTCAGGGACGATAACGGGGCAGACTGCCGCACCGAATGCTTCTTTCAGGGAAGCGAGGGATGCGTAGAAATCCTGGTTGGGGTCATCCATTTTGGTGATGACAAACATAATGTGCTTGCCGAGTTTTTTCGCCATCTGGTAAACTTTCTTCGTACCAACGTGAACGCCGGATTTTGCAGAAACACAGATAATGACTGTGTCGCCTGCATACAGACCTTCGTTCATTGCTGCGCCGAAATCGAACAAGCCCGGTGTGTCAAGCAGGTTGATCTTGAAATCACCATATTCAAAATTCGCCAGTGCCAGATTAATGGAAAACTGACGCTTGATTTCTTCGGGGTCATAATCACATACGGTGTTGCCGTCGGCAGCTTTGCCGAGACGGTCAGTTGCGCCAGCCTTGAAGAGCAGAGCTTCTGCAAGCGCCGTTTTGCCGCAGCCGCTGTGACCAGCGAGTACGATGTTTTTGATTGTGCCGGTTTCTACTTGTTTCATAGTTTCTCTCCTTACAGGCGAGTACGCTTGGAGTGGTGCGTATCCGTTAAAAATATATTTCGGATTGATTACAATGTCGATTATGAAGTATTGACAAGATTTGTGCACCGCGTACACACTTAATGTAAGACTTATTATAGCACAAGTCAAAAAATCTTGCAAGTGATAATCGCATTTTCTATGTTTTGACGAAAAATGAGGTTAACATTTAGTTATTATCACAATACGACTTGATGCTTTTGCCGCATATCCGATGTTTTCTTTTCTTTGATGATAAAATGCGTTCAAAAACTTATCTGTCAATTTGTATCCCCGATTTTCGCATTTCATATGGTCATTTCCACGAATCGACTTGAAAACGCCGTTTGCCCCTTTACTTTTTACAGCGAATGTGATATAATTAGTAGAATATCAGATAAAATCCGAGGAGGCAGTGAACGTGGCAAAAATCATCGCATTCGCCAACCAGAAAGGCGGCGTGGGAAAGTCTACGACCGTTGTCAGTCTTGCGGCATACTTCGGAATGCGCGGCAAGAAAGTCCTTTGCATTGATACCGATGCGCAGGGCAATACCACAACAGGACTCGGCATCCAGAAGAAAACGCTGACCTGTTCCTGCTATGATGTACTGGTCGGAAAAGTACGCGCACAGGAAGCAATCCTCAAAACCGAATTTGAGAATATCCGGATCATCCCTGCGGTTTCTGCACTTGCAGGCGCGGAAATCGACTTGGTGGAACTTGATAACCGCATGAGCCGCCTGAAAATGCAGTTGATGGCAGTGCGGGATGAATATGATTATATTTTCATCGACTGTCCGCCGTCTTTGAGCCTGATTACGCTGAACAGTCTGGTGGCGGCAGATACCGTCCTGATTCCTATGACAGCAGAATTTCTGGCACTGGAAGGTCTTTCACAGCTCTATGAAACCATCCGCATCGTCCGCGCGAAATACAACAGCGCACTGCGAATCGAAGGCATTTTGTTCACGATGTTTGATGCGCGTCTGAATCTTTCGCTGCAAGTCGTGGAGGAAGTCAAGCGCTACTTCCCTGATGAAGTGTTCGAAACGAAAATCCCGCGCAATGTACGGCTTTCTGAAGCACCCAGCCATGGCAAGCCCGTCTTTTATTACGACCGCAGTTCAAAAGGCGCAGATTCCTACGAACTGCTTGGGCATGAAATGCTCGGCGAACCGCTGGAAGTGGAAAACCGCCGCAAGCGTCTGCTTTTTTCCAGAAGATAAGTGATGTGCGGCAATGCCGCATACAGAGAGATATAGATTTCTTGTCAAAACGAGAAAAAGGAGGAATCCCCCTATGGCAAAAGGCGGTCTCGGACTCGGTACGGGGCTTGACAGTCTGTTTCGTGAGAATGCCGCAGAGGTGAAAGCCACACAGACACTTCGCCTTTCGGAAATCGAACAGAACCGTGCACAGCCGCGTAAAAAGTTCGATGATGAAGCAATTACGGAACTGGCACAATCCATTCAGCAGTACGGGATGCTCCAGCCGATCGTGGTGCGTCCTATCGGTGAGGGCAGATACCAGATCGTTGCAGGTGAACGCCGTTATCGTGCCGCAAAACGTGTGGGGCTTTCCGAAGTTCCCGTGGTGGTGCGTGAGCTTTCCGATAAGGAGGTTTATGAAATTGCGCTGATTGAAAATCTTCAGCGCGAAAACCTGAACCCCATCGAAGAAGCCCTCGGCTACCAGACGCTTATGAACGATTATTCGCTGACGCAGGAGGATATTGCAAAAATCGTGGGACGTTCGCGTTCCGCCGTTGCAAACAGCCTGCGAATGCTGAATCTGCCCGCTGTGGTGCAGAATTACCTCGAAAACGGTTCGATCACCGTCGGTCACGCCAAAGCACTTGCCGCCATCAAGGATGTGGATCTGCTGATTGAATGTGCGGGCAGGGCGGCAGACGGCAGAATTACCGTCCGCGAGATCGAACAGATCGCACAGCGGCAGAATACGCCTCTCGCAGAGGCAAAACCCAAGTCGCCTGACGATATCTATTACGAAGAAATGGAAATCAGTCTTGGCTCTCATCTCGGCAGAAAGGTTCAGGTACATTCCGGCAAAAAGAAAGGTACGCTGACCCTTGAGTTTTACGACCGTGAGGATTTAGCGGTGCTTTGTCAGATGCTGACAAAGGAATAAGGTGGAAAAGGAGTAGAAAAAATGATTGAAAACGCTCAGAAATTCTGTAAAGAGGGCTTGACCTTCGATGATGTGCTTTTGATTCCTGCGGAGTCGAATGTCACACCGAACATGATCAAACTCGGTTCTCGTTTGGCAGGGGATGTGTACCTCAATACCCCGATCATGACTTCTGCGATGGATACTGTCACAGAGTCGAAAATGGCAATTGCCATGGCGCGTGAGGGCGGTATCGGTATCATCCACAAGAACATGACCATTGAACAGCAGGCAGACGAGGTCGATAAGGTAAAGCGTTCTGAGAACGGTGTCATTGCAAACCCCTTCTCCCTGACAGAAGATCGTTTTGTTTATGATGCAGACGAACTGATGGGCAAGTACAAGATTTCCGGCGTTCCGATCGTGGATACGACAGGCAAACTGGTCGGTATCATTACCAACCGTGATATGCGTTTCCTGAGTGATTTCAATGTTCCGATCAGCCAGGTCATGACAAAAGAAAATCTCGTGACGGCACCTGTCGGCACGAATCTTGAACAGGCACAGGAGATCCTGCGCTCTCATAAAATCGAAAAGCTGCCGATCGTGGATGAAAACGGTATTCTCCGCGGTCTGATCACCATTAAGGATATCGAGAAGTCCGTCAAGTATCCGAATTCTGCGCGTGATTCCAGCGGCAGACTGCTTTGCGGCGCTGCGGTCGGTGTCACGAAAGACATTCTGGAACGTGCAGGCAGACTGATTGATGCAAAAGTTGACGTACTGGTACTCGACAGCGCACATGGTCACAGCGAAAACATTATGCGCTGTGTCCGTATGGTGAAAGAAGCATATCCTAACACGCCGCTGATTGCTGGTAACATCGCAACAGCAGAAGCCGCAGAAGCACTGATCGCCGCTGGTGCAGATGCCATCAAGGTCGGCATCGGCCCCGGTTCTATCTGCACAACGCGTGTCGTTGCAGGTATCGGCGTACCGCAGATCACAGCGATCTACGATGCAGCTTGTGTTGCTGAAAAGCACGGCATCCCTGTCATTGCAGACGGCGGCATCAAGTATTCCGGTGATATCGTCAAGGCATTGGCAGCAGGTGCAAACGTAGTTATGCTTGGCAGTCTGTTTGCAGGCTGTGAGGAAGCTCCCGGCGCAACTGAAATTTATCAGGGCAGACAGTTCAAGGTCTATCGCGGCATGGGCTCTCTGGGCGCTATGGAATGCGGTTCGAAAGACCGTTACTTCCAGGAGGGCGCAAAGAAGCTCGTTCCCGAAGGCGTAGAAGGTCGTGTGCCTTATAAGGGGTTGCTCGCGGATACTGTATTCCAGCTTTGCGGCGGTATTCGTTCGGGCATGGGGTACTGTGGCTGTGTGGATATTCCTACGCTGCATGACAAGGCAAGATTTGTCCGCATTACAGGTGCAGGCTTGAAGGAAAGCCATCCGCACGATATCTATATTACCAAAGAAGCTCCGAACTATTCCACCCAGATTTAATTTGGGTGCAGGCGCTCCTGCCCGAAAAAGGCAGGGGCGCTTTTGTATTCTTAAGGCAACACCGCACAAAGCACGCCTTACGGCTTGGCGGCACATCTACTTGCAGATTTTCCGCCATCTTGCACAGAAATTCTTTGCTGGGCGTCAGCCCAGCGGCATCATTTCTGTACAATCTGACGAAAAATCTGAC
>JAZUJW010000070.1:0-18516 GCA_045642925.1 Oscillospiraceae bacterium
TGAACAAAAGAACGGATATACTCTACCTGCGCCTTTGAAGCGTATTCCGGACCGTCTATTCCGATTGCCTGTCCTCTTGATGTTACAAATCCACTCTGGCATTTGTGTCCGTATCTGTTCCATTGCTGAAACTGTAAAAGATAACCGCCTGTTATAAGACGAATACCCATATAGAAGTTTTGCCCCCAAACGTTTATGCGCTTAGGGGCATTATATTTTATACGGTTGCTAAGATAAACCAAATTAGAATTTATCCTATTGATAAACCTAATTCATATGCTTTGTTTAATGCTTCGTTTCCTTTAATATCTCCCTTATCTTTAACACCTCTTACAAGGATCATGCCTACGTCCTCCAAATGAAAAAAATCAAGGACAAGTTGATATTGTAGCTTTATCGCATCAAATAGATTTGGCAGTGAGGCTGCACCTACCAATAATAAAGCAAGTTTTTTTGTTTTAAATTCATTTCTCATCGGGGTATGAAGTCTATCAATAATCGCTTTTAGCTCCGCACTAATCCCATAAAAATATACAGGGGAAGCTATTACGACAATATCAGCACTTCCTAATTTTTCGTATATTACACTCATATCGTCATTTTGGAAACATTTATTTTCTTTTCTTGTAAAGCATGAGTTGCAACCAATGCAAGGATTGACTTTATAATCAGCAACAGACACTATTTCAACCGCATTATTTTTACTTGCTCCTTCTGTAAATGCTTGTGCTAATAAATCTGTATTTCCGCCTTTACGCATACTTCCAACCAGAACAACAATTTTACTCATTAGTTATAACTCCTCTCTAACTACCGATTTATGTTTGTTACAATTATAGCATAGCATTGCTGCATTGTCAATAAAAACGCCATAGTACTTCTGACTGTAAATCAGAAATACTATGGCTTAAAACTTCTATATGGGTATCCGTCTTAACTCTACGGGGATTTTTCATATCAAGACGTGGAAACTGCATTGACATCGCAGCTGCCTCAGGAAAATAGCCGAATGCCCTTATTTCGCTTCAGCAGGATTACAGCGAATCGTAACGCGCTGCTGTCCGCCATATGTACAGGTATACAACGAAAGCGCCCACGGACTCTCGATCATTGCGCTGATCTCTGTCGGATTCAGTATCTCTTTTTCCCCGACTGTATAATAATAAATTCTCCCATCCATGTCCGTAAACAGAATCGGATCACCTAAATGCAAATTGCTCAGCTTTCCGAAACAACTTTCGTAATTGTGCCCCGCGATCACAAAATCATCCGTGTGGGGCGAACCAAAATATCGACAAGGTGCTTTTTTCAGTCGTTCATAATTCCAGTCATCCATAATCGGCAATTCCAGCTGCAGCGTGGGAATCGACAAAATTCCAAGATAACAATTGTCAAGAATCGGTACAGACGGCAATTCAACGTTTTCTGCACCCAATACCAATTCTTCAATCTCACTGTCCACTTTTTCCGCTTCAGAATCACCATCCGCTTCTATTCGGCGCTCCATTTCCTCCTGCACCAGCGGGAGCTGTGCATTGAGCGCTTCCTGCGCGTCAAGATTTTCCTGCTGATTCTGAATAAACAAATATGCTGCAAGTCCGATACAGGCAATGCCGCTGATCACAAAGAAAGAACCCAAAAGCTGTTTAGGTTTCATGTGCTCCCTTCTTTCCGCTGCAGCGAAGCAATATGCCAATCATAATCAGCAGCAGTCCACTGCCCGAAAGCAACGGGATCGGCAGCTTGCGCTGACCTGTCTGCACAAGCTTTGCGGTATTGCAAACTGTAAACGACATTCCCTTTTGCTGATAAGTAACGGCATAACCCTGCGGCACATTGATTTCCTTGACATTCCAGCCTTCTTCATACGGCATATTCTTCCAGATGTAATTCCATTCGTTTGCATCAGAAAGTTCGACCGTATCGACGATACTGTTATTTTTGGTAAGCTGAATCTCAACATTTTCCGGACGTTGGCTGCCGTCATCATTCCAGATCTTGCTGACGGAAATGTCTGTCAGACGCAATACATCGACCTTCGGCGAAGCGTCAATATCATAACTCCATTGCGCATTGTAAGCAGACGGTAAACATACCACAAACGGCGTAAATAACGATTCTTCATCACCGCTTTCGGTTTCTGCGCCCAGATATACACCCGCTTTCAGATTGCGGAACAACACCTGTCCGCTTTTATCCGTGCGAAGCGATATTCCATGAAGATGTCTTGCAGATGTGTAGTCATACAATTTCAATGCAAGATCTGCATTTTCCAGTTCGGTCAGCGGAATCTGACAGTCTGCGAAGTCCTTGCAATAAGTGTACGTGATCTCATCGCCTATCATGTTGATGTCTGCAACACGATAGAGAGAAACTTCTGCGCCTGTTACCACAACATCATTGCTTTCTGCAAGTGCAAGCGTGACGCGCAGGGAACAGGTCTGGAACGGGTCAAATGCAGATTCCCTTTCAATGGCAGCGGCACGCAGACTGCACAAGGAAAGTGCAGCGCTTAAAAGCGTACCGCATAAAAAGATTTTATGTTGTTTCATGCGTTCCATGTCCCTCCTTTGCTGCGGCTTTCTTTTGCTTCAATTTGAACCGAATGTTCTTGATCAGCAAAATAATCAGAAGAACTAACAGCATTGGTGCTGCAAACAACGGCATGACGATCATCGAATCAATACAGAATGCCTCGTTTGCAACATAGATCGACGGCGCTTCTGCGGCATTTTCCACACGAACACCACGTACCAGCAGACGATGGGTATTGATGCCGTATGGCGTGCAGGTCACAAGCGTACAATAATCCTTTCCTTTGGTAATTTGCAGATCTTCCGATTCGGTTGGTAAAACGATTTTGATTTGGTCAACTTGGTACGTAAAAAGCTGATTCAGTATGGTGATTGTGAAATAATCGCCTGTTTCGAGTTCGTCGAGATGCGTAAACAATTTGGCGCTAGGCAATCCACGATGCCCAGAAAGTACACAGTGCGTACTTGCACCGCCAACAGGAAGCGATGTCCCTTGCAGATGTCCTGCACCAATTTGCAGTACCCCTTCGTCCACGCCATGATAAATGGGAAGTTCTACTTCAATTTTCGGAATATTGACATACCCCATAATCCCCGTGCCGATGGGATTGAGAATGCCGTCATAGCCGTTCACGGTATTCGGTTCAATGATGGCAGAAGTGTTGCCGACCAGCGCTGTATTGTATTCGTGTGCCTTTTGAAACATTGCCTGAATTCGTTCTTCGGAAGCAGAACTGACGGCAGCTTCATAGCTTGCAATGACAGTTGAAGCATTTTTCTCGTTGATGTAGTTGCTGACGGACGGATAAAGCAGCATGGACAAGCCAATCAAAAAGATGATGATAAGAATGATACTGGATAAATGCTTTTTCATTGGCTTCTCCTTGTCGCTTGGATCTACGCATATGCAGCGGGAACGCGAAAGACGCAGTTCCCGCTGCGGAAAGTCTATGCGTTTTTTGTGTTTTTCTTATAGATGACAGGATTACTTTTTCTTCATTTCGACTCTCTTTTTGGTAACCAGCACAACACCTGCACCGATCATCAGGATGCTGCCAACAACATACAGGATCGTCGTACCAATACCACCGGTTGCAGGAAGGACAGTGCCCTTGCTGTTTTCGATGGTGAGCGGCAGATAGTTGTCTTCGTTGAATGTTACAGTCTCACCATCGACTGTTGCAGACCAGGTGCATTTTTCCAGTGTCGGTGTACCTTCGATCACGATGGCAATCGGATCTACCAGCTTATTATAGCCGAGAGGTTCTGTTGTTTCCTCCAGGGTATACTCACCTGCGTTCAAACCGTAAACGGTCAGAATGCCGGTCTCGGTCATATCAAGTACTAGTTCGGTATCCGTGCTGGTATTTTTTGTACTGGAACCCAATTCAGCAATGTATTTGACTGCTGCATTGTTCTCCCGAACATAATTTGCCAGTGTTGCATCGGTGGGTTCCAATTGCGTATACTCTTCGGTACCGACGCCCTGGTCGTCGGCAAGCTGATAGAATGTACCATTCGAATCCGGTGTAAACGTCAATTTGTACGTCAAAGTTGTTTTCACGCCGGTGCCTGTCAGTTTAAATACTGCACCATTCAGCAGATTCTTCGTGTTCTTATCAAGCTTGATGACCTGAATGCCTGTGGTATAAACAACGGTCGTGGACTCAGGTGTTTTTCCGGTCGGAGTCGTCGGAGTACCACCGGAAGGCGGTGTGTCAGGAGTATCAGGAGTATTAGGATTCTTATAACCCTCATAATCGTAGCTCGGATCATTGGAGAATACCAGATATGCATCGTTCACGTTTTCAGGAGTTGTAGTGAGGCTTGCCTTTTCATTCACCAGTGCGTAATATGTCACGGTGATTGCCTGACCTGCTGCATCTTTATAGTTATTATAGAATTCTTTCAGAACGATGGTCAACTCCGTTTTACCATTGGTAGCGGTTGTAGATGTAACGGTATAAGCATCCGATGCCAATGTTTTTGTGCCAATTGTAATGGTCAACGGATGGGTTTCATCATTGTTACAGAATGTCAGACCAGCGCTCATGGTGTCGTGAATGTTGTAGTAATATCTGTTGTAGCCATCCATATTCGGAACAACGGAATCAAGCTGATACTGTACATAATCGCCAATGCTGACGGTATCCGCTTGCAGCTTTTCGGTATCCTTCAGAATATT
The DNA here is from genome assembly GCA_045642925.1 of Oscillospiraceae bacterium. Lineage (GTDB taxonomy): Bacteria > Bacillota > Clostridia > Oscillospirales > Ruminococcaceae > Firm-04. Next base: position 4,720 of record JAZUJW010000070.1, read on the forward strand.
TTTTTTAAGGGTAGGAACATCAGATTTTGCATCAAGATTGACATTTCCACACACTTTCAGAATGAACTCGGTGTATGCGCCGTTCTTACCTTCCAAAGTATTCTTCTTATCGCGGATAAAATAGTAACCGGGAGAAGTATCCTCAATTGTACCCTCCGTATCGGTAGCCTCGATCTTAATAGATTTGGCATTATTAGCATCCAGATACTCGAAGCCACCGATGTATGCTGCAAATGCATTGGCATACGCTTCCTTGTCCGTGGCTTTCGCTTTGCTCAGTACATCTGCAACAGCGGCAGCATTTCCACAATCGGCGAACGGTGTAACATTATTGATTTTCAGGTTTTTGATTCCACTCAGGAAATCTCCCTGTTTGTCTGCTGCAATACCGTCGCCCCAGCCGATTCCTTCAAGGGCATCCTCACCGCTAACCGTACCTGAGAAAATCTGATATGCTTCGTAGGTATGCTCTTCCCCATCCTTTTTGGTGATCTTGATAGTGTAGGAGTCTGTAGCTGCAAATACAGGCAGACAGAACGTCATCACAATGACGAGTGTGGTAATTAGTGCTGTTAAGATTTTAAATTTTTTCATAGTCATTTTCCTTTCTCAATAAAATTCGGACATTTGAACGATGAATTGCTGCGCTTTGAAAACTCACTCGATTACATTTCCTCCTTTCGTCTGCGAAAAACGAACAGTCCTGCTGCGCAGAGCATCAGAATACTGCCGCCAAACAGATATATTAGCGTACCGGTACCACTTGTTGCGGGAAGTTTTAATTTGTAGTTGACGAACTTTCCGCCGATACCGGAAATGGATGCCATACCGATAGTATCAACATAAAAGTCAAGATTTGTATTGGTATCCGTTTTAACATACAGAGAACCATTTTCAGCAGTGGTAGGAATCGTAAAAGTGCTGCTGATATTTGCATATTGTCCGCTGGGGATGCTTTGTATTTTGATTCCTTTGTATACAGTATCTCCGCCCTCAGAGTATTGCAAAGAAAGTGTAATCTGCATGATTGGATGGATTATGAACATCTGCTGTCAAACAGTATGGCTTTCCCCAAAGCGTCTTATCGGTAACATCCATAGAAAAATAGGATATGATTTATGCTGTCAAAGCATATCCTCTCCTCAATATACAGAATCTTCCGTTCGTTCTGTATTTCCAAGCGGCCATAGACGGAACAGCACTTTGCCGATCACTTGGTCACAATTCACGCATCCCACCACCGAACAACGACTGTCGATGGAAGAATCACGGTGGTCGCCAAGGATGAAAAGCGTGTCATCAGGTACTTGGTACGGGAATGTAATGTCGCACTCTCCAAGACATTTATCAGTCACATAAGGTTCATCCAACGGAAGATTATTGACTGATACATTCCCTTCTGCATCCATTTCGATGATATCGCCTGCCTGACCAATCACACGTTTCAAAAGAAGTTTGTTCTGCCACGACACGCAGCACAGTTCTCCGCAATCGTAATTTTTGGTCTTATACAGCAGCAAGATATCTCCATTATGGAGTGCTGGTTCCATGCTGTCCCCTGACACCTGAATGATGGGAAGAAACAGCGTAGAGAGTAATACGGCAATTGCAGCAACAACTAGCAAAATAGCAACGGTGCTCCCAAGTGTCCTACGAAAAACACGTTTTCGCGTAATTGTATCGTGTTCTGTAATAACAGTCTTTTCATCGGGTAAAATCTCGGATTTTTCTTCGGAATCGTTCTGCATTTCAGAGTTCATATCAACCAGGTCGCTGCGATTGAGATGCCGCAGGTCTTTTCCTTCCATAACAGAATGCCTCCCTGCGTAATCATTTCACTTAGTTTTCATATCAACATTTTACAACAAATTGTGCGTCTTGTATATAGACAAAACGAACATAAAGTGGACAATCTGAATATTTTCATTTATTTAGTTCATTTTTTGGTCATTCATTGTAAAGGATATTATGAAGTATGCATATAATATTTCATATTATCGCAGGCGTGTTGGAGAAAATGCGTATTTGTTACATCGCTAATCTGACGTATGATAGTAATATACTTTACTATATTATCGTTGTGTTTCAAGGGCAACCAGACCGCTTTTATGTAAAAAATACAAGTATAGGCAACACTTAGAAAGAAAAATTTTTTCTTTGGTTTCGGTATAGCATAGTTCAAATATTTTTTCAATAATATTCCATTTGCATAATATAATGGTATCTGCCCCGCACAGATTGAACTGCGTAGGGCAGATCTTGACTATGAGGCGAAGGCTATTATATGCTTGCCTCCTGATTTCAAAAGTGACTTGTCAATAAATGACAATAAAGCAGTCTGCACAAATTGCACAGACTGCTTTTCGTCACTACATAGAATATTTTTCTTTTTGCGCTGTCTACTTGACAGGGGCAGGTCACTTCGGACTCTGCTTTTTCTTATTCGTGTTTTGAATTACTCATTTTCCTTCTTTTTTACAGAGGTGACAATGAAAGCACCAGATACCAGCATCAGGCAAGCAATTGCTTCCAGATAGGATTTATTGCCGGTCACACCCGTCTGCGGCAGTTCACCGCTTGCGGTTGTAACGACTGTTGTTGTGGTGGTTTCTGTGTCTGTCGATTCGGACACAGTTGTTTCTTCTGTATCAGGATTTACAGTGGTCACGGCTGTGGTCGTAGTTGTTTCTTCGGCAGAACCATCCGAAGTCACTGTTGTGGTATCCGTATTGGTTGTAGTGGTTGTAGTGGTTTCACTGTCAGAACCGGATACTGTTGTGGTTGTGGTCGTCGTTGTTGTGGTGGTTTCGGAGCCGGTCGTAGTTGTTGTGGTAGTTTCAGGATTTTCTTCCTTGTAGAAATCTGCAAAAGCCTTGCTGATCGCATCAAAATCGTAGAAATTGGAATAATCTTTTGTGCCGTCTTCTGCAACAGAAACCAACTCGACATCCGGTGCAATACCGAGGTCAATGCTTTCAAATTCACCATTTGTCAGCATCGTACCACTGGAAAGTGCATAGTACATACCATCTGGTGTAAAGTGTTCTTCAATTGAACAGCAGCCGCCTCCGCTTTGTTCACCAAGGACAAGCAGTCCTGCGTCTCTTGCATCCGACACAAACAAATTAGCAGCAGAGAAAGAATAACGAGAACTGAGAACACCAATGTTCAAATCAAAAGAAAGTGCCTCATCCAGTTCGTCAAAAGCCTTATCAAGATTCTTGTCAAAGATATACCCTTCAATCAAGGGCAGCTTCAACTGTGTGTTGATACAGTTAACATAATTATCATCCGAAATCAGATTCATCAGATACATCTCATACAAGAGATATCCGCCGCCATTCATAGATACATCAATGACAAAATTCTTGATGTTTGCATTATCATTTGCATAATTCAGGCACTCAAAGTACTCTGACAGCATTTGCTGCGGCAATTCAGTATCTGTATTGTAGTAAAGCATCCATTGGTCTAAACCCGAGAAGAACTCATCAGTAATAAAAATCGCTGTATCGCCCTTCTCGACATAAATGGCATCATCATACGTTTTCACGTAATCCACATTTTTCAGCATCTCCGCTCTTGCCGCAGAAACACCATTATATGTAATTTCATCTGCATTGAAGCCTGTAAAATAGTCTGATGCCATTTCATAATTATCGTCAGGCTTGGTATAATTCATCGCTTCACCGATCTGAGAAGGTAAATCATAGGCTGCACCAGCATAATAGACCGTATGTCCACCATCCCACATATAGTATGACAATTCGAACAAACCTGCAATGTACTCATAGACATTTTCAGAGAGAAGGTGCTCCTTCACAAGTCGTGTGTCATCGTTGGTTTCCGAAAGCATTGCGTCCAGACCTTTTTCAGCCAGCACATCGTTCAACGGGATTCTGCCCGGGAAACCGTATTTATAGTCCATGACAAGACAGATTTCATTATAATTGTATGCAGCCATGTCAGCAGGTCTGCCGTTGGCATACTCTTGCAAATATGCATTTCCGATTTCTTCCGAAAGAAAGTTGGCAGACGAGATTTTTCCTTCCGTGGTGTCAAAGAAGAACATGGTATGGTTGACATATGCAGTCTGATGTATGGAAGATGAGAAGAAATCACAAAGTGTTGTAACAGGGAACCAGACAGTATCTTCCTCTGCCTTGATGTCAATATCATGCTTTCCTAAATCCATCCGGATTACCACACTGGGAACTTCTCCTTCTGTAAGCGCAGGGCTTCCGGAAAAGGCAAGCTGTCCAAACATATTGTAGCTGCTTTCTTCTCCATCCAGTTCGGAACTTACAAACATAACAGGGTTAACCGCATCAAAAGTAAACGTATCCTGTTCCACATCGACCATTGCGGCACAATTCAGTGCGTTGATCAGTGTGAATGTTCCATCTTCATTCTTTGTAACCGTAAGGTCTTCACTTGCCCAGTTTTTGAAGTAGTCGGCAACATTGATATATGGGACATTGGGCATATTGTCATAGTAACGACAGTCGATTTCCGATTGATTTTCAAGGGAGTACAGATAAATCGGCAATTTTCCTTCCGTGTAGCCGCTGCCTTCATCTGCGGCAATTGCTGAAATGTTGCTTGCGCCCAGTGAGCTTAAAGTAAGCGTCAGGGCTGTCAGTGCAACGAGCGTTTTTTTGAGTGACATAATATCCTCCTGAATCTAATAATGAATTGATTAGCTGAAATAATACTAACCATTTAAATTATAGCACATAACTGAAATAAAGTCAAGGCAATACCGCACAAAACTGGTGGTACAGGATGCGTATGGTCAAACGAGTTTGACCAGTCAAATTTTACGTCAGATTGTACAGAAATGGCGCCGTCGGACTGACGCTCGACAAGGAATTTCTGTGCAAAATGACGGAAAATTTGCAAGCAGATGTGCCGCCAAGCCGTTAGGCGTGCTTTGTGCGGTGTTGCCTCAAGTTTTTTGTGCTTTTATCTGCTGAAATCTGATTTTGTTTCAGGATGGTTTCAAATCGCCTATTCAAGTAAAAGACATTCTTATTATATAGATGCAGAAAATACTTGACAGCTGAGATTCCATTTGCTATAATATATAAAGTGTGCCATGCTGACAATGTTCAGTCATGACCAGAAAGGTGGATTTTATGATTTTCAAAAGCGAAAAGCGCCGCAAGCTGCTTTCCGCCGTTTCCTCTGTCGTATTGTCAGGTTTAATTTGTTTACCTGCCAGCGCCACAAATGAAAACCAGAACCTTGGTGATCGTGGCGATTTGAATGCAGATGGAAGCATTACCTCTGAAGATATCAAAATCCTTACCAATCATCTTACCACCGCATCCCCCTTGACGGATGCCTATACAGCACAACTCTCGGATATCAATTGTGATTATGTACTCAACGGCGTTGATTTAGCGCTGATGCAGCAGGCGATGTGTTCCGATACACAGCCTGAAACCATTTCCCCAAAAGAGATTACGGAGGATGCCTTACTCGAATCGCCTGCGCACGCGGTCAGTTGGAGTATGCCTTCCACCGGTATCGTCCGCATTCCGGTTTTTGTGATTTCATTTCCGGATTGCGACCATGCTGTTACGCTTTCCTCCGAAGAAATCAGACAACGATGTTTCTGCGCAGAAGACTCCGAAAATAAATATGCCCCGTATGAAAGCATAACAGGATATTTCCAGCGGGCATCTTACGGCAGACTATGCGTTGACGGTGATGTTTACACCTATACAGCCAAAAATCCCATTCATTATTACAGTACCCAAAAAGACCTCCTGCTGGACGAAATGCTGGAAGCATTCGATGACGAAATTGACTATACGCAATATGATGCAAACAGCGACGGCATCATAGATACTTTGATTGCGGCAGTACCCAACCAGACAGAAGACGCGGTCTGGCACGCTGTCAACGGCGTCTATTCCGGCAGCAAAACCTTTGACGGATTATCTGTCGGCAGACGATGCATCGGTCGCTGCGATGTCGGTTCTCACTCGGACTTCAATCGTACCTGGGCGCATGAGCTTTGTCATTCGATGGGATTACAGGACTATTATAAATATGCAAACTATGATAGAACCCCCTACGGAATGAACGGTAACGCAGGCTGGGAACTGATGGACGATGCCTTTGGCGACCTTTCTGCATTTTCCAAGCTGATGCTCGGCTGGTATCAGGAATCTGAAATTCAGATCTATGAGGGCGGCACACAGACATTTCAGCTTTGTTCCTCGCAGAATGCGCCCGCCCTGATACTGATTCCGCATGGAGAAACCAATGATTTTCTGAGCGAATATTGCATTCTCGAATATGTCACCGCTGAAGGCAATAATGACATCTCCCTGAAAAACGGCAGACCGACAGCGCTCTTTTCTGATGGCGGACTGCGGGTTCTGCATTGTGATGCCGAATTGTTCGACGGACAATGGGGCACTGAATTTAAATGGTGTAATTACGGAAAAAATTATAACAGCAGCAATGATAGACAGCGTATCATCCGCCTTGCAAATGAAGCGGAGGGCGGAGCGTTTCTTCATGCAGGCGATGTCATGGACAGCCAGACGAGCGGTTTTCATTGGTACGATGTCAGCGGCAGAGAATCACTCGATATCGGCGTATCTGTGACCGTAGACGACATTGCGGACGGCATCTGTACTGTAACCATTTCTCCAAACTGAATAGGTAACAAAGGGGCTTTGCCCCAAACCATGCTGATGAAATATTTATGGCAGGGATGGTTTGGCGGTGAGTCCCCTTTTTCATTCTGTATCGGCTACAATTTTTCTTTTTATTCCAAAACGCTTGCTATTTTCATGAATCTGTGATATAATCAGGGAGAACTGCATGATATGATGCATTGATTCCGTCCGATTACGTTTCCTGAAAGGAGAATTTCCATGAAAAAAATCGCCGCACTGCTTTTGACGCTTGCAATGCTCCCACAATCCTCTGCTGCTTATGCAGCAGATTCTTCGACGCCTGCAAAACTGGAAACCGCTGTGACAGAACAGCTTTTGGAACATGGATACGACAACGACGAAGACGGCAGCATCTCCACTGCGGAGCTCTCCGCCATCCATCAGCTTTCGCTTGACCTTACCAATGTTACGGATCTATCATTTTTGTGTGAAATTCCACACCTGCAAATATTATTCCTTGAAAAAGGAAATTTCACAGACCTTTCCATACTGACCAGGCTGCCCGATATTTTTGCGCTTTCTTTGTTTGATATGACGCTGGATGACCTCTCTTTCCTGCAAAATATGCAGCTCACGTCCTGTCAATTGGAAAATGTCAAATGCAAGACACCCTTCGACAAGACGCAACTTCTGCGCGTGGGAGATCTCACCTTTGAACAGGGCTACCAAGAAACCATCGAGGTCCTTCCAAGTGGACTCTTTGACGATTCGGCATTTGAAATTACCGTTGATGACCATGATATCATATTCGAAGACGATGAATATGGAAGCAACAGCGGATATCAGAACATTTACACGCTTGCAGAAGGAAAGACGACCTATCATGTATTTCTGGAAGGTAAGGAATTTTACAAGGGCAATATTACGGTCAAGCCGAAAACCATCATGCATGAGCCGATCCGGAATGATGTGATTTCGTGGGCAAACTACGTATATCCTGAAGGAACAGGCAGCGTTGTCGATGCGCTGGTCGGAAACCGCGTATTTCATTGCCAAGACGGAAAAATCACTATGAAGCAGGAAGGCGTTTCTGCACTGTATTCTGTATTTCTGGACTCTATTTCAGGAAGCAGTTCTTTTCATGTGTGTGTATTGGAACTGCATCAGGACGGCACATTGTATGCTGACGGCGAACAAGTGCTGCCGGAAGAACATTTTGTCAGCATCCACGAAAACTGTGCACTGACAGATGACAACAAACTGTATGGTGTTTATCGGGAAAAAGACCAGAACATATGGATCATGCTTTCGGACCACTGTGCAGAAAGCCTTGCATCAGAAGATTTCCCCCTTTTCCTGTCCACAGACGGCAAAGTTTGCCTTTACACCATCAACGCATCCAAACAAACAGCCAGCGTGAATGTGACAAAAATGGCAAAGCCGATTCAGTATTTCTATGATTATCTGATTGATGAAAACCACGATGTTTGGTATTATTCAAAAGGTACCCTCAAAAAAGTTGCTGAAAATGCAGTCGAAATCGGCATTTATCCGACAGACGATGGTGACCGGCATTCCTGCTACCTGACAGCAGACGGTTCTGCTTATCTTTTGAATGGCAATGGACAAGTGAATATCGTTGAAGAACCTGACTGTGAAATGAAGCATGATCTGCATGATTCGTTCTTCTTCGGAGATTGGTACGCGTCAGGCGAAAAGAGTGAAGCAGACTGCGGCGGAAGATGGACGCTCAGCAATGATGGGATTCTCTCACTTTCGTACTGTCAGCAGCGATTTGCCATTGACAATGCCGCCAATGTCTTCGGCGAAGGTTACGATGCGCAAGCAAATCGTCACTATGTATTCTTTGCCCGCAAGGATGCCAGCATATGGCGCTACTGCATTGAAAGCAATTCTGCGGAACAGGTGATCGCAGGCGAAAGTCCGAAAGAAACATTGGGCGACCTGAATCAGGACGGCAAAGTGACCGTTTCAGACGCAGTGCTCATCGAAAAATGGCTGACGATGCAAACAACAGCAACATTTGCGCTGCAAAATGCTGACATGAATCATGACAAACGTATCACTGCTGTTGACCTGACACTGCTGAAACGTGCGCTCCTCAACGGCTGATTTTTCCATTCAGCAATGATTGAAGAATGAATACAGGCAAGAGAATCGTATCCATATTCTCTTGCCTGTTTCCTTGCAAAAAAATTGTTGTATCCCTGTAACCTAACTGATGCAGATGTGGTCTGGTGAAGTAGAGCGGGAAAACCGCTTCCACATCAACAGAAAGGAAGTGAAAAATGTGACAGATCAGGAAATGATTGCTTTGCTCCAGGAAAGAAATGAACGTGGTTTGCAGGAAATCGCTGCACGATATGGCAGCGAAGGCAGACATATTGCAGCGAACATTCTCAAAAATGAAGCAGATGCGCAGGAGGTCTTTCAGGATGCGCTGATGCGCCTTTGGAATGCCATTCCGCCTGAACACCCTGAAAATTTGTTTGCGTATCTCTGCACGGTCGTTCGCAGACTTGCCTTTAATCGACAAAAAATGCAAAATGCTGATAAGCGAGGCAACGGACAACAGCCGCTGCTTCTGGAGGAACTTTCTGAAATTACAGACGGCAGCAATGTTGAAGAAACTGTTTCGATGCACCTGCTGCAAGCGGCGGTCAATCGCTTTCTGGAAAAATGCAGTGTCGATGCAAGGACGATTTTTATACAGCGTTACGGCAATGCAAAAGCAGTCGCGGAGATTGCCGCCTTATACCACATCTCAGAGAGCAAAGTGAAAGTCACATTGTTCCGAACCAGAAAGAAATTACAGCAGTTTTTGCGTAAGGAGGATCTATTATGAAAGAACATGAGCTTTTACAGGCAATTCAAAATGCTGATGAGAAGTATTTTCTTGAAGCAGAGAATCGTGCTGAACGGATAGAACGAAAAAAATCTCATAGCAAAATCGTTCGCTCGATTTGTATTGGAACGGTATCGGTCGCGGCAGTCTGCTGTCTGGTCTTAGGTGGCACTGCACTCCTGCGGCAAACCGAAATTCCGATTGCATTTGAATCATCTGATTCTGTGGAAAGTTCCGATGCAAGCAGTACGGTAGTGATTGCGCCATCTGTATGGAATGGTGTTAATTATTTTGGCGGCAATGGTGCTTTGCATTACAGCCAGAATGCTGTGTGGGCAGTGGATGATGACAATATTTATCTCCATTTTTCGCAGAAAGGCGCACTGCACGGTGCCGCTTGTACGAAATTTAAAACGGTTACGCCAGTCTGCCTTTTTGACAATGTCGGAAAAATGTTCTGCATGGACGATAAACTGTATTGTTCATACACAAACGGCGACATTATGATGCTGGATGATGCTGGAGAACGCCATCCATTTTTTGCATTCGACTGGACACGTTTTGATACGGAATTTCCGTTTGACGTCAACCAGGATAACGTACAGGTGACTACCAGTGCCATACCGATGGAAGATGGACGCTTTTTTATGCAGGCAGACATTGAAGCAATCAGTCAGAATGGTACAGCCACTAAATGGAATTATGAATGGATCTATGACACAGCAGAACCACAAATCTGGAAACCCCTATACCTAGGTTTCACCAATTATGCCGAAGAAAATCCGACCGCAATCACGGAAACGCAGGAGTGCAAAGTCAGCGGCAATCTGATTTATCATTCTGTCAGAAATCAGGATGGGTTCGTTGCATCAATTACGTGTACGGAAGCAGATGCCTTGGGCGGAAAAATCCCAATGGCAGGCTACGATCTTGAAAATTCGGATGTTCATTGTATACAATGGACGGCTGTGCAGAATCAACTTTATCTTGTGATGGAGGAAAACGGCAGAGGCTATGTGAATTGTATTGATATCAATACGGACACGGATGTTTTTGCACCTTCGTTCCAGATCGAAAATATTCCAGTGATTCCGTATATTGAAGATGACGGGAAGCTTTACAGTGCACGGTGTTCGGAAAATCAATGGAGACTGTATGAAATTGACCTGATTGCAAAAGAGCATCAGGAGTATACACTGAATAGCAACAAACAAGAGAACTGCACACTGGAAGAAGCGGATGACGGACTGTTTCTTGTGAAACAAGATGACAGCAATACCTACTATCTGTACGACATAATGGGTGAAAGACCGCGAAGCCGTGTTTATACGGATGACCCCGCTGCAGCAGGATTCCCGGAGTATCAGGATGCTGAATGAATCAATGCTAATACAAAGAAAAAGTCACTGTGGAGCGAAAACTCCACAGTGACCGGATTTCATGATCGTCAAGTCAGCTTGTTCAATCAAGCTTTGCAATTTTTCGGAGAATCAATGTGACATCCTCCATAGAACAGAGCTGATTGCCGTCCATATCTGCATTTGCAAGCCCCTGCGGTGAAATCGTGACGGCATCTTCATTGACATAGCGGGCAAGGAGAATCGCATCGGAGATGTTTTGTTCGCAGTCAAGGTTCACATCTCCTGCAACGGAAAGCGCATTGCGGCCGACTGCCGCGGAGGATTCATCAACAAGATATTTTAACTCAATTCTGTATCCGAGCTTTTCGTAAATATCAGCGCCAAGCAAAAACTGGTCTGCAATGGACATTTCTCCGTTTGGAACGATCTCATAATGCACCATATTTCTTTTTTCGCCGTTCACGGTGTAATACGAGTCATCAAAAACGACTTTCTTTACGGTGCAGTCGATCTCATTTTCTTGCAGATATTGTTCGACTTTTTCCTGGTCAAATCCAAATTTTTCCCAATCGTAAAGCATTTCAGAAAAAGGCGGACAATATGTCAGTAAACAATCGCCATAAGATATTTCATTGTAAGTTGCAGTCTGTCCCCATGTGTAGAATGCAGAAATCAAGCTTTCTTTCGCCAGTTCCTGCATTAGTTTCTCTGCGTTTTCATCGGTTCTGACCATGATATCGCTGACAGACACTTCGTATGTGAGGTCGTTGCTCCAGTCCCGGGACGGCTGATAATTCGGAAAATACTTCTCTACGATTTGTGCCGCCTGTTCGCTGTTTGCATCTTCATTGAGCACATATCGCAAGGTGTTCGTGCGTGGAATGATGCAATACAGCTTGTCGCTTTCGATTTGTCTGCAAATGGTTTCCGTTTCGCCGGTTTCGGCATTGGTCACTACCTCATTGATTTCGCGCGAAATATGTTTGACATAAACCTGATGGTCAACATCAGTAATGAGAATCAAGCCTTTATCATCCAACAACTGCATCTCATTTTCGAATGTTTCTGTCGGTTCATTTCCCCAGTACCAGAGTGCAGATGCAGACATGGTCGGGAATGCGTTGCAAAGCAGACTGACACTTGCCAGAATGGCGGCGAATCTCATTTGTTTCTTCATAGTATTCACACCTTTCTTAAAATTGGGTTTCATGAGAAACCTCACAATATTTGCAAAGAGAACATATTCTCCGTGTTGCCAACATACTCTGATTCCGCTTGATAATTGAACGTCACATCGAAGGAGAAATCGTTATCCAAAACGCCTGACGGTACTGAGATCCAAAACTCATATCTCCAAAGCGGTGAATCTTCGTCTTTTGACAGCAGACAATCTGCCGTCAGCATAAACCGTTTGTTTTCGGTATCCAATGTACCACCTGTCAGAGAAATGTCCGCATTATGCGTGTATATCATCACAAGCACTTGGTCATAGGACGGCGTATCAGACGGCTCATATGGTTTGGGACTTGAAGCAGGGATTTCAAATTGGTATTGCTCGGAGGAAATCTCCTCACCGCTGTATGGCGTAGGCATTGCGTCTTTGGAATACGAAATATCCATACAAATGGCTTGTGCAGAGCACTGTGAAGTTTGATTGGTTGTCTGCGTGGTGAGGGGTTCTGTTTCGGATACAATTATCGTTGCTTCTGTGGTCGAAATGATGGATTCTGTTACCGTTTCGGTGATCGGCATGGCAGTCGGTTCAGTTTGTGTTAATACAGGCACATCGGTTTCGGGAAGAGTGACAGTCTTTGTGATGGTCGTTTCCGTCTTTCCTATGGCTGTCGTTTGTGCTGTTGAAGTGGTAGGTTTTGTTGTATTATCAACAGTGGTTTGAATGGATGTTGCGGTCTGCGATTGTTTGGTCGCTGCGGTCGTGACTGTTGATGTCACAGAAAAGGAAGGTTCTGCAATTTCGGGCTTCTGCGTTCGCAGTTTCGGGTAGACTGCCGCCGCAATGCCGACCACAAGACAAGCGGCGATCGAGGTCATCACGTAGAATGTTCTGTGGCTTCTTTGGGGTTCGGATTGCACGGCAGATACAATCATTTCATCGGGCAGAGTGTTCATAAGTTCCATGAATTCTTCTGCTTTCACAGCAATCCCTCCTCCCGAAGATATTTTTGCAGACGGTTTCGCAGACGTGACAGCGTCACTTTTACATGATTTTCGGTCATATGAAACCTGACTGCAAGGTCGCTGATAGACGATGCCTGCCAATATCTGCATATGAACAGATCACGCTGTTGTTTTGGCAGTTGTTCCAAGAAGACAGTCACACCCTGCATTAATTCGTGCTGTTCAACTTCTGCTTCCACATTGTCAGATGACGCAAGGATTTCGGACAGTTCCTCCAAGACCTGCGGCGTTTGTCCGCCGCCACGCTTATTTCGCTGTCTTGCCTTGTAGCGGTCAAATGCCGCATTCCGCACCAGCTTCAGCAGATAGGCACAGTAGTTTTTCGGCTTTGCGGGCGGGATCGCATTCCAGGCGGTGAGAAGCGCATCGTTCAGGCATTCCTCTGCGTCCTCCTCGCTTCCAAGAATATTGTGCGCAACAAATCGGCAGAGCGTTCCGTATGCATTTACGGTTTCAGTCAACGCCTGCTCATTTCTGCTATGAAACATCAATAGAATGCTTTTCTCGTCCATGGGCAATCATCGCCTTTCATGTCTGCCTTCATTTATAAGAACGATTTATTCAGAAAAAGGTTACAGCAATCACATTAAAATATTTTAGGGCAATACCGCACAGAGCTGGCGGCATAGGATGCGTATGGTCAAACGAGTTTGACCAGTCAGATTTTACGTCAGATTGTACAGAAATGATGCCGCTGGGCTGACGCCCAGCAAAGAATTTCTGTGCAAGATGG
>JAZUJW010000071.1:0-12670 GCA_045642925.1 Oscillospiraceae bacterium
GATTTTGAATGACATTATCGACTGGTTCGGACTGGACGCAAAGGTTGTTCCGGCAGAACAGGATGGGAAATTGCAGGTCACGGTTCAGGCGCACCCGACCGCAATGCACCACTGGGCGATGCAGTACGGCGACTATGTCGAGGTGCTTTCGCCGCAGAGCGTCCGCGCACAGATCGGCGTCACGCTCAAAAAGCTCTGCGCGAAGTATGGGGAGTGAGGGTTTTCTTGAGAACAGCATCCTCACAAATATTCGTACCGTTCAGTTTTTAGGGGAAACCCCTCGTTGGGGTTTCCCCTCAGTTTTTTGCGCTCTGTCTTTATACCGTTTGTAGCCTCTTGTATGGGGGGAACCCCCTTAATAGGGTTTCCCCCCGGACTCTGCCAGAGGGAATCAATTCCCTCCGGACTCCTCATGATGGGGTGCAGAATGCGCTTTCCATTCCCTCTGATAGACGCCACAATAACGCAAAAACCTCCCTGTTTTCACAGAGAGGCGTTTGGAGGGTGGGTAAAGGGATTCGAACCCTTGGTCTTCGGGACCACAATCCGACGCTTTAACCAACTAAGCTATACCCACCATATGCGGAGAAATCTTCTCCGATTTGTAAGCAGATGACGCGCCTTATTGGATTCGAACCAATGGCTTACTGCTTAGAAGGCAGTTACTCTATCCAGCTGAGTTAAAGGCGCACACATTAAGCGAGTGATGGGAATCGAACCCACGTAACCAGCTTGGAAGGCTGGAATTCTACCATTGAACTACACTCGCATCACTTTGGCAGTTCGGTATATCCTCGGCACTGCATGAATTATTATATCAGATACTGCCCCATTTGTCAAGTGGTTACACAGATTTTTTTAGAATTCGGAAAAATGTTGAATTGCGCCTTTGAACAGTTGACTTTTTTAGATTGTTTTGCTATAATATTTTCAGACCTACTGCACGAAGGGAGCTACTCACTATGTCAACTCTGGAATCTCTTGCCACATCTGCCCAAGCGGTCTTTTCCGCTACGACCGATGCCCATTTTCATATGCTCTATGCCGATGCCGCCTATTTCCAATGGTTCGGCAACGATGCCGTTTATTCCATCATCCGCACCATCCATGACGCCGACACCGAACGCCTCCTGAACGCCGCCGCTTCCCTCCCCGATGGACAAACCGTCCCTCTCGTCCTGCGAATGCGCGGCTGTACTGGCGAATGGCGCTGGATGCTCGTACGTCTGCGTGCACTCCGTGAAGGCGATGAACGGCAGTATCAGCTTTCCGTCAGCGACGTTTTCGCCATGCAGACTCTGCTGATGCAAACCACACAGGAAAATACCGATTTCCGCTTTCTGCTGAATCTTATGCATGAACTGACTTTCCATTATTCCTTCACCACAAAACACATCTGCCTTTTCACATTCGACTGCGGTCGGAAGATGATTCTCACAGACGAACCGCTGGTGCAATGGAAACAACACGTCATCGAAAGCGGAATGGTAGCTGCCAATAATATCCAGAAATTCGAAAAACTCTGCACCAATATCGAAACGGGCTGCACACAATTTCACAGTGAATTTGAATCAAGCATTTGCTCACTCGGCAAACGCATGGAATACTGTGCCTTTCATGGCATTACCCGCGCTTCTGCGCCCATGCAGCGCACAGTGCTTGGCACAGTCAAGATTCTGAACGCTCGCTTTAAAACCAGCGAACAGGATTGGCTGACCGAGAACCAGCGCGACCATGTCACAGAACTGCTGAACAAACACGCCATCACCTCATATGCAAAGCACGTCATTGCACAGCGACCTGACACCACAACCGCACTTGTTCTGCTGCTGGTAGACGGCTTCAAGGAAATCAACGAGCAATTTGGTCATCTGTTTGGAGATGAAGTGCTGCAAGTGCTTTCCCAGATTCTTCAGACTGAAATTGATGCGCGAGGTGCAGCGGGCAGAATTGGCGGCGGAATGTTTTTACTGGTACTGGAACAGATTGCGGATGAAAACGACCTGCGCGGCATTCTGCGGGCGATTCGGACGAAATTCGAGTGGGCATGGAATGCAGATGACGCACAAAATCATCCGCGCATTACTTGTTCGATGGGTGCGGCGTGTTGTCCGCAGGATGCTGACAATTATGACAAGCTGTTCATGCAGGCAGACAAGGCGCTTTACATTGCCTGCGAAAAGGGGCACAACCGCTATGTCATTTATAATATTGAGAAGCACGGAGAGGTTTTGCCGAATCAGAAGCGTTCTGTGGCAGACCTTTATGCGAATGTACCGACGCAGAGCAAAGCGGGATTTGTGGCAAAAATTGCGAAGTCGTTGTTATTGCCGCAAAAGCCTGATGTACAGGAGCTTTTGCAGGGAATCGGGGCACAGTTTGGCATAGATGGGATACATATATTCACAGCAAAGGCGCAATGGGAGGCTGCTGCGTACTGGGGGCATCCGATTGCGGGGAATGCGGTGGTACTGACGGGAGAGGCGCTGAGCAAGGAATTTCAGGAAGACGATTTATGTGTGATAGACAATGTGAATGCGCTGGAGGGAGTTGCAGACGAAGCGTATGCGTGGTTGAATGCGGAGAATGTACAGGGGGCGGTGTTATACCGAGCGGTAGAAAAAGGGCAAACGGTTGCGGTGGTATTGTTTGGGTTATTCGGGCATTACTGCAAGTGGAGCACGCTTGACGCGAATCATCTGACGATTCTTGGGAGTATATTATGTGAACTATTGAATCATAATGAAAGTATCTCCTGAAACAAACTTTGATTTGGAAGATTCTCCCTTTGGAATCCTCATGATGAGGCGCAGAATGCGCTTTCATTCATTCGGCGAATTGTCAAGCACTCTGCCAAGCCATACAAATGCCTTGCTGTCTGCCTGCCGTACATATATGTCATACTGATATGTGTTCGTGTCTGCGACAGATACCATCATCGCTTCTTTGACATTCTCAATCTGATATGCAAAATCATTTCCCGCTTTCATATAATCCAGCGTTTGCACTTCGCCAAAGCGAATGCGCGTCAGGAACGGTGTGTCAATTCCCCAGAGATATTCATCATACGCCGTGTGTTCCATACGCTCCGGTATATTTTCCGCACGTCCCTCTGCCAGCATTCCATCCGCCAGAAGTTGATGCAGTTTCGCAACTGCCTGTTCTGTTTCTTCTTCGGTATCTTGGGACATATCTGCGTATTTGGTATCGTCATAAGCGGTCTTGGTTTCATACGTGAACGACTTATCCGATTCCTGCACCACATTCACTCTTGCAATATGCTTCACCAGCATATCCATGTCAATGGCATCCAGTGTACCGCTGTCGTCCATATCAACATTCCCCAATCCCTCGTCAGGAAGCAGGAACGCACTGTTTTCGTTCATGTACCGCCCCAGCATAATTACGTCTGTAATGTCCACTTCACCGTTGTTATCAATGTCACCTGCAATGTACTGGTCATCCACAACAACACGTACTGTATATGTTGCAACTGCATCATGATAAATTACGCGAATCTCATATTCGCCCGTGTGAAATGCATCAAAATCCCGTGCATCAATGACAATATCCTCTACCCAGGAGGAAGGACACATCCCTGTATCTACGATTTCCCCATCCAGATAATGACCAAAGGTGATGTAGGGGTCGAATCGTGTAACCTGTTTTCCGATATGGTAAATTTGCTTATCCATTCTTCCAATCATGAGGGCGTAATATTCGCCTTCCTGCGGAACACCAATCGTACCGGTACCGAAATTGCTTGGGTATCCGGTAGTGGTCTGAAAAATGGTTGTGGTAGCCCTGGTAGTGGTCGTCGATGTAAAACCGATTTCCGTACTGCCCGCAATGGTTGTGGTCGGCACTGTTTCTGCCGGATATTCCGTTGTGACACTCGTATCCAGCACCGTATAATAGAAAAACGTACTCAAACCGCACAGGAACAAATTCACTCTAAATTTCTCTTTCCTTCCCTCTGCATCAATGTCACTGCTGACCTGATACTGGTCTACGACCACGTCTTGCATATTCATCGGCAGTTCATCCAGATATACCGTTGTGCCGTCATATTTCGTTCCGGTGATGGTCAGCGTACCGCCCGTGAGGTCAAGTTCTTCCCCCGGTGTATAGACCAGCTTGTCCGGCTTGGTCTTCACCGTCATCACGCCGCTGGACAGTATATATTTCTGTCCCTTGGTCGTGATAGTCTCCATGGGAGCATCGGGGTCAGGCGTTGTTGTCGTTGCCGCCGGCGCATCAATCGTCAGCATCACGCATACGGAAGTATTACCGTAGGAAATATACACAGGATATTCGCCGCCGAAACCCATTTCCAAAGCATGATTGAACTCGTCCGCATCGACCTGATATATCTGCGGATATTCGGAAACAGCCACGTCTTTTTCCAGATAATCAGAGCCATCACTTGCCGTGCCCATGACACAGACCGTACAGCCTGTCAAATCCAGTGTTTCACCAGGCAGATAAACGGTCTTATTCGGATGATTGACCAGTATCATCGAACAATTACGCAGAGGCTTGTCCTTTGCTTCCGGGGTAGTCGTGGAAAGCACACAGGTAGACTCTGTGGTCGGCAGCGTATTTGATTCCACATCATTTGTCTGAACGGTCGTGACGGAAGGCGCATCTATCGTCACCTGAAATTCATTTTTCAGATATCCGAAATACAGTGGGATCGTGCATTCTCCGCCCACGCCCGTAACGGAAGCCTGAATCAGTCCCGCATTATCGGTCGTGAACATACTGCTGGTCATCGGAATGTTATTGTAGCAGAATGATTCACCATTCACACCGACACCGTAAATCGAAACCAGACCGCCTTTCAGGTCAACGTTTTCTTCGCCCAGCGCGTAATGCGTTTTCTCAGGCAACTGCCGAATTTCGAAATTCAGACTGGAAGCATATTTCGGCATAATGATTTCATTGGTCTGCGGTGTAGACTGATGCAGGCTTTCGGAAGAAACCAATGCAGTCGGCATTGCGCTGAAGATGCCTGCGGAAAGCAGCAACGCGACCAGTTTTTTTAATGTTTTCATATTAATTCCTCCTGTTTTTAATGTGAATGCTATTCCAAAATAGTGACACCAAAGCTGGCAGTCAATCCACGGTATGTGACGAAAACCTTTACTTCTCCTGTTAATCCCAACATCATTTTCTGTTCAAAGAGCGATGCATTGACCGTAACGTCATCAGAAGTCATCGGCACTTCTTCCAATTCAAGCGCCTGATGCACGCCGTTCACACAGGAATAGTACAGCACACCGCCTTCCAAATCAAGCGATTCGCCAAGATGATATTCCAGTTTATTCGGAAGCTGTTGGATTTCAAGCTGATACGTTAACTCAGCCTTTTGTGTAGTTGTAGTGTTTTCTGTCTGGGACATGGTCGGCTGCGTTTCCACAATGGATGCCGTGGTGAAGAAAGATGTTGTGGATGTCGTAGTCGTGAATATGGTCGTATGTTTTTCTCCTGTAGTTACTTGCGTTTCAGTCTGACATCCGGTTGTCGCTGTCGTTTCTGTGATCTGCGGAATTTTTGTCACGAGGGCAGACTCCTCATTGGTGTTCAGAGGAATGGTAGTATCCGAAGTTGCAGGGGTGGTCGTGAAGGTGGTAACAGTTGTAGATGCAGTCGTTTCCGTAGTTGTGCCGGTCGTCTGCGTGACCGCAGAGGTTTCCGTTTGCACGTTGACATCAGTGACATCCGTAACCGCAGATGATTCGTCAATGGGGACATTGCGATGAGAGAAAACGGCACGCTGAATGATGCCAAGGGTAAGCACCAGACAAGCCGCAGATGCAGAGATGACGGCAATGCGTTGGAAAACCGTCCATAAGCGGTTGGGGGTATGCTGTGGGGTTGCTTTCGGAATATCGGAAACAGAAATTTCGTTGTGTTGCCATGGAACTGCGGTTTCATGTGTATCATCAGCGTTTTCGGTCGCATCAGAACCATCCTGCACGGCCAGTGGTTCATTTTTGTCTTGCCATTCCTCCATTTCCTGCAAGAACTGCGGGTCAACGCCACTCATGCTTTTCAACAGGTCATAGCCATTCACAGAAATCCCTCCTTTTCCAGATATTGCTTCAGACGACTGCGGGTACGCGAAAGGCTCATTTTTGCCGCACCAAGTTTCATGCCATGCTTTTGTGCAATCTCGTTGATCGGTTTCATAGCGTAATAGCGTTCGAGAAACATGATACGAGTTTGCGGTTCAAGCGTAGCAAGGAACTGATTGACGGCTTGTTCGAGTTGTGCTGCGTCGACAGTACTTTCGACGGAATCGGGAGAAGGCACGCATTCTGAAAGTTCATCTATCGCAAGCGGGACTTCGCCGCTGCCGCGTTTTGCGGTATGGGAGGCATCCAGACGGTCGAAGCAGAGGCGGCGCATCACTGTAGAAAGGTAAGGAGCAAGGGGAACAGGGTGTGCTGGTGGGATTGCATTCCAGACACGGAACAACATTTCGCTGAAGACTTCTTCGGTATCCTGACGGCTGCCGAGGATACGGAAGCCAAGGGAATGGCAAAGCCGACCGAATTTCTTAGTAATTTCCGAAATAGCAGATTGTTCACGCTGTTCGAATAGCGAGAGAATCGACTCATCGTCCATCCGCTCACCGCCTTTCACGTTTTCCCTGCACTAATAATAACGGGAAAAAGGGCATAGGGTAACAGGGAAAACAAAAATATTATTGATATAAATATTATAATCGAAAATTATAAATTTTTCAAGACTAAATGCACATCTTATTATTAAGGCAACACCGCACAGAGCCGGTGGTGCAGGATACGTATGGTCAAACGAGTTTGACCAGTCAGATTTTTCGTCAGATTGTACAGAAATGATGCCGCCGGGCTGACGCCCAGCAAAGAATTTCTGTACAAGATGGCGGAAAATCTGCAAGTAGCTATGCCACCAGCTCTGTGCGGTGTTGCCTTAAAAATGGCTATGCACACGAAGCGGGATTAAAGTTTTGCGATGGCTTTTTTATTGATGATTCCAAAGGGAAAAATTCCCTTTGGAATCATCATTATATTAGCCGCTTGTCACGCCTTGTCATGCACGTTCTCTATCGCTTCCGACGAAATCGTCGCACTACGCGGCTCATTGTGTACATTCACCGTCGCCTGCCCACGGAATACCAGCTTCAACAAAATCGGACACAGAATGGATGTGCATATAATCAGAAAAATCGTCGCCACCAACGGGTCAATCCCCGCCAGTTCTCCATCACGATACACTATCATCCCCTGCCCTGTCGCATACACCGCCAACGCCACTTCTCCACGCGCAATCATTCCAAATCCCGCCGTCAGAGAATCTCTGTTGCTGTATCGGAAACATTTCGCCACAGCCCCACAGCCAATAATCTTTCCCAATACTCCAACCAGCACAAATACCGCCACAAATAACAAACTGCTTGGCACAAAATTACTGAAATCTGCACTGATACCAATATACGCAAAAAACATCGGCGTGAACAGCATATACCCGCTGACAATCACCTTTCGGTCTACAAACTGACTGTCGCCCAGCCCCGAAAGCATCAAACCTGCCATATATGCACCTGTAATTGCCGCAATTCCAAAGAATTCCTCTGCACAGTACGCAAATATCATGCACATTGCCATGGCAAAAATACTCGTGCGACGCTTGTGTGGGTAAATCGCAACCATTTTCTTGAAGCAAAAACGCAAAAGCAATCCCGCAACAATCGTAAACGCAAAGAAACCAACTACATGAAGACAGGTTTCTCCAATGCTTCCTTCGCCGCCCAATCCCGTAATCACACTCAATACCACGATCCCTATGACATCGTCAATGATTGCCGCACTCAGCACAGTCGTTCCGATTTTGGTTTTCAGCTTTCCAAGTTCACGAAGCGTTTCCACCGTGATGCCGACACTGGTTGCAGATAGAATGCATCCCACAAACAGCGCATTCAACAGCAGTTCCGTGTCTTTTGCAGCCGAAAATCCGCCCATGAACAGCAATGCCGCCGCCGTACCAAACGCAATCGGCACAAATACACCCGCCAGTGCAATGACAGTCGCCGCCAGTCCACTGCGCTTCATTTCACGAAAATCCGTTTCCAAACCGCTGGAAAAGAGAATAAATACCACGCCGATTTGCGAAAAGCTTTTCAATACGTCCATTTCAATTTCTGTCGGATGAATCAGGCCATGAAAACTATCGCAATGAATGAAGAATGCAGGGCCAATCAGCAGTCCCGCGAGAATCATGCCGACAACCTGCGGCAAACCGATTTTTCTTGTCAACATACCCAATGCTTTCGTTGCCAGCAGAATGATGCCGCAATCCAACAGGATATTCATGACATTGAACTCCATTTTTACCTTCTCCTTTTTTGTCAAAAGCGCAACAAAAGCAGGGCACCATATTTTGCGCCCTGCTTTTGCGATAATGTAAACAGAATAGATTTACGTGATTATTCGTACAACGGATACTTCTTGCAGATTTCGTTGACACCTGCACGAATTGCATCTGCCTTGTTCTCGAAGTCGGTAGCGCAGAGGTACATGAACTCTGCGATTTTCTCCATATCCTCAGTGACCAGACCACGGCTGGTGACTGCGGGCGTACCAACACGGATACCGCTGGTGATGGAAGGCTTCTCAGGGTCATTCGGAATTGCGTTCTTGTTGACGGTGATGTAAACCTCATCCAGACGGTGTTCGAGTTCCTTACCGGTGATGTGAACAGGACGGAGGTCAACGAGCATGAGGTGGTTGTCGGTACCGCCGGAAACGAGGTCGAAGCCGCGAGCCAGCAGACCTTTTGCGAGTGCCTGTGCGTTGTCAACAACCTGCTGCTGATAAGCCTTGAACTCAGGCTTCAGTGCTTCGCCGAAGCAGACAGCTTTTGCAGCGATAACGTGCATCAGAGGGCCGCCCTGAATGCCGGGGAAGATTGCCTTATTGATTTTCTTTGCGATTTCCTCGTCATTGGTGAGGATCAAGCCGCCGCGCGGGCCACGGAGGGTTTTGTGGGTGGTAGTGGTAACGACATCAGCAAGACCGATCGGGGACTGATGCAGACCGGCTGCGACCAGACCTGCGATGTGAGCCATATCGACCATGAGGAGAGCATCGTTGCTGTGTGCGATCTCAGCGAGTTTCGCGAAGTCGATGGCACGAGGGTAAGCGGAAGCGCCGGCGACGATGAGCTTCGGGTGGTTTTCTTTGACGAGTGCTTCGACCTTATCGTAGTCGATGCGTTCGTCATCGCCCAGACCGTAGGAGATGAAGTTGAAGTATTTACCGGAAAGGTTGACGGGAGAGCCGTGGGTAAGGTGACCGCCGTGTGCAAGGCTCATGCCGAGAACGGTATCGCCGGGCTGGAGCAAAGCGAAGTAAACAGCGGTATTTGCCTGCGAACCGGAGTGAGCCTGGACGTTAGCGAATTTGCAGCCGAACAGTTCTTTTGCGCGGGCAACGGCGATATCTTCGACAATATCGACGCATTCGCAGCCGCCGTAATAGCGTTTTGCGGAATAGCCTTCAGCGTACTTATTGGTGAGAACAGAACCCATAGCAGCCATAACTGCGGGAGAAACGATATTTTCGCTAGCAATCAGTTCGAGGTTTCTTCTCTGACGAGCGAGCTCCTTGTTCATTGCAGCGCCGACCTCAGCGTCGCACTCGGACACATATCCGATGGTGTCAATCAGTGAATTATACATCATTTTCTTCCTTTCCGATATTAGGGGTGCATCCCCTGAATTTCAGTAGCGATTTTATTATATCACAAATCGGCGCAGGATGCAAGTATTTTTTTTCGAAAAGAGATTTTTTTGTTTTTTGAGGATTCTAAAGGAAATTGAAAGCGCATCCTGCACCCAATCATGAAGAGTCCAGAGGGAATTGATTCCCTCTGGCATAGCCCAGAGGCAGCGCCCCCGGACTCTGCGATTTTTTGAAAAAAATCGAGTAAAACTTTCATTTCGCTTCGCGTGCATAGCCGCTTTCTCTGGAATCATCATGATAATAGCCGCGTGCATCACCGCAAACAAAAAGCCCCGACCTTCATAGTCGGGACTTTTTGCACTTAAGGAGATTTCAGAAGAAGAAATCTTCGAAATCATCTAACATAATCGTAGATCTGACCCTTGTACATGGTCTTGCCATTCGCAGCAAACATCTCAGATACAGTGACAATCTGCCAGCCGTTCTGCTTCATGTACGGACAGAGCTGTTCCATCGCTTCTGCGGTGGTGTTGTAGGTTTCATGGCAAAGTACAACCTTACCATTCAGACTGCCATTGCTCATGGCGTTCTTAATCGTGCTGACAATACTATTCGTGGAAGCATTGTCCCAGTCTTTCGTATCCAGACCGCAGTTTGCAATCGGAGTCGGAATCGTATTCTTTACAGTATCATTTGCTGCAAGGTACGGCAGACGAACGATGAAGTCCTTCTGACCGGTCAGACGGCGAAGAATTTCAGCACACTGATTGTACTCATTCAAAATACCATCCGCGCCCATGCTGGTGAGCTGATTGTGCGTAAAGGTATGGTCAGCAACTTCAAAACCAAGCTTGTAAGCCGTGGTAATTTCGTTTTCATTGCCGCCGTTGATTTTATTGCCCCAGTAGAAGAATGTAGCATGGAAGCCGGATTCCTTCAGAGCATTATGAATACGGGCAGCAGAGCTGTTATTGCCAAGACCAACAGGACCATCATCGAAGCTGATTGCAACCATCGGCTTGCTCTTGTCGATCCAGGAGATATCTCCGGGAGGTACCCAAGCATTGCCGTTCATGTAACCGCCGCCGCCTACGGGAGTAGAAGGCTCAGCAGTGGTTGTAGTGGTAGTCGTTGTTGTGGTGGTCGTGGTGGTTGCAGTCAGCTCAGGGTAAACAAAGAGTCGGCGCAGAAGTGCATAGTCCGCACTGTTGATTTTTCCGTTCTTGTCCATATCAGCCGTTTCCAAGATGACATTTGCATCTTGTCCCTCAATAAATTTCAGCAGTTCATCTGCATCCGTTTTATCAATCTTTTCGTCCTGATTGACATCGCCCATGCGGTAATGTGTCGGAATGGAAGCCTTGATGGAGTCAACGTAGAAATCGCACAAATCCGTTGCTGTTTCAACATAAATGTATCGGTTGGTTGCACCTGCGGGAATCTGGTAATCCGAATTGGAAAGAACCGTCCATTCGCCGCTTGCTACGGTGTCAGAAGCAATATGCGCATACTGAGTCGTACCTGTTGCATCGTCATACTGGAGAGAGATCTGCATATCCACAGCATCACCTGAAGACTGCTTGACAGCACAGGAAATAGCATAGGACTCGCCGGAAACCCAATCAGTACCCAAAGCAGCGACAGCGCCGTTCCATGCTTCGGTACGGCTGGAAACCATCAGACAGTAGGAGCCTTCATAAGCATCCAGATTTACTCTTTCGACAGATTCCTGTGCACGCGCACTGAAGCCGTCCATACCCGATTCGAAATCTGCATCCAGAAGTGACTGTGCGGCAAAAACATTGCTTGTAAAGGCGCTTGTAGCAATCAAACTGGAACAAATAACGATAGAAAACATTTTGCTGAAAGAAATCATGTTTCAAAAACCTCTTTTCTGATTCATCATGAAGGGTGGTTTTGTGAAGGGGAAAAATGGGCAAATTTCAAGAGAAAACACAAGTTTTCTGATATGACTGGGAAAATAAATGCAAGAAAAGCGCAAAGAACGGAATGTGGAATTATGTTCTCTGCGCTGATTTATAAAAAAAAGAGTGGAGCGTCGGCGCGGGTGATCGCACCCGACGCATCCACTTTAGGGGGAACAATGTTTAAAAGCCGAACGGCTTGGAAATTTCATGTAGATTCGAACATCTTGTGTTCTGTTCTTCATTGATATCAGTCTATCATAAATTGCGAAAAAATGCAAATAGGAAACGCTTATAGGGGGTATAAGGGCAGACTTATACTGCCATAGGCAAAAGCAGATGAAGCGTAGAAATTGCATGAATCTGCGAAAAAATGGTGTTCTTTTAAATATTCATTAATATTTTAGAAAGGGAAAATCAGCGCAACAAATGAAACAGTGCAGGGAAAACTCCGCAATATTTGGTATAGAATTCCGTTTAATCAAGTGGTTCTGCGCGCGAAGTGAGATATTGAAACAGAATGCGGCAATGATATTGAGGAGTCCAGAGGGAATCATTCCCTTTGGCGAAGTCCAGAGGCAGCGCCTCCGGACGCCAACAGACTGCAAGCAGTCTGCACCGCAGAGCGCGAAACATCTCTTGTTTCCTTACAACGAATCAGGAGGGGTTCCCGCATACATCTCCCGTAATAAACAAAGGAAGGCAAGAGAACGGTATGAAACGTTCTTCCTGCCTTCCTATATTTATGTTAGGTACGACACGAGGGGAAACCCTTCCTGATTAAGGCAACATCGCACAGAGCCGGTAGTACAAATTTGCAAGCAGATGTGCCGCCAAGCCGTCAGGCGTGCTTTGTGTGGTGTTGCCTTAAGGCAACACCGCACAGAGCTGGTGGTGCAGATACGCAGTCAGATTTTTCGTCAGATTGTACAGAAATGATGCCGCTGGGCTGACGCCCAGCAAAGAATTTCTGTGCAAGATGGCGGAAAATCTGCAAGCAGATGTGCCGCCAAG
>JAZUJW010000072.1:0-3157 GCA_045642925.1 Oscillospiraceae bacterium
CTTTATGCTACAACATCACAATGAAAATCAAACCACACATAACCGATGAAACGGCTATGTGTGGTTTTTTATTTCTTATAGCTCTGATTCTTTTTCAAGCGTTACGCTTTTTGCTCATCGATAGTCAATGCCCATTTCATCAAGTTCCGGATCGATGGATGTCGTAATCACGTCTGCGTTTTCCAACACCACGATCTCCATTTCAGCTTTCACATAAGTTTCCTTCATTGTATTTTCCTCCCTCAAAGCAGATCTTTCGCTGCAAGTTCCTTGCAGGCATCCGCATAATCATACAATGCAACACAAAGCTTCTTCGTTGACTCATCGGCAGTATCCGAAGAGATCATGCTGTAAATGTAATCGTAAATGCAATATTCCAGTCCATCAATTTTCTGGTCATACTGTGTCGGTGCCATGGACTGTTCTACATAATAAACCGTTTCTTCGCCATCATACGAATACTTTGCTTTTCTGCCTGCTGCATTTGACTTGAAATAATGACGAAGTATCGTGTTGGTTTTGAGAAGCAGCGAAGAACCAATGTAGTCTGCATCCTCAATGCCCTTTGACGGTGTGATATTTTTCAGCACTCGCACATAATCATCCTCTGTGTATTCCTTCGGATAGTCAGCGGTCCGATTGAAATAGCACTGGGAGAATCTGCCGTAATCAAGGAATTTCTCCACAAAATCCGCATATCTGTCATCCCGTTCGCGGAGCGCAGATGCATATTCATCAACTGTAAACTGAATGGTGTCAATTTTCGAACTGTCACCAAGCGCGATCTGCGCTGTAATCGGGTCGAACATATTCTGTGCGGAAACATTGCACCTGAATACATAGTATTCTTTGTTATCCACAGTTTTTCTGTCAGCTTTGGAAACAAGCACCTTCTGTACGGAATCATCAGGCAGAATAAACCGCAAATATGCATCTGCATCCGCTGTTACGCAGGAATCCAGCGACATATAAAGATTGACACCGATTGAACCATCCAATGTCAGCGAATAGCCTTCGAATCGAGAATTGGAATACTCACGTTCTGCCCCGCAGTAGGTGCATTTATCATGATAATATTCATGGAACTGCGGATACTCTGCGAATATGTCATTTCCTTCTCCGACATTGATTGCGTTCCACTGCTCCGGTGTACCGCAATAAATGATGGTATTCAGATTGTCCATATCCTGAAAAGCGAACTTTTCTACGGTTTTCAGACTGGTCGGAATATAGAGTTTTGTAAGACCGGCACAGCTTGTGAACGCGCCCGTTTCAATTGTCGTGATATTCTTGGAAAGTTTCACCTCACTGAGATCGAAACATTGCGAAAATACTGCTGATTTCAGTTCAGTCACGCTGTCAGGCATCGCAAAGCTTTTCAGGGCGAAACAATTATTGAATGCGGCAGAACCGATGGAAGTCAGCTTAGGGTTCTCCGAAAAATGAACATACTGCAAATTGTGGCAGTCGATAAATGCATTTACTTCCAGCGTTTCGACGGAGTCAGGAATGGTGACTTCTTCGAAGCCGCAAGCGAAAAACGCCTGAAAACCGATGTTTTCCAAGCCTTCCGACAAGGTGAGGTTTTTTAGATTGTTGCATCCTGCAAAGCAGTCTTTCGGAATGCTTTTGACTTTTTCGGGTACTGTAATTGTATCGACGAGATAGCAGCAATAGAACGATGCTTCACCGAGTGATTCCAGGGTGCTGGGCAGGTCAATGGCTTGCAGAATTTCTGCACCATAAAATGCAAAATCGCCAATTTCAGTCAAACCTTCCGGGAAATTGACCGTTTTGAGTTTAGGGCAGTGTGCAAAGGAATTCAGATTGATTTTTTTCATTGTGGAAGGCAGAACAATTTCTTCAAGATTCTGAAAATATTCAAAACCGCGGACCGCTGTGGACTGGATGCCTTCTTCAAAGACGATTTTTTTGACCAGATTGCGGTATTCCGAGCTACGGTTCCATGCTGACGTAAAAGAGGCTGTACGGGATTCTTCGCGCATATAGCCGTTGCCGCTGATGGTCAGTATGCCTTCCGAAGAGATCTTCCAATTCACTTTTGTTTTTCCGCTCATCTCCGTGCCCCCTGCCAGATCATATGCCTGAGAAACACCTGTCAGTTTCATGTCATGATAGAACGTATCGCTCGGGATAGAAAGTTCTGGGGGAATATCCGCCAAGACAAGGTTCGGACAATCTGAGAATACGGCAGCACCGAGGGAGGCTTCAGGATTGGTGATATAAATGCGTTCGAGTGCCGTGCAGAACTGGAATGCGCAGTCACCGATCGTTTCAACGCTTTCAGGAATGACAATGTTTTTCAAACCGGAACATTGTTCAAACGCATTGTAGCTGATGGTTTTCAATCCTTCCGGCAGAGTGAGGGATGTCAGCGAAGAACATCCAGAGAAAGCATAGTTTTCAATGTCTGTGACCGTTGACGGAATGTTTACGGACTTCAAGTTCTCGCAGCCGCCGCACAAATTCGTACCGAGTGTTGTCACACCCTCAGGCAGAACAACCTTTTGCAGCAGAGGCGAATCTGCCATGACAGCACCTTCAAGTGTTGTGACCGAATCAGGGAATACGATCTCGGTGCAGCCGGTGTTCGAAAACGCTCTGCTTTCGATGGTCTTGACTGTTGACGGAATGGTAATGGAAGTGAGCAAGCTATCATTTGCAAATGCAGATTGCCCGATTTCCGTTACGCCGCTTGGAATCGATACTTTTGTAAGGTTTTTGCAATTGGCAAAGGCATATCTGCCAATGGATTTGACGCCATCCTGAATGATGACTTCCCTGATGAGGTTGCGGCTGGTATGCCATGGAACAATTGCTTCGTTATTGGTGATAGCCATTGCAGTAGAACCGCTGATTGTCAGAACGCCATTGTCATCAAGATTCCAAGTAATATCAGTGTCTTCTGCACTTGCTGTCATCATAATACTGTTTTCATTTCGTGAAGTGGGTACAATTGCATTGTCCATTGCCAGCATGGACAGCACAGCCAGAAAAACGGCTGTGGCTCTCTTGCACTTTTCCATAAGTTTTCCCTCCTGATCATTGTCATGAACATTATCATACAACAGAATTCTATTTTCCGATTGTACAAAGACAGTATAACATATTCTATACAAAAATGCAATAGTTTTTT
>JAZUJW010000073.1:0-21511 GCA_045642925.1 Oscillospiraceae bacterium
GTCAGATTTTTCGTCAGATTGTACAGAAATGATGCCGCTGGGCTGACGCCCAGCAAAGAATTTCTGTGCAAGATGGCGGAAAATCTGCAAGTAGATGTGCCGCCAAGCCGTAAGGCGTGCTTTGTGCGGTGTTGCCTTAAGGCAGCCGATGTGTATGTATATAATCCGCAAGCTGATTTTAGCGAGTATGGCGTGCTGTCTTCCTTTGCGGATGACGTTAGCGGTTATCTAAAGATTCACGGTTATCGTGGTTCTACAGCAGAAGCAAAGGCACTACGACTACCATCGCACATATGTAATGTACAAAAAGCCGCGCAGGAAAATACAACTCCTGCGCGGCTTTTTTGTCTGCATATAAACAAAGACTCCCGAAAGCGAATGCCTTCGGGAGTTTTCTTTGACGGAAAGAGAGGGATTCGAACCCTCGAGACGCTATTAACGCCTACACGATTTCCAGTCGTGCGCCTTAGACCAGCTCAGCCATCTTTCCATATGGTGATATACAGTCATGGTACATCACGCGGCTGCTTATGCAGTTGTGGTGCGAGTGACGGGACTTGAACCCGTACGCCGAAGCACACGCCCCTCAAACGTGCCTGTCTGCCAATTCCAGCACACTCGCATAAATGGTGAGGACAAGTGGACTTGAACCACCGACCCCCTGCATGTCAAGCAGGTACTCTAACCAACTGAGCTATGCCCTCACAACGATAGATATTATAACACATCTTTTGTATTTTGTCAAGCGAAATGCTGTGCTATTTTCAAAAAAGGCGTTTTGCACACATTTTTGCTATCTGAATTGTGCATTGTATTCTACCTGCAATAAAATAGCCGACGCGCAAAGCAACGTCGGCTAAAGTAAAATCATATCAATCCGAATCCGCCGTACACGGGCTGGGCGGACTCTCGCACTGCCCCGCATCATGCAGAACAAACCTCGTTGGTGTCCATTGGAAACACATCCTTCAGAATAGATTTTGATTGGGCATCCGTAAAAACTTTTGGGAACTAACCCATTGGAAACACATCCTTTGATTTTGAACTATATAAGAAATGGGGTGAAACCCATCGGAATTGCATCCTTCACATCGATAAGTCACAAGTGTCGGTCTTAACGACCCATCGGAAACACGCCTTTCATTTAGATTTTGGTATTAGGTAATGGTCTAGCGACCCATCGGAAACACGCCTTTCATTAAGATTTTGGTATTAGGTAATGGTCTAACGACCCATCGGAAACACGCCTTTCATTAAGATTTTGGTTTAAGGTAATGGTCTAACGACCCATCGGAAACACGCCTTTCATTTAGATTTTGGTTTAAGCTAATGGTCTAGCGACCCATCGGAAACACGCCTTTCATTTAGATTTTGGTTTAAAGTAATGGTCTAACGACCCATCGGAAACACGCCTTTCATTTAGACTTTGGTATTAGGTAATGGTCTAGCGACCCATCGGAAACACGCCTTTCATTTAGATTTTGGTTTAAAGTAATGGTCTAACGACCCATCGGAAACACGCCTTTCATTTAGATTTTGGTTTAAGGTAATGGTCTAACGACCCATCGGAAACACGCCTTTCATTTAGATTTTGGTATTAGGTAATGGTCTAACGACCCATCGGAAACACGCCTTTCATTTAGATTTTGGTTTAAGGTAATGGTCTAACGACCCATCGGAAACACACCTTTCATTTATATAGTAGTAAGTCATTATCAAAAGGGATTCAGCCTTCAGATTTCTGCCTGACCCATCGGTCACACATCCTTTCTTTTGTTTCTTTGTTCTACTCTTTGTAACTTCTTTCTTTCCTAACCTCTGTGTATAGTATACCACAATACAAAGCATTTGTCAATATGTTTTGTGTATGTTTTATATATTTTTTTCTGATAACGAATTAACAATATATCGCATATATCACAAGGAAATCTTAATCTTTGCAACTTTTTACAACAAATGGAAAATATAGCAAAAACGTGCAAAAATGAATGAAACAATTGGGAAGATTTTCCGTTTCTGACTGTAAATTTAGCTAAACTGATGTGAACGATAGACATACGTTTGTATCAATTAAACAATTCGCAAAAAAACGCTTGCATTTTTAGATGTTTGCTGTTATAATAGCAATATGTATAAATAGCGTAGTATCTTTTGACGGAAATGATAACTTTACCCCCTCATTTTCATAGGATTCATACGGCGCTGAAGGTACATAAAATTATTAAAGGAGAGGTTTGAATTGAACAAAACACTTTTGAAGCGTTCCCTCGCAACCGCAACCAGTGCAGTGCTTGCACTCGGTTCGATTGCAACCAGCATTTGCAGTGTCAATGCTGCTGATTCTTTGACCGTGACCAAAGACTGGATTACCAATGTGCCTATTAAGCAAGCAAATCTGCCGGCACCTGAAACACTGGCTGCTTCCGCAGGCTCTACCAATCTTTGGGGTCAGCTGGGCGCTGCTTTGAGCACCAAGACTCCTGGTCAGACCGTGACGATCGCAAAGGCAAAGTACGTTGAAAAGATTCGTCCGACACTCGTTTCCAAGCTTGGTAAGTATGTTGATGCAGATGCAATCGATGCAATGATTGCTGGTCTGTCTGATGGTACTGTGACACTTGTCGATGATTCCAAGATCGAAGTGACCGCTACACTTTCTAATATCGGCACTGTGGTCGGTCAGGAATTGGGCAAGAATGCAGCAAAGCATGGCGTAAAGTTCACTGAGTACGCTGACTGGTCGAAATTCGTAGTCGCCGGCGCTCTGAAGCTCACTCTGAATCTGAATACCAGCGCAAAGACAGTGGAAACCATTCTCGAATTCACCGATGAACTCGGTCAGAAGTACAACATCAGCACGAATGCAGCAGATGAATCTGCATTGAAGAGCTATGTTGACAGAAAAGCAAAAGAAGTTGCTGTCATCGGTCAGCTTTCTGAGGCTGATGCCAAGAATTTCTTCAATAAGATCCAGAAGGCATATGATGAGGCAAAAGCTGCTGACAATGCTATCAGATCTGCAAAGGCAACCGCTGATAACTTCGATACCGCTTATGCACAGTTCCTCAGCAAGGCAGAGGAAAAAGTGAATGCTGAACTGGCAAAAGTAAATGGCTACGACAAACTGAAAGCAAAAGTTGCAGATTACATGGCACAGATCCCTGCAACATGGCAGGATGCTATCAAGTTCAATAAGAAGGGCATTTCCTTCGATGCAATTGCACAGTACATTGACAGCTTTGAGAGCGTTGATGTGAAACTGACTTCTGATGATGTTATCAACCTTTGCGCAAGTGCTTATGATGTCAATGTTACCTTCGATGGTTACAGCATGAACGCAACCATGTCCATTGCTGATAATCAGACGGACGAAAACGGCACCATCCTGAAGGATGCTTACGCAGCACAGTTTGCTGATTACTTCGCAGAGAACAAACTGGAACTCGTTTCCGTTACTTCTCACAAGGTTGTCTCTATCGCAAGAGATGATGCTGCAAACACCATCTTCTTTAATGTAGAGCGTATCATCGACAGCATCGAAACCAAGAAGATCGAAGATACCACAACAACCACAACGGATACCACGACTTCCTCTTCCACCATCAGCAATATCACCACTACCGTTACCACTACGGATGTGACCACTTCCGAGTCCACCAGCAATACTTCTTCGGATGTGACCACGACCGTTTCTACCACCAGCGACACCACTTCCGTATCTACCACCAGCGACACCACTTCCGCATCTACTACCAGCGACACCACTTCCGCATCTACCACCAGCGACACCACTTCCGCATCTACCACCAGCGACACCACTTCCGCATCTACCACAAGTGAGACCACTTCCGCATCTACCACAAGTGAGACCACTTCCGCATCTACCACAAGTGAGACCACTTCCGCATCTACCACAAGTGAGACCACTTCCGCATCTACCACAAGTGAGACCACTTCCGGTTCTACCACCAGTGAGACCACTTCCGGTTCTACCACCAGTGAGACCACTTCCGGTTCTACCACCAGTGAGACCACTTCCGGTTCTACCACCAGCGAGACCACTTCCGGTTCTACCACCAGCGACACCACTTCCGGTTCTACCACCAGCAACACCACTTCCGGTTCTACCACCAGCGATACCACTTCTGATACTACCACCAGCGATACCACCACAACCGTAACCACAACTACTACAAGCGGCAAGTACGCTTTTGAGCTGGATGTCAAGACCATCACTGACACCAACATCATCGGTTACTACTGGACTGAAGAAGAGGATGAATTCTCTTGCTTCAAGAGCTTTGCAGGTGCTATGAACATCTTCGCTGAAGATGGTTCTGTTGCAGAATCCGTTGCTCTGACTGCTGCTGACTTCTCCATCTCCAACAAGAACGCTGATTCCTTCAATGCTGCTTCTTACACCAAGGCTGACATCAAGGTTACCCTGAGTGCAGAAGGTATTGCAAAGATCACAGCAATCTGCGAAAAGTTCAATATTACCGTTCCGACCGCTGATGAAGTTGTTGCTACATACAATGTCATTCTGGTCGTAAGAGGTAATATGCAGCTGACCGACAATAAGGTTACTCCTGTTGATGCAACTGCTGCTTTGAAGTTCTATGCACAGACCGAGATCCTCAAGGACGAGGTCACTGCAAGCGAAGTTCTGAGCATCTTCCCTGATGAGCTGACACAGGAACAGTATGCAGGTATCCTCTATGCAATGGATGTCAACGCTGACGGCGCTATTGATACCAAGGATGCAACTGCTATGCTGATCTACTACGCAATCGTTGGCATCAACCAGGAAGAAACCACATTCGATGCTGTCTGCGGCGACTCCATGAAGGAGCACTCCGAAGAAATGCACCTCGATCCTATGGCTAGCTTCGAGAAATAATTTCTTCCACAGCATTCGGACAAGCAACCGAAACAAAAGGGACATGGTTCATAAGACCATGTCCCTTTTTTGTATCCCCTTCATGGATATGCATGATACTGCAATACGCAAAAAAAGCGCCGCCGTGCCTTTCGCACAGCAGCGCTTTTGTGATATCAATTGTTGACAGCTTCCAGAATAATATCTGCATCGACAGCGTTTTTCCGCACGCTTTCCACGCCGTTCAGACAAGCCTGTTTGGTCGGATATCCTTCCGATACGGCAATGGTTTCTGCGTTTCCTGCTTTCAGCCGAAATCGGAAAGCAGCTGCTTTATCCAGATACACTTCAAATTTTGGATTGGATACGGAAGGTGCATCCGCCACGGTGGAATCGTAAAGTCCTGCAATCGGTGCATTCTTAATGACACTGGCGATGCCTTTGCGGCAAGCCGGTTCCCCGGAATAAACCTGCGATGTTGCGATGACCTCACCGTTTCTCGCTTTCAGTCTGAATGTAAATCCTTTGGGTACCTGACGAATCACAAATTTCCCCATTGGCGGTGTCCTCCTGTTTTTACGTCAAAGACGAATTGTAAATGTTGATTGGTCATCGTTCCAGTGAATGTCGCCGAACGGATCTTCTTCGTTGACAGGCGGCGCATCTTTGGGCGCTTCTGGAACGGAAGCGGGTTTGCCTTCGTCCACTTTCGGAATGTCGGGTTCTTCCATGGCACTTGCAGGCTGCGCGGCGGGTGTGCGCGGTTCATCCGGAATATCCGGCAAATCGTCCAGCAGACTGGCTCTGCGGCGTGCCTTGGTTTCTTCCGGCGATTCCTTCGCACGGCGGCGCATTTCCTTTTCTTCCTCATCGGGAAGTTCTGGAAGGTCATCCAGCAGTTCCGCACGACGGCGTGCTTTCGCATCTTCTTTTGCCATTTTGGGTGGAGGCTGCTGTTTCTTTTGCTTTTTCTGCTTTTTCGGCTCTGCCTGTTCTGCTTTCGACGCTTTTGGCGGCTTCTGAACGGGCGGCAGCTTGGCATTCGGGTCAAAGGCAACCGAGTTTTGTCTTGCTTCTTCCAGATTCTTTCTGACACGCATGACGTAATTTAATTCGTCGTTGTCATCGAATCCGCGGGAGCGTCTGGGTGCCTCCGCTGTTTTCATGCCGCTGTCCAATGGAACGGGCTGTTCCAAGACGTCA
This sequence comes from Oscillospiraceae bacterium, assembly GCA_045642925.1. Lineage (GTDB taxonomy): Bacteria > Bacillota > Clostridia > Oscillospirales > Ruminococcaceae > Firm-04. The sequence goes on from JAZUJW010000073.1 coordinate 6,083, forward strand.
ACAGAATTCATGCTGCTTGCATTTTCTGACTTTTCAGAAGGCGGTTCCTGCATTGCGGCAGCTTTGCTCATCATTTCGCGCTTCTCTACGGAAGCAGGTTTATCGCGCATTGCACGTACTTTTGGCAGCGGTTTATCTGCCAGTTCCTCAACAGGCTCGAATTCTGACGGCAACGGCGGCGTAAAGGCTTGCTGTGCTGCTTCCAGACGAGAAGCAATTTTTTCCTTCTGCTTTGCTCCTTCCGATTCTGCGGTGGCAGAAGATGTATGTTCCTGCGGAATCAGAATCATTTTTGGGCGTTCGCCCGATGCAGGTTTGGGCTTTGCATTTTTCTGCTGGTCTGCTTCGCGTGAAGCGCGTGCTGCTGCGACATTCGGCGTGTTGACTGCTTTATTGCGGGCAGTCACAGACTTCGGCAGTTCAAACAGGAACGGCGGGTCGGCAGGCAGCGGCTTTGCGGCTTCTTTTCGCTGCGGCGGGATGGGCGCATTGGTTGTTGGCTTGGCTGGCGCAGGCACGTCGATATTGAAGCCTTCCGCATTCAGCGGCACAAAACTCATGAATGCGCTGTGCTGCCGTGCATAGCGTTCTGCATAGCTTCCTGCTTCCGCGTGTAAGCGGAATTTCGGACAGTCAGTAAATGCGTTGTGTTCAATTTCCACCACAGAAGGCGGAATCGCAATGTCCATGAGGTGTTCGCAATGGCTGAACGCAGATTGTCCGATGCGTGTGACGCCATCCGGAATGATAATGCGTTCGATGCCTGAGTGATAGAAAGCCTCGTTGTCGATTTCGATGATCGTGGATGGCAGACGGATGCTGCGCAGATTGTTGCAGCTGCTGAACATCGCGTGACCGATTTTTGACGGGCCTTCGCGGAAAAGAACTTGGTTCAGCTTCGTGCAGCCGTGGAAAATATAGCCCTCGATTTCACGCAGTGTGGAAGGCAGTTCCACGGATTCCAATTCTTCACAGAAGGAGAAAGCACCATGCTGAATGCGCGTCAAGCCTTCCGGCAAACGTACATTTTGAATCGTAAGCTGTGCGAATGCGGCAGGGCCGATACAGCGGATACCGATAGGAATATCGGCATCAGGCTGCTGCACATTCGCATGAAGCAAAATATTTGCACCTGCAACAGTATAAGGTTCGGTACGGTGAGAAAGCCACGGCGTATATGCAAACGCATCCACACCGATGTCTGTGACCGATTTCGGAATGACAACATCTGTCAGCACACCGCAGTTTGCGAATGCGTTGTCACCGATGGAGATGACACCATCCGGAATGACCGCCATGCGCAGACCGCCGCGTTCAAAGGCACGCGGTCCGATGCGGCGTACACCTTTCGGGATCGGACTGTATCCGTCCGCACGAATCAGGAATCTGCCGACAATATAATGACCGCCGGTCATGCGGAACAGCGGGGTATCCGCAAAGGCATTGCCTGAAATTTCGATGATACTGTCAGGAATATAGGCTTCGCGCAGACTGCTGCATCCGCGGAAGGCGTTTTGCTGAATATACCTCGGGCCTTCGGGAATGACAACAATGCGCAAAGAGGAACAACCGCTGCAAACACCGTCTGCAATGGCTTCCAGTTTCGTAGAAAAACGCAGTTCCGTCAGCGACATACAATCGCGCAGGGCTTCGTTTTCCAGTATCTTTACAGAATCCGGCATATAGAAGCGGCGCATATTGGTGCAGCTTTGGAAAGCATTCTTTTCAACGATTTCCATGCCCTGCGGCAAGATGACTTCCACGATCGGGCAATCACGGAACGCGAATCTGCCAATGCGTTTCAGGGTGCTTGGCAGGTAAATGCGCTGCAAATTGCGGCAGCCGTTAAACGCATAGCTGCCGATTTCGATGACACCTTCGGGAATGACAACGGAAATCAACTGCTTATTCTGTTCGAATGCATGATTGCCGATGCGGATAACACCTTCAGGGATCATGATGTCGCGTACATTATATTCCTGCGTATATTTGCGCAGAATGCCGTATTCGATATTGAAAGCGGGGTTACAGCCGCGCAGAAGACCGGCTTCCTTTTCGGTGTAGCACATGATGCCGTGTTCATGGGCAAACTGATGCGCGACACTTCCGGTCACTGTGGTAATGATCTTGAGTTCGGGTGTCGTACCGAATGCGAACGGATGCAGTTTTGTGACGGAAGGCGGGATAATGACGGTTTTGAGTTCCGTGCAGCCTGCGAATGCATCTTCGCAGATCTCGTTGACTGTTTCAGGAATATAGATTTGTGTCATGGCGGAACAGCCGGCAAACGCTTCTCGTCCGATGGTGCGGAGTCCGGCAGAAAGTTTGACTGTTTCCAGAGAAGTACAGTTATAGAATGCCCGCGCATCAATGTGCTGTACATTTTCGGGCACTGTAATTTCCGTCAAATGAGAACAGCCGGAGAACGTACCGCGTTCGATTGTTTCGATATGAGAGGAGAGCTTGACTTCTCTGAGGGCGGAGCAATTGCAAAATGCCCACATCCCGATGGCTTCGCAGGAATCGGGAAGCGAAACACTGCGCAAGACCGTGCAGCCATCGAAAGCATTCACGCCGATTTGCTTCAATCCGTTGGAAAACTCAACAGATTCAAGCTCTGCGCAAAGAGAAAATGCTTTTTCACCGATGGTCATGACAGACGGCGGAATGAATAGGCTGCTGACAGCGGTCATGGAAAAGGCTTCGTCATCAATTTGCGTAACGTTTTTCGGCACAGAGAGGGTTTCACCCTTCTTGCGGATGCCGAGGCGCTCTAAAGTACCTGCTTCCTCATATTTCAGCAAAACGCCGTTTTTAATTTTGAATCCCATATGATGTGCGCCTCCTGAAAAATGAATGGTAGGGCAGGAAACGATAATCCTGCATCTTAGTTTATTATAGCATATCTTCTTGAAAATATCAAGCATAATCGGTCGCTTCTTTTGTAGAAATATTATCGTATTGTTTGTGATATTTGTATATATTCGTAGGCGACCTGTACGAAAATAACTATGAAAAACGGTCATATTTACTAAAAAACAAGGCTTTTGAAAACAAATACACGATTTCGAAATATTTCGTAGAACCGTGTAAATGTGAGATATTACGAAGATACACGCCGAAATTCGCATCCTGAAACAATCACTTTTCGTGCAATATTTTCCCAAAAGCACACGATAAAACAAAAGCTGCATCGCGGAAAAATCCGGATGCAGCTTTTTGTTTGTTCAGCGCTTCATGGCGTGCGTGAAACAGCTTTGGTCGTAGGATGTGTTGAAGGCGTAGGGGTTATTGGGATAGCGGGAATCTTTCAGCAATTTGTCCTGAATCAGGCGCATTCCCTCACCGAACCGCTGAAAATGCACGATTTCCCGTTCACGCAGGAATCGAATTACATCGCGCACATCGGGGTCATCTGCGAGGCGGAGGATGTTGTCGTAGGTGGTGCGGGCTTTTTGTTCCGCGCCCATATCTTCGCTGAGGTCGGTGATGGCATCTCCTGTGGACTGGAGCGTTTCCACGGAAAAAGGCACACCGGATGCGGATACAGGGTAGATACCGATGGTATGGTCAACGAAATAGTCGGCAAAGCCCTGTGCTTCGAGTTGTTCGGGAGAAAGCCCTTTGGTCAGTTGGCAGACAAGGGCAGAAATCATCTCCATGTGAGAAAGTTCCTCAACGCCGATGTCTGTGAGCAAGCCTTGCAATTCACGCAGGGGCATGGTGTAGCGCTGATTGAGGTAGCGCATGGAAGCGCCAAGTTCGCCGTCAGGGCCGCCAAGCTGTGTGATGACCATTTTGGCAAGTCTGGCGTTCGGGCGGGAGATTTTCACGGGATATTCCAGTGTTTTCTCGTATTGAAACATGATTTACGCCTCCTTTTCCCATGGCCAGGCGGTCTGTGCCCATGCCGACCAGCCGTTGGGGGACTGAGGGATATCGCACTGCCGCAGAGCGCCGAAGCGTTGTGCGTAGGCGGACATGGCGGCTTCGAGTGCTTCTGCCTGCATGGTGTAGTGGGCGAGCGCGTCTTCGCAGTCGGGGTGGGTGTCGAGGTAGAGGGCGAGGTCGCGCATGGTGAAGCCGCTGGCGTGGATGAGCTTCAGGAGTTCATCCCTTGGCATTTGCGAAAAAGACGCTTGTGACTGCATTTCCATCTGCCGCACCTCCTTTCTGCATGATGAACGGCTTCACAAGGCTGGGGAAGACCGTACCTGCTTCGAGGGCATCACAGGGGGGCATGGGTGTTTCCCAGTATTGCCACGGGACGTAGGCGGCGGCGAGTGTGACGGACGCGGGGAAGGCAGGGATTTCGTTGGGATTACCGCGCATAGCTGACAGCTCCTTTCAGGATGATATCGGGATGTGCGGCGGTTTACCGCACGGTATAGGATATGCAGCAGCGGCAGAAAGTGACACGATTCGCACAAGGCAGAAAAGCAATTTTCGATGCGGATGCCAAAGAGAATAGATATCCTTTGGAATCTGCAATAAAACAGCCCGATTCATTTCTGAAAAAAATATAGGAACCATTGACAATTGCGCCTTGATATGTTATGATTAAATCATACTTTCTAATGGGAAAGGAGCTGGATCTATGGATGCCCAACTGACACAACTGCAAACTTTAGAACAAGCCAAAGAACTTCTCTTGCAGTACGACATGGATGTTAATAATCTGAAAAAATCTGTACCGTCCGAAGTATTTACGCAATATCAGTCATTGACCAGCGAACATCACGTCCTGATGGAATGGACGTGTGAATATTGCCGCCCATTGCTGCAAACTTTGATTGACGGCGCTGTTGATAATTACGTTGTGATTCTGAGCAAAGTCGCAGAACTGACCTATGAATTCGGCGGTCAGGATATCCTTCTGGATCTTTTCTCTGCTGCATGGTTCAAAGTGCTGGAATCTGCTGAGCCGCCTTTGCGCATCGGCAGTGTGACGCGCTTTCTCAATACCTGCCTCAGCCGCATGGAACCCTCTGTGAAGCCTGAAAAATTGCTCACACTGATGGAAAAAACCGAAGCAGCATTTCTCTCCGATGACAAAAATGATGCCCATAGTTCGCTTTATCGTCATTTCTGCGAATGCAGCGAGAAGATTCGCCGCATTCAGCCTGATGCGCCGACACCCTTTGCGTTCGTCAAAACAGAGCCGCATCTTTTGGAGATCATTCGGGAAAGATTGCTGGAAAAACTTGGCTCTACGGATGCAGTCAAGCAGTATACAGCAGAACTCAACTGCGCTTATGGTGTACAGAATAATATCCTGTTTCTGACTGCGAATTCGAATGCCGCTTTCGGCAATTATATTCGCTCCCCTGAAAATGTACGCTTTCTTGCGGTTTTCCCGAAGAGTGAAACCGTGAAAGCATTTTCGTGCAGCGTGCGCAGCAACGGCACACTCGAACCGCAGAACACAGAAGTTCCTTCCGAGATGATCTCGCTGCTTACGGATGCCATTGCAGTGTTCCGCAGCATTCCTGCCCGCAGCGCATTCTTTCAGGCACAGGGCGATACCAAACAGTGGATCGCCGAAATCGAAGCTTGTGACCGGGCTTTTCAGTCGCAATTCCCTCCGCTTCTGCGCGATATTTACGCACAGATCCCCGATTGCAGCATTCGTCCGGAACTGACACGGCTGGTAGATGCCGCAGAAAAACAGGCACTCCACTATGGAATGCAGCACGCGATTTTTCAAGCACCTGCGTCTGAACTGCAATTGGCTTCATGGGAACTGAAATTCTGTACGCAGCTTCCTGCCGAATATCAGGAATTGCTTTGCTTTGCAAATGGCGTGGAAATGCCGAGCGGTACAACATTTTATGCACTGAAAGACATCCGACAGACGGATGATGTACGGGAACATTCGGAAAATACCAACGGCTATCTTTGCCTCGGGTATGTGCGTGCCGAAGATGACGTGCTGCTGCTGCGCAAATCGGATGGTGTGTTTGCAGAGTATTATCAGGGCAGAATCTATGAACACGGTTCCTTTGCACGAATGATGAAAAATACACTGGACAGGGAATGGAACGATTTCTGATACCGCCTGACGAAAAAAGATTTTGCTTTTTGGTGTTTACCCCCTTGACAAATGGAAACAAGTGTGATATAATACATTCTTGCGTAAGGGAGTAGCTACCGTTCAGAATGAACGGATTTCGATGCGTCAAAACCGCTTTGCCTTTGCAAAGCCGCATGAAATTGAAACAGCAAGACTTTCGCTTTGCATCCTCCGCCATCTTGGCTTTTTGGACGTAAAGCGGAGGTCTTTTTGTATTTGCGGTCAACCCGCAGGAAAGGAAGCAGCTCATGAAACACTATCTCGCATCCACACAGGACGTTTTGCAGGAAGTTCAAAGTACCGTAAACGGACTCACCGCACAGGAGGCAGCAAGCCGTCTTGTCAAAAACGGTGAAAACAAACTTGCAGAGCCGCCAAAAACACCGCTGATCATGCGATTTCTGGCACAGCTCAAAGACCCCATGATTCTCGTACTGATTGCCGCCGCTGTCATTTCTGCCATCACAGGCATTATCTCGGAGGGCAAGCTGGACGCAGATGTGTTCATCATCCTCTTTGTCGTCATTGCCAATGCCGTCCTTGGCGTATATCAGGAAAACAAAGCAGAAGCCGCGATTGCCGCATTGCAGGCGATGAGCGCTTCCCAGAGTAAGGTGATTCGTGACGGCGATTTGCAGATCGTGGAAAGCCGTTCACTGGTTGTCGGTGATGTTGTGGCACTGGAAGCAGGCGACAGCGTTCCTGCTGACTGCCGTATTCTTGAATCTGCCGCCCTCAAAGCAGAAGAATCTGCGCTGACGGGTGAAAGCGTTGCCTGCGATAAGGACAGCGATACACTCAGCGGCGAAGAAGTTCCGCTTGGTGACCGCAAAAATATGCTCTACATGGGCTCCAGTATTGCTTATGGCCGTGCGACCGCAGTGGTCGTGGCAACAGGCATGGCAACCGAAATGGGTAAAATTGCGGGTGCGATCGCAAGTGCGGAAGATGACCAGACACCGCTCCAGAAAAAGCTTTCTCAGCTCAGTAAGATTCTCTCTTTCGCTGTACTTGGCATCTGCGTGGTCATTCTGATTCTCAGTGTGGTGCAGAAGCTCACAAAGGGCGAAGCACTCACTGTTCCTGCATTCCTTGATTCGTTCATGATTGCTGTTTCGCTTGCCGTTGCGGCAATTCCGGAAGGTCTGGCGGCAGTTGTTACCGTGGTGCTTTCCATTGGTGTCACCAATATGTCCAAGCGTGGTGCGGTCATTCGTAAGCTGACTGCCGTAGAAGCGTTGGGTTGTGCAGAGGTCATTTGCTCTGACAAAACAGGTACACTGACCCAGAACAAAATGACCGTCGTTGAACACGTTGCAGAAGATGAACAGCTTCTCGGTCAGGCAATGGCACTTTGCTGTGACGCATCGCTCAATCAGGACGATACCGTTGCAGGCGAACCGACCGAAGCCGCTTTGGTCGCATATGCAAACACCATTGGTCTGAAAAAGTATCAGCTCGAAGAAAAATATCCCCGTATTGCAGAAGCACCGTTTGACTCCATGCGTAAGATGATGTCTACCGTACATCGGACTGAACAGGGACTTGTACAGTACACAAAGGGTGCGCCGGATGAAGTACTTCGCTGCTGTACTTCCATTCTTGAACACGGCGCAGTTCGTCCGATGACCGATGCTGACCGCAAGAATATTCTGGATTCCAATAAAAACATGGCAGACCGTGCGCTGCGTGTGCTGATGGCTGCATATCGTGAATATGATGCACTTCCTGCGGAAATCAAACCCGCAAGCCTTGAACATGACCTTATTTACATCGGCATGACAGGTATGATCGACCCTGTTCGTCCGGAAGTCAAAGCCGCGATCGGTCTTTGCAGGGAAGCAGGCATTCGTCCTATCATGATTACGGGTGACCACCGTGATACTGCCGTAGCAATTGCAAAAGAACTCGGCATTTTGCAGGATGGACAGAAGGCGCTGACAGGTGCAGAGCTTTCCAAGATCCCTGATGAAGAATTCAACGAAACCGTTAAAAACTACAGTGTTTATGCGCGTGTGCAGCCTGAGCATAAGGTGCGTATTGTCAATGCATGGCGTGGACAGGGCAAGATTGCCGCAATGACCGGTGATGGTGTCAATGATGCGCCGTCCATCAAGTCTGCGGATATCGGTGTCGGCATGGGCATTACGGGTACGGATGTCACGAAGAATGTAGCTGACATGGTACTGACGGATGACAACTTTGCGACGATTGTTGGCGCAGTCGAAGAAGGCAGACGTATTTACGATAATATCCGCAAGGCAATTCAATTCCTGCTTTCCAGTAACCTGAGCGAAGTGCTGTGTATTCTCGTTGCGACACTTGGTCTGGGCAGTCTGACGGGTGGTGCGTTCACCATCTTCAAGCCTGTGCATTTGCTTTGGATCAACTTGATTTCCGACTGTTTCCCTGCAATTGCGCTTGGTATGGAAGCGGCTGAACATGGTATTATGAACCGCAAGCCGCGTGACAGCAAAGCACACATTTTCGCAGATGGTCTTGGTATCAATCTGTTGTGGCAGGGTACTGCAATTGCTGTATTGACGTTGATTTCGTATGTGATTGGTGCACAGACCTCTCCGGAGGCGGGCAGCACGATGGCATTCATGACGCTGTCGTTCTGTGAGATGTTCCATGCATGGAACATGAGAAGTTTGCAGGGTTCGATTTTCAAGATGGGTTCGCACAATAAGATGCTGGTATTTGCGATTGCGTTTTCGTTTGTGCTGAGTGTACCTGTGTTGTTGGTACCTGCATTGCAGGGTATTTTCTCGCTGGCGGCGCTGACACCGATGCAATATCTGGTGGGTGCGTTGTTGGCAGCAGCGATTGTGCCGTTGGTTGAAGTTGTAAAAGCGATTCAGCGTCACAGCAAATAAGCGTATTTCCGTAACTATCCGGCTATGCACGCGAAGCGCGAAATTCCCTTTTCGTCCTATCTAATCAGGAAGGGTTTTTCTTTCGTGTCGTACCTGACATAAATTTAGAGGCAAGAGAACTGCGTTTACCGGTTCTCTTGCCTCTTTGTCTTTCAATCGGGTTCCCCCATACCCTCTCCTGATTCGTTGTAAGGAAACAGGGGTGTTTCGCGCTCTGCGGTGCAGACTGCTTGCAGTCTGTTGGCGTCCGGAGACGCTGCCTCTGGACTCAGCGATTTTTTGAAAAAAATCGAGTAAAACTTTCATTTCGCTTCGCGTGCATAGCCGGATAGTTACGGTGAAACTTGATTATTCGTCTACACGCGCAATCATCTTCATCAGCTTGCTGATGTCTGCACTGTCCAGCACCGTGTCACCCGTGCATTCCGCATTCACCAGCCCCGCTTCCGTAATGCTTACCGCCGTGTCTTCCGATACGTACCGCGAAAGCAAAATTACATCCGAAATGTTTACCGTCAAATCTTCATTCACATCCCCTTGCGTCACCTTCTGCGTCACCATGTCATTCGCTTTCGCATATGCTTCCGCAGTCGAACCTTCACGACAGTTCAAAATGAAATCATGATTGACTTCCAATACATAAATATGTGCGTATTGTCCCGTCGGCGTAAATACATTGATGCATCCGAATGCATTCTCACCAATGCGCACCGTGTCACTCTGTACTGTTACACTTTGCAGGTCTTTGCAGGTCATAAATGCCGCATCGTCAACCAGTTCCACACCTGCGGGAATGACCAGTCCTACCAGTCCGCATTCCAGAAACGCATTCTTTCCAATGGTCTTCAGACTTTCAGGAAGCTGTATCGCCTTTAACGCAGGACAGCATTTGAATGCACTGTCACCGATGACCGTTACCGTTTCAGGGAACGAAACACTCGTGATTGCTTCATTTGCCTTGAATGCATTGCCGCAGACAGTCGTCACGCCGCTTGGAATGCATACATTTCCACTTGCCTGACTGCCGTCAATCAGCAGATTGCCGAGAACAAACATTCCGTCCGTGCGCGGCTGTGCATCTATCCACAGCGTCTTCGCAAGCGCATCATCACCAATTTCCAACAGTGTGGATGGCAGTTCGATGTTGGTACATTCGTGGCAAAGAGTAAACGCTTCCTTGCAAAGTGTCGTGACACCTTCAGGTACCACAATGCTTGTGACATAAATCGCGTGCTTCAAATCTGAGAATACATTTTCGCCGATGGTCGTAATGCCCATGTTTGCAGGGAATTTGATTTCGAATTTCTCCGCTTCCGGATGGTCTTCCGTGCGGATGATGATGGTGTCCGCATTTTCGCCTGCCTCTGCTTCCGCTGCGCGTTGGGCATTGATATTGTCAATGACCTTGGAAGCATCAATCACAATGCCGTTGACAACGACAAACGGATTTTCCTCCTGCTGTGCGGCAAGCCATGCTGTGCCTGTGAATGCCGATGGACCAAAGGAAGTGACAGACGCAGGAATCGAGATGTCTGCCAGCGCCGTGCAGTCGGTGAAGGCATTGTTGGCGATGGAGGTCACGCTTTCAGGAATGACAACGCTTGTCAATGCCGCGCTTTTCCAGAATGCACCGCCTGCAATGGTCGTCACACTGTCTGGAATGACCACAGAGGTCAGTTTGCTGCCGTAGAATGCAGCCGAACCGATGACTGTGACAGGTTTTCCGTCAATTTCAGACGGGATTTCGACTGCTTCCGCATCTGCTTTACAGCCTGTGATCTCCACATGGTCTTCCACGACTTCGTAGGTCAGGTCGCCGAACGTCAGCTTGGTACTAGCAGCTGCGGCGGCAGAAAGTGTCCCTGTGGGAGCAGAAAACGTGCTTGTCGTGCCGATGAGACTACCCATCAGGCAGAGTGCAGTCACGAATGCTGCTGTTTTTTGGAATTTCATAAATACAGCCCCTCTCCGCAAAATATTTGCGATTCTATTATAACGCATTCCGGACAGGAATGCAAGTGCATTTTGAAATATTTTTCTGTATTGTAAAATGCTGTATGAAGTGACAAATCAAGCGCAGATTACAGTGAATGAGAAATGCACGGCGTGCAAAGAAAAGAGATTTTTACTATTTTGAAGAAGCCGTGGAAGTGCTGTGCATAATCCGAAGAATTGCGGGAAAAACATTTTCAGATGTAAACGGAGGGCGATACAGAAATGATAGTCAGTTTTTTGCGTGCGGTGATATTGTATCCCGTGGTGATATTTGCGGTGCGGCTGATGGGAAAGCGGCAAATCGGCGAATTGCAGCCGACAGAATTGGTCGTGACGATTCTGATTTCGAATATTGCGACACTGCCGCTGGAGAATCAGGATTTGCCTCTGCTGCTGGGCTTGGTGACGGTGCTTTCGCTGGTCTGCTTTGAGGTGCTGATGTCTTATGGGACACTGCGTTCACGCCGCTTGCGCAGACTGGTTTCGGGCAGTCCGCAAATCATTATTCGGGAAGGCTGTATTGACCAGCAGGCAATGGCGGCATTGCGGCTTTCGCTGGATGACCTCATGACGGCGCTGCGCAGTCAGGGGTATTTTGATGCGGCAGAGGTACAGTTTGCGATGGTGGAAACAAACGGCGCGGTGTCGGTGTATCCGAAAGATGCTTTTCAGCCCGTGACACGCGGCGATATGAAATTGCAGGGCGGGACGGCAAATCCGCCTGAAATTCTGATATCAGACGGCTGTATCAGTCATGCGGGGATGCGTGCCGCAGGTATCAACCGTGAAAAACTGACTGCTTTACTGAAAAAATGCCATGTGAAGCAAAACGAAGTGTTTTTGCTGACGCTGGATGACAACGGCAAAGAACATCTGATACGAAAGGAGCGTGCGCGGGCATGAAACAGCCAAGAGTCAAACTGGCGGCAGGCATTCTGACAGGGGTTGCGGCATTGGTGGCGGCATCGGGCTGGTTTCTCTGGGACGGCAGTATGGCAATGACACAGGAAACGGCGTGTCTGCAAGGATTGCTCTCACAGAATGCACCGCGGGAGGTCATTGAGTCGGAACTGGACAGTCTGACAGCGAGGTGGCGCAGTATCCGTTTTCCGATGATGCTGTTTTTGCCGCGTGAAGAAGTGGAAGATTTAGACGATTCGGTGGCACGGCTGCGACCGATGTATGAAGCGGGCTGTGATGAACTGACGGCGGAAATGAAGATGCTGGCTGCCTCTTTCGAGCGTATTCGCCGCGAAGAATTCATGGTGCTTTAAGGCAATAAAAAAGCAGCCGCATTCCAAACGGAACACGGCTGTCTTTTTGTGAAAACAGGAAAATTAAGCGTTGAGAAGCTTCATCAGCTGAGACTTCTTGCGGGCTGCACAGTTTTTGTGCATCAGACCCTTTGCGCAAGCCTGATCAACGCGCTTGATAGCATAGCGAACAACAGCAACCTTGTCCTTGCCGCCGACAACATTTGCCTTCTTGACAGCAGTCTTCAGCTCAGAACGAGTTGCGCGGTTGCGTGCAGCGCGAACTGCGTTAATCTTGTCTCTCTTCTCAGGGGTAGGACGCTTTTTCTGTCCTTTTGTATTTGTGTTTGCCATTTTGGGTTACTCCTTTTTCTCGAATGTTCATTTCAGATTATCGGAAAAGCGGTATCTGTCAAGCAGAGCGGTTATGGCGGGGCCGCTTGCAAAGCGGGTGGGGACCGCAGTACGAGATACTGCAAAACCATAGAATATTGTACCATCTTTCGCCAAAAAATGCAAGTGCTTCGGCAGAGATATTTTCATGGAAAATGACGGCAGTTTTCGTCATTGTGCACAATTGAAAGGAGCGCGATTTATGCAGACAAGAACAGACCTTGCGCTGGAACAGACGGGCAGTCTGCTTCCGCATGAAGGCATCGTCCTGCGGGAACGGGGCAGTGCATTCCATATCACGGAAATTACGATTGATTCCGATAGAAACGGCGCAGTCATCGGCCGCACCAAGGGGCGTTACCTGACGCTGGAATGTGAACGGCTCAGTCACTTTTCTGCGTTGTATCAGGAACAGGCGGAAGAACTTGCGGCGGAACTGCGCACGTTCTTACCCGATGGCGATATTATGGCGGTAGGGCTGGGAAACAGTGACATCACGCCCGATGCGCTCGGCCCGCAGACCGCAGGAAAAATTATTGCGACACGCCATTTGCGGACGGCACTGGCAGAGGAGTCGCCTGATGCGGCATTTTTGCGTTCTCTGCGGTCGGTCAGTGTGCTGGCAAACGGCGTGCTGGGACAGACAGGCATCGAAACTGCGGAACTGGTTCAGGCGATGCAGGAACGGATGCATCCGAGCGCCATTGTGGCAATTGATGCGCTTGCCTGTTCGGACGTGCATCGGCTTGGTACGACCGTTCAGATATCCGATGCGGGCATTTCTCCGGGCAGCGGCGTACAGAACAGCCGTGCAGAACTGAGTGAACGGACGCTGGGCGTGCCTGTCATTGCAGTCGGTGTGCCGACTGTGGTGGATATGCATACCATTGCGTCACAATTTTCCGGCGCAAATGACGGCAATGCAGAAAGCAACTTCCCCAACATGATGGTGACACCACGCGATATTGACAAAATAGTTGCAAATGCATCGAATCTGATTGCGATGGCGTTCAATCTGGCGGTGCATCCACAACTGACTTTTGCGGATGTGGAAGCCATGCTGTAATGCAAATCGCAAGCGGCGAATTGGTAATACTTTACAGACATTTTTATGCGGATTTGTCAATCATCACAAAAATTTTCGACACAGAAAACGTACAGAACGAAAATCGGAAATCTGTGCAAAAAATTCCTAATTTTTCTTGACAGCTTTTTCCTTCGCGTGGTATAATATATCATCCCTAAAAAATATAAAAATGAAAGGCTCAGGTGTTCAAAATGAAACAGGATCTCATTGCAATTCTGGATTTGGGCAGCGACAAAAATGCTGCTCTGGCTCGCCAAATCCGCGCAGAAGGCGTATATAGCGAGGTCTATTCGGGTAAAATTTCCCCCGAAGAATTAAACGCGAAGCCGAATCTCAAAGGTGTGATTTTCTGTACGGACGGCAAGGCACAGTACAGTGCCGCAAATGCTGTCGCCGTTCCTGCAATCACTGCCGCACCCGATGCTTTTCAGGGCGATACATTCACAGAGGATGCACTGCATTCCTTCCTGTTCGATGCTTGCAAATGTGACAAGAACTGGAACATGGACAACTTCATCGCAGACCAGATTGAACTGCTGCGCAAGCAGATCGGCGATTCACGCGTGATTCTGGCACTCTCCGGCGGTGTGGATTCCTCTGTCGTTGCAGCACTGCTGATTCGTGCCATCGGCAAGCAGCTCACCTGCATTCATGTCAACCATGGTCTTCTCCGCAAGGGCGAACCCGAACAGGTCTGCAAGGTCTTCCGCGATGAACTCAATGCTGACCTCATCTACATTGATGCCACCGACCGCTTCCTCGATAAGCTGGCAGGTGTCAGCGACCCCGAAAAGAAGCGCAAGATCATCGGCGAAGAATTTATCCGCGTGTTCGATGACGAAGCCGCAAAGCTGAAGGACATCAAGTTCCTTGCACAGGGCACCATTTACCCCGACATCGTCGAAAGCGGTATGGAATCCGGCAAGGCAGTCAAGTCCCACCACAATGTCGGCGGTCTGCCTGAAGATGTGCAGTTCGAACTGGTCGAGCCGCTGAAGTATCTGTTCAAGGACGAAGTCCGTGCTTGCGGCAAGGCACTTGGTCTGCCTGACAACATGGTCTACCGTCAGCCGTTCCCCGGCCCCGGACTGGGCGTGCGCTGTGTTGGCGCGATCACCCGCGACCGTCTGGAAGCTGTCCGCGAATCTGACGCAATTCTCCGCGAAGAATTCGACAATGCAGGTCTGCGCGGCAAGGTCTGGCAGTATTTCACGCTGATTCCTGACTTCAAGACTGTCGGTGTCCGCGACAACAACCGCTGCGATGAGTGGCCTGTGGTCATTCGTGCGGTCAATACTGTGGATGCCATGACCGCGACCATCGAGCCGCTTGACTGGGCGCTCCTCAACAAGATTACCGACCGCATCGTGCATGAGGTCAAGGGTGTCAACCGCGTGCTGTATGACATCACCCCGAAGCCGACCGGAACGATCGAGTGGGAATAATAAACAAGGCTTCAAAAACGGCGTAGGTACGCCATTCCCGAAGTCTTAAAATCTCAGTGATAACAATTTGATAACAGGGAGCTAAGCGGAATTATTCTGCAGTTCAAGTGGCTTACAGTTTACGCCACTCTTTCGCAGGTTCATGCTTTCCGCAGTCATCGGCCGTTTTCGGCCAGTTAAGCTTCCATTCTGTATATTCGGCCTTGCTGATCTTACCGTCAGCAAGGTCTTTTTTTCGTCTCTGCCACTCAGAAAGGAGGTCAGTCATCAGGATAGAGCCGAAAACAATGCCCTTTCTTCTGTT
>JAZUJW010000074.1:0-6940 GCA_045642925.1 Oscillospiraceae bacterium
ACGAAAAAGGCGACAGGACAGACGATCTTCTTCCGCGGATGTGATGAACCGACAAAGGCAAAGGGCATCAAGCCTGTGGTCGGTTATATCGGCATTCTATGGCTCGAAGAACTTGACCAGTTTGGCGGAGAAGAAGCCGTCCGAAGTCTTGAACAGTCCGCCATCAGAGGCGGCAATCTGGCGTACATCTTCAAGACATTCAACCCGCCGAAGTCCGCGCTGAACTGGGCAAACCGCTACGCCGAAAAGCCCGATGCAAACAGGCTCACGATGCAGTCGACCTATCTGGATGTACCGCGGAGCTGGCTCGGCAAGGTGTTTCTTGAAATTGCGGAGCATCTGAAAAAGACGAACCCGAAAGCCTATGAGAACGAGTATGAAGGAAAGGCGAACGGCACGGGTGGTTCCGTATTCGACAATCTCGAACTGCGCGAGATTCCCGATGCTGAGCTTGCTGAATTCGATTTCATTCTTAACGGTGTAGACTGGGGATGGTACCCTGACCTCTATGCCTTCGCACGCTGCCACTACGATGCGGCGCGGCACACGCTGTATATCTGGGATGAATTTACCTGCAACAAGAAATCAAATGAGGAAACCGCGAAGATCTTGCAGGAACAGCACGGCATCACCGCCGCGGATGAGATCACCTGTGACAGCGCGGAACAGAAGTCCGTCGGCGACTACCGCGCATACGGACTTGCGGCACGTCCTGCGGAGAAAGGACCTGAGAGCCGCCGCTATTCGTACAAGTGGCTGCAATCACTTGCAAAAATCGTCATTGATCCTGTGCGATGCCCGGAAGCGGCAAAGGAATTCCGCGAGTATGAGTATGAGCGCGACAAGGACGGCAATGTGATCTCCGGATATCCCGACGGAAATGACCATATGATTGATGCCGTTCGGTATGCGACCAACCGGCAATGGAAACGGAGGGGGCAGTAAATGAGCCTTCTATCATTTTTTCGAAAGTTGGTGAACAGATTGTTCCCTGTAAAAGACATCAAATCGGCACTCGATGTGAAGCTCGGCGTATCGAATGATATGCTGGACGCTGTCCTGCTCTGGGACAGATGCTACAAAGGCACCGCGGACTGGCTGCACATCGACGGCGAGGAGGATATCCACAGTCTGCGCATCGAGCAGTCCGTGTGTTCCATCTTTGCGGATTCTGTACTGTCCGAGATGACGGCAACCTGTGAGAACGAGCGTATTCAGAAAGCACTCGAAAAGACGCTTGCACGGCTCGGCGAGGAATTTGAAAAAGGACTTGCAACGGGTGCGCTGATCATCAAGCCGCTTGGCGATTCCGGCACAGTGCAGTTCATTCCGCAGTCGGAGTTTCTGCCCGTGTCGTATGATTCCGACAAGCGCATCCGCGATGTCATTTTCCCAGACTTCCTAAAGATCGGGGACAACTTCTACACGCGCCTTGAATATCACAAGCTGACGGATGCAGGTCTGGAGATCACCAACCGCGCATTCAAAAGCAGTACCGAGCAGAACTTAGGATTCGAGGTTCCGCTTGACTGCGTCGCACAGTGGGCAGACATCGAGCCGTACAGCTTCTACCCCGGCATGACGCGCCCTGCGTTCGGATACTACGTCAACCCGCGGGCAAACACGATAGACAGCGGCAGCAAGGCAGGCATTTCGATGTTTGAGCGTGCGATTGACACGATCTGCGATGCGGACAGGCAGTTTGCACGACTCGACTACGAATACGACAGCGCAGAACGTGCTGTTCATGTGGACGACAACGCACTGAAGCTGACAAAAAGCGGCGTGCTCGGACTGCCGAAGCGGCACCGCAGACTGTACCGCGGTCTGAATCTCAGCAGCGGCAATGAGGAATTGTTCCGTGAATATTCGCCTGCCATCCGTGACGAGAACTACCGCAACGGGCTTGACAGCTATCTGCGCCTGATCGAGATGCAGTGCGGACTTGCATACGGCGACCTGAGCAATCCGCAGAGCGTTGATAAGACCGCAACGGAGGTCAAGTCTGCCAAGCACCGCAAGTATGAAACGGTCACGGCAATCCAGAAACAGCTTGCAAAGTGTCTGGAGGATTACGTCTACGCGCAGGCGTTCTGGTTTGGCATGACAGCTCAGAACCCACAGCTTCAGAGCAACTTCGAGGACAGCATTCTCCAGACCGATGAAGAAAAGCGCAGACAGGATATGCAGGATGTCGCCGCAGGTCTGATGAATGCCTGGGAGTATCGCATGAAGTGGTACGGCGAGGACGAGGAGACAGCAAAGGCGAATGTTCCGCCGACCGCGCAGGTGATGATGTAACATGAAGCCGCAGGAGATGGAAGCAATCCCGCAGGCGTGTGAATCGAAGATGCGAGAGCTGCAACTTCGGATCATGGAGGACATTGTCAGGCGGCTGCGGAAGAACGCCGGAGAGGTCACGGCGGCGACCGAGTGGCAGATGAAGCGTGCGTATGAACTCGGTGTATCGAAACAGGCATTGCGTCAGCTTCTGGAACAGGTCGCAGAGGAGCTGGAAACGCAGGTCGATGAAGTCTATGACAGCAGGCTTGCAAACGTGTACAGCGCGGACAGACAGCGCTACAAGGCAGTCGGCAAGCCGTTCATCGAGTATGCGGAAAACAAGGAATTGCAGCAGCTCATCTCCGCTGTCAAGGCGCAGACAAAGGACGAATTCCGCAACATCACGCAGAGCATGGGCTTTGCGCTGCCGAGCGGAGAGGGCGGAAAGATCGAGTTTCATCCGCTTGCCGACTACTACCAGCAGACGCTGGACGGCGCGGTCATGGACATTGCATCGGGGGCGTTCGACTACAACACGGTGCTGAAACGCATCACGAACGAGATGACCAACAGCGGTGTGCGCACAGTCGCATACGCATCGGGACACACCGACCGCATCGAAGTCGCGGCGCGGCGAGCGGTGATGACGGGATTTCATCAGGTGGTCGCCAAGAAAGCCGAGCAGGACATGGCAGCGCTCGACACGAACTATGTGGAGGTCACATGGCACCGTGGCGCAAGACCGACGCATCAGGTCTGGCAGGGCAAGGTGTATTTCTGGGACAGAGGGTTTGAGGATTCTCTCGCAGAACCGCCTGAAACGCTTGACAATTCTGCGGAAAGTGGTATAATTGATGAAAAGAAACCCCGCCTATTGTTTATGAATGATATTGATGACTTCAATGCATGGCAAGAAGAGTATTATCAGTACAACAGCGGTGCTTCGTTCAGCAGAGAAGAAAATCCGTCTATTTTTGCATATTCAGGCGGCACATATGAGGGAATCAATGCCGTGCTGAGAGGGAATGGTTCTCTTGAAAGAATCAAACGTTGTATTCCTGATTTTGATGAACAGAAGTATCTGAAATTGGCTAATGGCGTGTCTGATGAGCTGTCAAAATTCAAGCTTCATGAACCAATCGAATTGAAGCGTGTAGTGCGTGATGTTGATTTCATAACTGGTAAAACATCATCTTTGGAAGATATGAAAGCGTCTATCGGCAGTGTGTTTGTGGAAAAAGGATTCACAAGCGCTTCCATTATTCAAGACATCCAGCTACCGTTCGGCTACGGAAGCAAGACAAAAACTGTCATTGAGATTCTTGCGCCGCAATCAACAAAAGGCGCGTACATAAAAAAGATTTCAGAAAGTCCTGCGGAATTTGAATTTTTGATTGACAAGAACACATCGTTTTTAATAACTGATGCAGGAGAACGAGAAATCGAAGTAAAGGATTTCAGGGGCAATCTGAAAAAAGTGAATGAGCGTTTCATACGAATGGAGGTTGTTTCACAATGACAGTAAACGGGAACACGTTAAACTGGGAACAATTATGGCGAATCTGTGTGCCGTATGCTATTGTCAATCGTGGTACAATGGACTTCGGAGCACTGTTTCTGATTCGTGATGATGCGCCGGATGAAGCAAAGGCAGCATATCTCGAATACATCAAAATTGCCCAAAGATGGTTCTATAAATCAGACATCGGAGTATATGACAACGGAAAACTCGTAGGTCATTCCGATAATCTGGATGACGAATTGCTTGAACAGTATGAAATCGCTGTGAAGTTAATTGAAAAAGGCATATTCGGAAACGATCCGTTTTTGCCTGGAAGTATGTAAAATTATGCAACCGTCTGATTGAATCAGGCGGTTTTGTTTTACCAGAATCTTGAAAGGAAAACATCATGGACATCACCGGAACAGTCACGCGGGAGAAATACCGCGAATATCTTGTGAATCGTGCGGCAGTTCTGCAAGAACTATGCCAAGTCCTGATTGACAGCGAAGCGAAAATTGAAACGTATCTGCAAGCAAGCTCTGATTTTGAAAATGTCATGGAAAAGCTTTATCAGCTTGACAACCCATGATTTTTTCGCCACAATTCCATATGTCAAACAGCGTACTGTGAAAGCGGTGCGCTTTTTGTTTGCCCGCAACGGCGAAAAACTACGGACACGGAGCGGAAAGGAACCGCGAAAACAAACTGAAAGTGAGGAAACCACCATGAAAAGAGAAGATGTCACAAAAATCTTCGAGGGCGCAACCGAGGAGCAGGTCAGTGCCCTGCTCAACATCCACAGCGCAGACATCGGCAACGCGAAAAAGGCTCTGGAGACTGAGCGCGACAGCCTGAAAGAGCAGCTCAAGACCGCACAGGATTCCCTGAAAGGTTTTGATGGTGTCGATGTCAAGGATTTGCAGGCAAAGGTCACGGCTCTGACCGCCGACCTCGCCGCAAAGCAGAAAGAGCATGAAGCAAAGATCGCGGATATGGAATTTTCCTCCGCGCTCGATGCAGCGATCAGCGGCAGCAAAGCGAAGAACGCAAAGGCTGTCCGTGCTCTTCTCGATGTGGAAACTCTGAAAAGGCGATGGGCTTGCCGCAGCAGCGAGAGCGCATCCTAAACGGGATGGAGAGCCTTGCGAAGTATGCACAAACCGCTCAGAAACCACTTGACTTTTCTGGGGAAAGTGGTATAATGAAGTCAATAGATGTCGATGATTACAATGCAATGGTGCAAGGTAAGAATATTGACAAGAAAGTGTCCGATGCGATTCTTTCAGAAATGCAAAGCGTTGAAAAAATGCAAAGATTTATTATAGCGACGTTATTGTTCACTGAGATTGCCGATAATCAAGACGGTGGACATCCTGCTTTGCAGACGGAAATGCTCCAGAATGGTTTGCTTCGTCTGAACGTTAACACAAGTGTATTTGCTGGAAAAACGATTGAGCAAGTCAATGAAATGTTTTTGAAATCGGATTTGTCTTTAGCGGACAATTTGCATGAGGCTATTATCCACGAGAGCAGTCATGCAAAGTATATGAGAGGAAATAAGCCGATCAATGTTCAAAAAATTCATGAAGACCTTGAATAAATTCATATTGATGGCATTAGTGTATATGCTTTTTCTGATGGCGCTGAGTGCATTGCAGAAGTCGAAGTGTTGTTATCCAGAGGAAAAAGTGTTTCGGAAGAAGCTATGAAACTGTATAGGAAATATGTTTTAGGGGAGGAATGAACATGACTTGTATTATTGATTGCGCGTTTTGCAAACATCGTCGTAATTCTAAAAAGGATGGATGGATTCCTACTTGTGATGCTTTCCCTGATGGAAGACCACTTGATTTTTCTTATGCAGGGTTGAAAGAACGCAAAGATTGTGGAAATGGAATCGGATTTGAGCCAAAGGAAGATAAACCGTCTGAATAATCAGGCGGTTTTCTTATGCCCGAATCGAACATTCTACTGATTCGAGTGAAAACCCTATTGACATTCGACTGATTCGAGTTCATATGTGGTAAGGACATTCATGTCAGTACCACAAGTCAAAAACAAGTCCGGTACAAGTGAAATACATTGACAAGCACTCTGAAAAGGGTGCTTTTTTCATGCCATTTTGGAGGTGATAAGGTGGCAGGAGGATATGACGGCTCTCTGCGGTTTGACGCACGCATCGACAAGGACGGCTTCCTGCGCTCTGTCGCAGACCTCCATATGAGAAGTGTTCATTGATACGCTCATCACCTGTACAGAGAGCCTTGATCTCGGAATATGTAAGTGCCTGTTGGTCAACATCTTCGCATTTCGGTGATGCTCCATAAAGAAGTATCTCATAAACAGACAAATAAGCAGGCTATGAAAAAGAGCTTTACACTTTCCAATAAAGGAGTGTGAAGCTCTTTTAACATATAGGCGTCTTTTTGTCACCAATGATTATCTTTAAACGCATATAAAAGCTATTATATTGATTGTAATATGCAAGGTGCAATATACACCGTTTAATCAAATCGAAGAATGATTGTTTATGGGTACTATGTAATATTACAAATATTATGTTAATCAAGTGAAATATAATTACCATCTATTGACATTTCACAACATTGAATGTAAAAGCAATATAAAGTTTTAAGTGCGTGATACAAATAATTTATTACTTTTAGAAAGGAAATTTGAGAATTGAAGAAAAAACGAATAATCATCGCAGTCATAGCTTCAGCAATGTCGCTTTCATTTGCTTCATGTGGAAGCGAAAAGTCCAGTTCGTCATCATCAAGTGAGTCAACTGTCGAATCAAGCGTAACAGAAGAAAGTGAAACCATTGAAGGAACATCGGATGCTCCGGAAGAAACTACCGAGATGTCCGAAACAGCAACTGAGAACCTACTCGGAGAGACCGCTGATATCAATAATTATATTGAGTCTACGGAAATTGATCCGCCATTATGGAAAGTAACCGATCCTGAGAGTGGAAATACAATGTACCTTTTGGGTACGATCCATATTCTTCCGTCTGCTATCAGCCTGATTCCGTTCCGCTTCGCTCCATTCCATCAGGCTGATAGCAGAAGTATCTTGACAAATTACAGTATCCGTTGTATACTGTAAGAATTTGGAGCGGCTTTTTACAGTCGCTCCGGTAATATCGTT
>JAZUJW010000075.1:0-39431 GCA_045642925.1 Oscillospiraceae bacterium
GTGGTCGTGGTGGTAGTTGTTGTTGTAGTTGTAGTCGTTGTTGTGGTGGTGGTCGTGGTGGTTGTCGTAGTAGTTGTTGTCGGCTTGGTGGTGGAAGTTGTAGTGGTTGTCGTAGTAGTTGTTGTCGGCTTGGTGGTGGAAGTTGTCGTGGTGGTCGTGGTAGTCGTTGTCGGCTTGGTGGTGGAAGTTGTAGTGGTGGTCGTAGTTGTCGTTGTGGTAGTCGTAGTAGTAGTCGTTGTGGTTGTCGTAGTTGTCGTTGTGGTAGTCGTAGTTGTAGTCGTTGTTGCTTCTTCGATTTCAGGTTTCAGACCGCTGAACAGCGTGTAGCCGAACTGGATGCCGCCTGTGTAGGATTTCGCAATGATTTGTCCCGAAACGTGACCGCCTTTCGAATTCGGATCGTTTGCTGCAAAGCTGTCCGAACCATTTGCGTTTGGTGCGAGAATCGAACCATAGAATGTACCGAATCCTGTAAATTCGAAGGTTTCTGCATCGGGCAGATTGAACAGGATGCGCTCAGAACCTGCGCCGTCATTGCCTGCGATCGCCGTGCCGTTGAACTTGCAGCCGCCGGTCGGAATCGGCAAATCAACATCATCGCCGGTAATATTGATCAGTACTGTGCTGCCGTCAGGAACGATAAAGTCGATGGACGGTGTTGCCCATTCGCCAAGCTGCGGGAAGTAGAACAGATCCATCCATTCCGCTGCCGTAAAGTTCCATACGTAGCAGTCGCTTGTGCCAGTGCCTGTGAAGGTCACTTTCGCTTCATACTGTGCTTTTTCCGCTGTACCGTTGGTTTCCAGTGATGCCACGTCCTGACTGGTCTTTCGCAGTCCGGCAAAGGCTTCATCCATGTCGATCAGATCCGCACGGTAAATGTGGTTTGCACCTGTGATATGGACATCTGCATCTGGCATATCTGCACCGATGACTGCATCACCGCTGATGACGCATTCACCGACAGGGCCTTCATCGACATACAGCAGCGTTCTGTCATCGCCGTCTTTGGAACAGTGTGCGCCAATGCTGTACGCATACATTCCGTCCATGACATCCAGTTCACCGCCGACTGCCAGTCTGCCTTCGCAGTCTGCACCTTTTGCATGGAGGTCATCTTCCAGAAATACGGAGAAATTCGCTGCTTCAGAAAGCATGGCGTCTTCTTCGACATCTCCCAGCAGCGTTTCCTGCTGTGCGCGGTCTGCGTTGGTGCCGATTGCGTAATCGTCTGCGAATGTGGAGTACGCCATCGCACCTGCCGTCGTCAAAACTGCCAGCGATGCCAGTGCTGCTGTCAGTTTTTTCAGGGTCATCATTTTTTGCATTTTCCTTTTTCCTCCTAAAATACAATTATGTTTTGTGTCGATTCTCTGTTGGTCCGTTTCTTTTTTGTATGTCAAAGCCGTGCTGTCTGCGGTACATAAATGGCTGATTTGTGTGTACTATTATGAATGCAGCACAGGTATATTTTTTCACGGCAGACTGATTTCTATATTTTACTCTTTTTTTAAGAAAAAATCAAGACTACTTTGTAAAAATCAGCGTTTTGCGAAATATGCACAAATTATAGCTGCTATATATTGTCACATTTGTTTTTAGATGCGGCTGAGGTGTTTGTGCAGAAATTTTTCTTTCCGCTTTTTTTCTCCATAGACATGGCATTTTACAGAGAAATTGCAGAGAATTTTTACAAAAGCGCATTTTTCTCCCTTTTTCCCCTTTACAATTACAAAAAAATCGTGTATAATACTGGTATGTAAGTTTATTTTTTGGAGGTACTGCAAAATGGAACCAAAATATAAGCGCGTCCTTTTGAAAATCAGCGGCGAGGCTCTCGCAGGTGACAACAAGACCGGTCTGAATTACGAAGTCATCACCCCGATTTGTCAGGCAGTGAAGCGCTGTGCAGATGCAGGTGTCGAAGTCGGCATCGTAGTCGGCGGCGGAAACTTCTGGCGCGGACGCTCCTCGGGTGCAATGGACCGTACCCGTGCAGACCATATCGGAATGCTCGCAACTGCCATGAATGCACTTGCTGTTGCAGATGCACTCGAAGCAGTCGGCTGTGAAGTCCGCGTGCAGACTGCAATTACGATGACGCAGATCGCAGAACCCTATATCCGCAACCGTGCGATGCGTCACTTCCAGAAGGGCAGAATCGTAATTTTCGGCTGCGGCACAGGTAACCCCTTCTTCTCCACTGATACCGCCGCTGCACTTCGTGCTGCTGAAATTGATGCAGACATTCTGCTGAAGGCAACGATGGTAGACGGCGTTTATGACAAAGATCCGCACCGCTTCTCCGATGCTGTCAAGTATGATACACTGACTTTCAGCGAAGTGGTCAGCAAACAGCTTCAGGTCATGGACAGCACCGCCGCAACGCTTTGCCGCGATAACGCCATGCCGATGCTGGTCTTTGACCTCGGCAACCCCGACAATATCTATGCTGCCTGCATGGGCGAGAATGTCGGTACTGTCATTACCCCCGACTCCAAGGCATAAGCCGCGGGACATGAAGCATTTTTCCACACAGGTATGAATGCTTTGCAGGATAGTTCCATACACTATATTATGATTGAAAATTACAGGGAGTGAACCACCATGAACGAGCTGATGAAAGAAAAATTTGACCACGCTGAGGGCCGCATGAAGAAAGTCATCGACCGCCTTCAGAACGAATTCACATCCATTCGCGCAGGCCGCGCAAACCCCAGCGTTCTCGATAAGATCCCCGTTGACTATTATGGTACGCCGACACCGATCAATCAGGTGGCTGCCGTTTCCGTTCCCGAAGCAAGAATGCTCATGATCACCCCGTGGGATGCATCCATGATCCGCCCTATCAGCAAGGCGATCCTCGCTTCCGACCTCGGCATCAATCCGACCGATGACGGCAAGGCGATTCGTCTGGTATTCCCGCAGCTCACAGAGGAACGCCGTAAGGACCTCTGCAAAAACATCAAAAAATTCGGCGATGAAGCCAAAATTGCAGTTCGCAACGAACGCCGCGACCTCGCCGACAAATATAAGGCAATGAAGAAAAATGCCGAGATCACTGAGGATGACCTCAAGGATTCCGACAAGAAAGTACAGACGCTCACCGATAAGTATGTTGCAAAAGTAGATGAACTTGTTGCAGAAAAGGAAAAGGAAATCATGTCCATCTGATTTCTCTGCTGCTTCTGTATCTTCTGCCGATTCTTACAAAAGGCTCGAACAAATGCAGAAATTCTGACGCTTTGTTCCGCCTTTTGTGCTGTTTTCGGCATCATTCAAAAAGGATGGTAATTCCATTATGGCAAAAGTGAAACAGCCGCCGATTCCCGCAGAAGCAATGCCGAAACACATTGCCTTTATCATGGATGGCAACGGCAGATGGGCAAAAAGACGCGGTCTGCCGCGCACCGCAGGTCATGCGGAAGGCGCACGCAACCTCAAGAAACTTGTCCGTTACTGCAAGGATATCGGCATTGAAAATATCACCTTCTACGCATTTTCAACCGAAAACTGGAAGCGCCCTGAGGATGAAGTCCACGTTATCATGAAACTGCTTCATGAATATGCGCTTGACCTCCGCAACTACTTTTCTGAAAAGACCCGCCTCATCGTGCTGGGTGACAAGACTGCGCTTTCTGTGGATCTGCGTCAAAGTCTTGAAGACCTCGAAAAAGATACCCTCGTTTATGAGGAAATGAATATGGCACTTGCCATCAACTACGGCTCGCGTGATGAGATCACCCGTGCCTGCCGCATCCTCGCACAGCAGGTCAAGGACGGCAAACTGAATCCTGAAGACATTACGGAAGACATGATCACCGAAAATCTTTACACAAAGGATCTGCCTGATGTTGACCTTCTGATTCGTCCGGGCGGAGAGTACCGACTTTCGAATTATCTGCTGTGGCAGTGCGCTTATGCGGAACTTTACTTCTGCGATACGTTCTGGCCCGATTTCGGTGCGAAGGAACTTGACAAGGCACTTGTGGAGTATGCGAACCGCAACCGCAGATTCGGCGGACTTTGATTTTCCGTCCAAATACAACGAAAAGGAGGGCGGCAGCCATTCTGCCGCGAACCTCGTATTATGGCAACTCGACTGATCTCTGCCGCAGTGGGGATTGTAATAGCACTCTGTGTGCTGTTTGTGCATGGCACGCTGCTGTTCCCCATCGCGGTCGGAATTGTGACACTGATTCTCCAATTGGAGTTTTTCCGCGTCAATCATCTGTTTAAATACCGTATCGCAACGATTTCCACGATGCTGTATTCTCTGCTGTACCCGCTGTTTGCTGTCGGGACACTTGCCCGCTACCGCCTTCTGCTGACATTCCTTGGCGTCTGCGGTATTTTTGCGGAATATATCTATCGGCAGACAACCTGCTATATGCGTTCCTTTTTCGCCATGGTGACAGGAATGTTCCTGCTGCCATATGGAATGTCCTCTATGATCATTCTGAACCAGAGCCATGAACAGCACGGCATCATTTATGTCGTGATGGCACTCGGCGGCGCATGGGTCGCAGATACAGGCGCATACTTTGTCGGAAGCTATCTCGGCAAGCACAAGCTTTGTCCGACCATCAGCCCAAAGAAAACTATTGAGGGACTGATCGGCGGCGTTGCGGCAGATGTGTTGTTCTTTATCTTGTTTACGGTGATTTATGCATCCATCCAGAACAGCAGGAACATTACGACCTCTTTCTCATGGGTACATATCATCGTTGTTTCGATTTGCTGCGGACTGCTTGGCACAGCAGGCGACCTGACGGCTTCCGTCCTGAAGCGTCAGCTTGAAATCAAGGATTATGGTACGATCATGCCGGGACACGGCGGTTTGCTTGACCGCTTCGACAGCGTTCTGCTGGTCGGCCCGTTCCTTTGTGCCTATATCAATGCATTCGGATATTTTGGAATATGAACAAAAAAGGAGCGGTTTTATTCCGCTCCTTACGGCTATGCAAGGGAAATCATCGGCATGAACGGCATGATATGGTATTTCCTATGCAAAACCTCAGAAAGAAGGTTCTTTTTATGCACAGTGCTGCAATATTGGGTTCTACGGGCAGTATCGGTACACAGGCAATCGAAGTCGCGCAGATGCACGGGATCCGTGTCACTGCCCTTGCTGCGAACCGAAGCGTGAAAGCCCTTGCAAAACAGGCGGCGGAACTCCGCCCCGAACTCGTCTGCATTGCAGATGAATCCTGTTATACCGAGCTGAAAGAGGCTGTTTCGGGACTTGGCTGTCAGGTGCTTGCGGGCATGGACGGTCTTTGCGAAATTGCCCGTCACAGCTCTACTGATATGCTGCTGAATTCCGTGGTCGGCATGGTCGGTTTGCTGCCGACACTGACCGCGATTGATGCGAAAAAACCACTTGCCCTTGCGAATAAGGAAACGCTGGTTGCGGGCGGTGCGCTGGTCATGGATGCCGCTGCAAAGCAGGGCGTTCCCATCTATCCCGTAGACAGTGAACACTCTGCGATTTTCCAGTGTTTGCAGGGAAATAAGCGCAGTCAACTGAAGAAGATCATTCTGACGGCATCAGGCGGGCCGTTCTTCGGCAAGACCAAAGCCGACTTGCAGAATACGACCGTGGAACAGGCACTCAATCACCCGAACTGGAGCATGGGCAACAAAATCACCATCGACTCTGCCACACTCATGAACAAGGGATTGGAATTCATCGAAGCAAGATGGCTTTTCGACCTTGCACCTGACCAGATCGAAATTGTCGTGCATCGTCAGAGCGTCCTGCATTCGGCTGTGGTATATCAGGACGATTCAATGATCGGTCAGATGGGCGTGCCTGATATGAAAATTCCGATTCAGTATGCATTGCTTTATCCTGACCGTCTGCCCTGCCCGACAAAACCGCTTTCTCTGACCGATTACGGGCAGCTTACCTTCGCAAAACCCGACTACGATACCTTCGATTGCCTCACCGCCTGCATCAAGGCGAGCGAAATGGGCGGTTCTGCCCCCTGCATCGCAAACGGTGCGAATGAAGCAGCCGTTGCGGCATTCCTTGCAAAGAAAATCCCGTTCCTGCGCATCGGCGAACTGGTCACGGCATCCATTGCGGCAATTCCTTCCGCACCGCTGACCTGCTATGAAGATGTCGTCAAGGCAGACCGTGCCGCACGCGATTTTGTTGCGGCAAATCTTTGATTTCCGATTCCCCGAAAGGAGCTTCCACCTATGCCCATTGTCACTGTACTCGCAGCGATTCTCTGTTTTGGTGTTATTATTTTTCTGCATGAACTCGGTCATTTCTTTGTTGCTAAAAAATGCGGTATCCGCGTGCTGGAGTTTTCCATCGGCATGGGGCCGCTTCTGAAACAGAAAAAACGCGGTGAGACGAAATATTCCCTCCGTGCGCTTCCCATCGGCGGCTACTGCGCGATGGAAGGCGAGGACGAAAACAGCGAAGACCCCCGCGCATTCCGTCGGCAAGCCGTCTGGAAGCGAATGCTGGTAACGGTCGCAGGTGCGACCATGAACATCATTCTCGGTTTCTTCCTCATCATCCTCACGACCTGTCTGGATACGGCAATTACGACCACGACCATTTCTGAATTCCATACCAATGCAGAAGGCAAGGATATTTCTTCGTCCTCTGCGCTTTTGCAGGTGGATGACCGCATTGTGGAAATCAACGGTATGCATATCTTCACCGCAAAAGATATTTCCTACGCCATTCAGAATGATGACTGCGACACGTTTGAAGTGGTGGTTGAGCGCGGCGATGAGATCATTACCATCAATGATGTACGCTTTTTCGATACCGAAACGACAGGATGGCTGGATTTCTATGTGTACGGTCAGCACAAATCCGTGCTGAATGTGCTGAGTTATACCTGCAAAGAAACTGCATCGACAGCACGTTTGATCTGGATTTCCCTGTTTGACCTGATTTCAGGCAAGTACGGCTTCCATGACCTTTCGGGCGTGGTCGGTGTCATTGATACCACAACGGAATATGTGGAACAGCAGACGACACTCCGCGAAAAAGCCATGACGTTGTTCGACCTGATGTCATTTATTACGATCAATGTTGGTATTTTCAATCTGATCCCGTTCCCCGCACTCGATGGCGGCAGATTGCTGTTTTTGTTCATTGAGGCGATTTTCCGCAAGCAGGTACCTGCAAAAGTGGAAGGCACGATTCATTTTGTCGGTCTTGCACTGCTGATGCTGTTAATGGTACTGGTGACCTGTCAGGACGTACTCAAAATATTCCAGAAGTAAAAGGAGCGTATCTTCATGAGAAATCTGCATCCTGTCCGTGTCGGCAACTGTCTGCTGGACGGCAACCATATCTATATTCAGTCGATGCTGAATACCCGTTCGGATGACATTGCGGCATCTGTGGCGCAAGCGAAAGCGCTGGAAGCCGCAGGCTGTGAGATCTTGCGTGCCGCGATTCCCGATATGGACGCAGTTGCGCTCATTCCTGCAATCAAAGAAGCGGTTTCGATTCCGCTGGTCGCAGATATTCATTTTGACTACAAGCTGGCACTTGCCGCTGCAGATGCGGGTATTGACAAAATCCGCATCAATCCCGGCAACATCGGTTCGATGGACAGGGTGAAGGCGGTGGCGGACAAATGCCGCGAAAAGAACATTCCGATCCGCATTGGCGTGAATTCGGGTTCGCTGGAAAAGGAACTGATTCGCAAATACGGTGCGCCGACACCGCAGGCACTTGTGGAAAGTGCACTGCATCATGCGTCGTTGCTGGAACAGTTCGATTTCCATGATATTGTCATTTCCATCAAATCTTCGAATGTGCAGAATATGATCGCAAGTTATCGTCTTGCGGCAGAACAGTGTGATTACCCGCTGCATCTGGGTGTGACCGAAGCGGGTACGGCACGCATGGGACTCATCAAATCGGCGGCGGGTATTGGTTCATTGCTGTGTGACGGCATTGGTGAAACCATCCGTGTTTCGCTGACGGCTGACCCTGTAAAGGAAATTGAAGCAGCAATTGACATTTTGAAGGCAATTGATAAGCGGGAGGGCGTGCAGCTTGTGTCATGCCCGACCTGCGGCAGAACCCGCATTGATTTGATTGCGGCGGCGAATGCGGTGGAAGAAGCACTGCGTTCGTGCAAGAAGAATATCAAAGTTGCGGTAATGGGCTGTGTCGTGAATGGGCCGGGAGAGGCAAGAGAGGCAGATATTGGCGTTGCAGGCGGCGATGGCTGCGCGGTGCTGTTCAGGGGAGAAGAAATTCTCAGAAAGATTCCGGAATCGGAGATCGTGCCTGCGCTTCTTGCTGAGATCGAGAAGATGGAGTAAGTGCCTGCGTCTTTGGTCACGCTCCGCAGAGCGCAAACAACTTCTTACACAGAAAGGACATCCCGAAGCCATGACGCAGACTTTACGCGAATTTCTGCGGGAATACGGCAAAAAATTACCAGAGAACGTGCTGGATGGCAAAATTCAGCGCGTTCTTTCCAACAGTGACCGTTCCCGTTTATATTTTGAAACCGCTTTCGATGCGCCCATTCCGTTTGCAGATTTAACTGCGGCGGAATCGGAATTGACTGACCGCTTCTCCATTCAGATGGTGCGGCTGCTTTGCCGTTACCCTGCGGAAACTTTTTCGGTAGATGTGCTGCCCGACCTGTTTCTGATGCTGCGCCGCGATTTGCCCATGATAAACGGTTTTCTCGAAGAAGCTGAACTGATTTATACGGACAGCGTACTGCGCATTACATTGCATCATGGCGGCGCGGAAATCCTTGACCAGACGCATTTCCGCGAAGAGCTTGCCCGTGCCATCCGCACGATTTTTTCCATTCCGCTGACAGTCGAATTTTCGGGACAGCAGCATATTTCGGAAGAAGACCATGCCGCTGTGATTTCCGAAGTGCTTGCGGCGCTTCCGCCTGACCGCGGATTCGTTCCGCCCGAAGCACCGCCCCCGGAACAACCTGCTTTTTCGGCAATTTCCAACCTGACGCCCGATGTGCAGCCGATTGCACCCGAAATGCCTGATAAGGACGCACTTTCTGTCATATACGGCAGACCGATCAAGGAAAAGCCGACTGCCATTTCTGAGGTCATCCGCAATCTGAGTGCGGGCGGCAAATCGTCTATCGCTGTCGAAGTGTTTGGCGATATCGACAGCCGAACACTCAAAAGCGGCAAAACACTCCTCACATTTCCTGTCACAGACTATACGGGCAGTGTGCTGGTCAAAATGTTTCTCGATGAGCAAAAGCTTGCCGATTTCCCTGAAAAAGAATGCAAAAAGGGCGCATCTCTGCTGATTTACGGTGTAGTCGCTTATGATGATTACGACCACGACATTGTCATGAAGCCGACCGCCATCAACAGCTACAAGCCCGAAAAACGTACCGATGATGCCCCCGTCAAGCGCGTGGAACTCCATATGCACACGAATATGTCCGCGATGGATGCCGTCAATTCGGCGGAAGCACTCGTGAATCGTGCGCACGACTGGGGACACCGCGCCGTTGCCATCACCGACCACGGTGTGGTACAGGCATTCCCCGAAGCAATGAATGCAACCGCGAAAATGAAGGATTTTCGCGTAATATACGGTTGTGAAGCCTATGTGGTCAACGACCTCGAACTCCTGAAGATCATCGACAACCCGGAAGAAAACCGTACTCCGCAGGATGAAGTCATCATCTTTGACGTGGAAACCACAGGACTTTCGTCACAGAATGACCGCCTGACCGAAATCGGTGCGGTCAAGGTGCGCGGAATGCGTATCATCGACAGTTTCGATACCTATGTCAATCCCCAAATGCATATTCCAGAGAAAATTACCGAACTGACTGACATTTCGGATGAAACCGTCAAGGATGCGCCGCTCGAAGCCGATGCCTTGCGGCAGTTTATGGAATTCTGCGGAGATACGCCCGTTTTGATTGCGCACAATGCGGCTTTTGATACCGCATTCATCCGCGCCGTCATGCAGCGCCACGATATCGCATTTCCGTTTACGACCATTGACACGCTGATTCTCTGCCGCAGCATGATTCCCGAACTGACGCACCACAAGCTTGACCAAGTCGCAAAATTCCTCAAACTCGGAAAATTTGAACATCACCACGCCTCGGATGATGCGTATATTCTTGCAAAAATCTATCTCGCCCTGATGGAGCGCCTGATTCGGGATTTTCATCTGGAACACCTCTGCGAACTCAACACCAAACTCCCGAATATTGATGTCAAAAAGCTGAAATCCTTCCACCAGATCATTCTTGCCAAGAACCAGACAGGCATGAAAAACCTCTATCGTCTGGTATCATATTCCCAACTCGACTATTTTTACAAGAAACCGTTGATTCCGAAGTCCGTGCTGATGCAGCATCGTGAAGGTTTACTGTACGGCAGTGCGTGCGAAGCGGGCGAACTCTTTACCGCCATTGTGGACGGGAAATCAGATGAAGAACTCTGCAAACTCGCAAAATTCTACGATTACCTCGAAATTCAGCCCATTGCCAATAACTCGTTCATGATTCGCAGTGACAAGTATACCGCTTCGACCGAAGAAGATTTGCGCAACTACAACCGCAAAGTCCTCGAAATCGGTGATATGTGCGGGATTCCTGTTGTAGCGACCTGTGATGTGCATTTCATGGACGAAAAAGACGGCATCTACCGTCAGATTTTGCAATCGGGCAACGGCTTCGAAGATACTGCCAATCAGGCACCGCTGTATTTTCGTACCACAGACGAAATGCTGGAAGAATTCGATTATCTCGGTGCAGACCGCGCATTTGAAGTGGTCGTGACCAATACCAACGCCATTGCAGACAAAATCGACCGCTGTCACGCCATCCCGAAAGGGACATTTACGCCGTCCATTCCCGGTGCAGAGGAAGATTTGATTCGCATTACCACCGAAAAAGCTGAAAGCATTTACGGAAAACCACTTCCTGAAATCGTGCAGAAGCGCCTCGACCGCGAACTGGATTCCATTTGCCGTCACGGTTTCTCGGTGTTGTACATGATTGCACAGAAACTCGTTGCCGAATCTGAACGTCATGGCTACATGGTCGGTTCGCGTGGTTCGGTCGGTTCTTCTTTTGTGGCAAGTATGGCGGGCATTTCGGAGGTCAATCCGCTGATGCCGCACTATGTCTGTCCGCAGTGCAAATTCTCTGAATTCATTCAGGATGGTTCGGTCGGTTCGGGCTTTGACCTTCCGCCGAAAAACTGTCCGCACTGCAACATTGACATGAAGCGCGACGGGCACGACATTCCGTTCGAAACCTTCCTTGGGTTCGACGGCGACAAAGCACCTGATATCGACCAGAATTTTTCCAGTGAATATCAGACAGGTTCTCACCGCTATACTGAAGAATTGTTCGGCAGAGCCAATGTGTTTAAGGCAGGTACGATTTCGGGTGTGCAGGACAAAATCGCATACGGTTACGTCAAGCATTATCTGGAAGACTGCGGCATTCAGGTCAATGAAACTGAAATCAACCGTCTGGTGGCAGGATGTGTCGGCGTGAAAAAAACCACAGGTCAGCACCCCGGTGGAATGGTCGTTATTCCCGAAGATTTTGATATTTTCGATTTTACGCCGGTACAGCAGCCGGGTGACCCCGGTGACGATGAAGCCAACGTCATCACCACGCACTTCGACTTCCACTCTTTGCATGATACGATATTAAAACTGGACGAACTTGGTCACGTTGTCCCGACACTCTATAAGCATCTCGAAGATTTGACAGGCATGAAAATTGCCGATGTTCCTACCACCGACCCCGAAGTGTTCCGTATGTGTACGGACTGTGCTGTGCTGGGTGTCACGGAGGACGAAATTTACTGCAAGACCGGTTCGCTTGGCATTCCGGAAATGGGCACAAACTTTACGATCGGAATGCTGTTGGATGCAAAACCCAAGCTGTTCTCCGACTTCCTGCAAATTTCAGGGCTTTCGCACGGCACGGACGTTTGGCTGGGCAATGCACAGGAACTCATTGCGAACGGTACCTGCACCATTTCAGACGTTATCGGAACCCGTGACAGTATTATGACGTATCTGCTGTATCACAATGTCGAACCGAAGCAGGCGTTCCAAATCATGGAGGATACCCGAAAGGGCAAAGCACCCAAAACTTTCACGCCCGAACGCATTCAAATGCTGCTTGACCACAATGTGCCGCAGTGGTACATTGATTCCTGCCTGAAAATCAAGTATATGTTCCCGAAAGCCCACGCCGCCGCTTACGTTACTGCCGCCATTAAACTGGGATGGTTCAAGCTGTACAAGCCGCTGGAATACTACGCCACCTATTTTTCCGTCCGCGGCGATGATTTCGATGCGGAAATTGCGATGCAGGGCATTACGGGTGTGCGCGGCAAAATCAACGAACTCCGTGCAAAAGGCAAGGAGCGCTCCAAAAAAGAGGGCGACTTGCTTGATATTCTTCTGATTGTCAACGAAATGATGTCCCGCGGCTACGACTTCCTGCCGATTGACCTTTATAAATCCCATGCGTGCGATTATCTCATTGAGGACGGCAAGCTGCGCATTCCGTTCGGTGCCATCAGCGGCATTGGCGGCAAGGCTGCCGAAAAGCTTTACGAAACTGCGCAAAACGGCGATTTTATCTCTGTGGATGAATTCCAGTCGCAAAGCGGTGCATCAAAATCCATAATTGAAACACTAGACCATCTGGGGGCTTTGGGAAATCTTCCGAAATCCAATCAGCTTTCCCTGTTCTGACTTGACTTTTCCGTGGTAATATGGTAACATAGTAGCATGGTAGCACACTAAAGTGAAAGACGCTCCGAATCAAATTACTCGATCAGCAGTCTGACCGCTCCACAGAACAGTATACCGCTGCCCTTGCGGAACGATGCGTTCTGCTGAAAAACTCCATGAAAACACATCTAATCAAAGGAAGGAAAGTAAAAATGTCTGAAAACCAAAAGAAAAAACCGTTCAAAAGCATTGTGATCGTTCTGTTGATCATCGCAGTATTGGCTTTTGGAACATATCCCATTTACGGTTATTATCTGAACCCGCTTCCCCATACCCATTTTCATGCAGTTCTGACCGTAAACGGCGAACCTTATGTTCCGAAGAAGTCGGATATCAGCGGTGCATCGTTCTGCTCGATCAACGATGACGGTTCGATCGACTGTACGATTTACAAGGGAACCTATGGTGGACGCGCTGTCAGCGTTCGCATTGACGGCATGGAAACCCCGCTGGTTCTGCAAGTCACCGCCTATTCATGTAATGCAACAATCAAATCTGATATTCATGTGGATGTGGATACAGAAACCAAAGAAGCACATTTCACGGGAACAGCAAGCGCAAATGAAGAACCGAAACACATTCTGTTCTCCGGCATCAAATGGAGTGACTACTTGATCGACAAAGTCATTTCCATGAACCCGTATAACAGACCGGAATCTTTTGTCAGTACGATTTGATGCTGCCTTGCTTTCCACATCATCAAAACTGTGGATACGGTCGTGCAGCTTCCCAATGAAAAATTCTCTGCAAGCACTATTTGAAAGGAATGGTAAAAAATGGCTGAAAAGAAAAAAAGCAATGCAGTCAAAACAATGGTTATTTGTTTGTTGGTGATTGCGATTCTCGCAGGTATCGCTTGGATTGCATATCCGTGGGCGATGTTCTACTTCGGCAAAACCGACCATTTCAACGCGCATATTGCGCTCACCGTGAACGGTACTGCCTATACACCGCAAGCATCCGATATCAGCGGCGGCGATATGAGCTCTGCGAATAACGCGCAGTCGTATTCCAATGCGGATGCTGTCGTGGCAACGGTCAATGATGACGGCACGATAGATGTCAAGATGAATGCAGGTCTTTATGGTAACCGCGATGTCGCAATTCAGCTTGACGGCATGGACGAACCCCTGATTCTCCGTGTCATGATTGCAGGCGAAAATGACCGTGCAAAGCTGGATATTCATGCAGATGTGGATACCGAAGCAAAAACAGCCCATGTCACAGGCAGTATGAGCACCAACGATGATCCCGCATTCAGAGGAAAGATTCATTCGGATACAAGGGAGATTGACAAAACGATTGATATGACTGCTGATTTTGAATCCGTGGAAACACTTGCGAATAACGTCTGATTGATACCATTAGAATGGAGTTTGATTATGAACCGATTTGACCTGATTACCCCAGAAGGCACAAGAGATTCCCTCTTTGCCGAATGCACCCTCCGCAGACAGCTTGAAAACCGCCTGCATGGTCTGTTTACCGCCCGCGGTTACAGCGAAATCATTACGCCGACACTCGAATTTTACGATGTGTTCAACCGTCAGGCACAGCCGTTCCCGCAGGAAAGAATGTACAAGCTGACCGATGCAAAGGGCAGACTGCTGGTACTGCGTCCAGACAACACCGTTCCGATTGCGCGTGTCTGTGCGACACGTCTGCGCGATGCGGCGCTTCCGCTTCGCCTGTACTATAATCAGAGCATTCACGTTTCTTCCCTTGCATTAAAGGGACGTGACGATGAAGTAACGCAATCGGGTATCGAACTCATTGGCGCAAGCAGCCGCATGGCAGACTTGGAAGTCATTGCGGCAGCCGTGGAGGTACTTTCCTCCTGCGGCAGTGAATATACACTGGAACTCGGAAATGCAGGAATTTTCCGCGAACTGACCGCACAGCTTGATGCTTCTGATGACATCAAGGATACGATTCGCGGCTGCATTGAAGCGAAAAATTATCCTGCCCTCAATGACCTGCTGGATACACTTGGCGAAAATGAAACGACCAAGGCACTGCGGATGCTTCCGCGGCTGTTTGGCGGCGAAGAAGTCTTTGCCAAAGCAGCAGCCATCTGCACAGGCGAACGCTTTGCAGCGATTCTCGAAGAACTGCATTCACTCTGGCAGTCGGTCACGCAGTTTGCAGGAAAAGAACACGTTACTGTGGATCTTGGCATGATTCACCGCACCGATTACTACACCGGCATGATTCTTCGCGGCTATCTTTCCGGCTATGGCGAAGAAGTGCTTTCCGGCGGCAGATACGACAAGCTGATCGCAGAATTCGGCTATGATGTTCCCGCAACAGGTTTTGCCGTGAATATTGACGCTGTGGTGAAAGTGTTGAGCAAGCAGAGAGAAGACGTTCCTGCGGCAAGACAGCCCCTCAGCAATGTGCTGATCTGGGCAGCAAAGGGCTGCGAAGCCGATGCCATTGAAGCAGCAAAATCGCTGCGTGCAAAAGGACTTGTCGTGGAGCATTCGCTCTCGGAAACACTCGAAGATGCAAAAAAATACGCGCTGGAACACGGCATTGACAGCGTTCTGCCGATTGAAATTTCCAAGGCAGGCATTCAGTAACCGCCGCGTATCATTCATAGAATAAAGGAGAAAATCATGAGTCGTCCACTGCGTATCGCTCTGACAAAGGGCAGACTGGAAAAAGATACTGTCGGGCTGTTTGAACAGCTCGGTTATGACTGCACCGCCGTTCACGAAAAAGGCCGCCGCCTGATTCTCCCGATTGGGGACGGCAGCATGGAAGTCGTGCTGGCAAAGGCAAATGATGTCATTACCTATGTTGAACACGGCGTTTGCGATCTGGGTGTTGTCGGCAAGGACACCATCCTTGAAATGCAGGGCAAATTCTACGAATTGCTCGACCTCGGCTTTGGTCGCTGCAAGTTTGCGCTTGCCGTCAAGAAAGGCACCGATTTTTACAGCGGATTCGGCGTGAAAACCATTGCCACCAAATACCCCAATGTCACCCGCAATTTCTTTGAGGGCAAGGGGATGGATGTGGAAATCGTGAAAATCGAAGGCTCTGTGGAGCTTGCACCGCTGCTGGAACTTTCGGACGGTATCGTGGATATTGTGG
This sequence comes from Oscillospiraceae bacterium, assembly GCA_045642925.1. Classification (GTDB taxonomy): domain Bacteria; phylum Bacillota; class Clostridia; order Oscillospirales; family Ruminococcaceae; genus Firm-04. The sequence goes on from JAZUJW010000075.1 coordinate 15,872, forward strand.
AAACAGGCACGACCTTGAAGGAAAACGGTCTGGAAGTCTACGAGGATGTCTGCAAGATTTCTGCACGGCTGATTGCCAACACTGTCAGCATGAAGCTTCGCCAAAATGAAGTAGAAACGCTGCTTTCACAAATTGAAAACTATTTTACAAATCAAAAATAAACGGAATACGGAGGAACCGCATATGAAACTGATTCGCTGCAACGGCACAGAAGAAACTGCATTTTTTGCATCTCTGCGTGAAAGAAGCGCTGCCCCTGACCCGAAAGTGGTCGAAACTGTCACTACTATTCTCGATGATGTCCGCAAAAACGGCGATGCCGCAGTCCGTGCATACACCGAAAAATTTGACGGCAAATGCCCTGAATGCTTTGAGGTGGACAGTGAAACCATCTCCAAGGCACTGGAAGAAGCTGACGAAAAATTCGTTGTGGCATTGCTGAATGCCATCGAAAACATTGCTGATTTCCACAATCGTCAGAAGGAACAGGGCTTTACGAATGCCCGTGAGGACGGTGTCATTATGGGACAGCGTCTGCGTGGACTGGCGCGTGTCGGTCTGTATGTTCCCGGCGGCACGGCGGCATATCCGTCCTCTGTGCTGATGAACGCAATTCCTGCAAAAATTGCAGGTGTTCAGGAATTGATTATGGTCACGCCTCCCGGAAAAGACGGTAAGCCGAACCCCGATATTCTCGTAGCAGCATCGCTTTGCGGTGTTGATCGCGTGTTCCTCATGGGCGGCGCACAGGCAATTGCTGCACTCGCTTACGGCACCGATTCCATTCCGCGTGTGGATAAAATCGTTGGCCCCGGCAATATTTTCGTTGCAACGGCAAAGCGTCTGCTGTACGGTGTTGTCGATATCGACATGGTGGCAGGCCCGAGTGAGATTCTGGTTATGGCAGATGATACGGCAAATCCGAAGTACATTGCCGCAGACCTGATGTCGCAGGCAGAGCACGATGTGCTGGCTTCTGCGATTCTCGTCACCACTTCTGAGCGCATCGCCAACGAAACGCTCGCTGAAATCGACCGTCAGATGGCTATGCTCTCCCGTAAGGAAATCATCGAGAAATCGCTGGCAAATTACGGCGCGATTCTCATTTGCGACAGCCCCGCACAGGCAGTTGCGATGGCAAATGAAGTTGCTCCCGAACACCTTGAAGTGCTGATGGAAAATCCGCTGGAATACATCGGAAAGCTTGATAATGCAGGCTCTGTGTTCCTCGGTGCTTACGCTTCCGAACCGCTTGGCGATTACTACGCAGGCCCGAACCACGTTCTTCCGACATCGGGTACGGCAAGATTCTTCTCGCCGCTGTCTGTTTACAGCTTTGTCAAGCGTTCCAGCTATATTTACTATACCGAAAATGCTCTGCGGGAAGCCAAGGATGACATCCTTTGCATCGCAAACAGAGAGGGCTTGACGGCACACGCCAATGCCATTGCTGTTCGCTTTGAGTGATGCCCGCAAAGGAGAATTGCATGAATTTACCTGAAAAACTCACATCGCTCACGCCTTATGACCCGATTACGGGCAGTTATTCCGTGCGGCTGGACGCGAATGAATCCTATTTTGATTTGCCAAGCGTTCTGAAAGCCAAACTGGCAGACAAGCTTGAACAAATCGACTTCAACCGCTATCCCGACCCGCTTGCCAACGGCGTTATCAACGCATTTGCAAGATATTATGGCATCCCGACCAACTGCGTCACCGCAGGAAACGGTTCGGATGAGATTATCGGCGTATTGGAAAATGCGCTTCTGCCCAAGGGCGGTAAACTTGTCACCGTTTCCCATGATTTTTCGATGTACCGTTTTTATGCGGCACTCTCTGAAGTGAATGTGGAAGTCGTGCCGAAAAAATCAAATCTCCAGATTGACATGGATGCGCTGATTGCCGCTTGTCAGGATGCAGATGCCGTCATGTTCTCCAACCCCTGCAACCCGACCTCTCTCGGCATTACCCGTGCAGATGTCAAGCGTTTGCTGGAAAGCGTGCCATGCATGGTCATCATGGACGAAGCCTATATGGACTTCTGGGATGAAAGTGTCATCACTTGGGTGAAGGACTACGAAAATCTCATTGTTCTGCGCACTTGCTCCAAGGCGATTGGTCTTGCTTCCGTGCGTATGGGCTTTGCCGTGGCGAACCCGAAGCTGACCGCTTTGCTTCGCGCCGCAAAATCGCCATACAACTGCGACAGTATCAGTCAGATGATTGCGGAAACTGTTCTTTCGGAGCAAGCATTGCTCCAGCATTGCCGTGATGAAATCGTGGTGCAGACACAGCGGCTTTACACCGCCGTCAGCGACCTCGTTCGCCGCTATCCCGATGTGTTGGAATCCGTTTTCCCGCCGCGCACCAATTTCATTTTCGTAAAAACTGCCTATGCACATGAAATTTATGAATCGCTTGCCAAGGAGGGCATTGCCGTGCGATGCTTCGCGGAGGGACTGCGCATTTGTGCAGGTTCGCGCCGTGAACAAACACTTCTCCTGACAGCACTTGAAAATATCCTCAAACCCGACTGACAAAGGAGGCAACTATGCGTTCTGCCACCATTTCCCGTAATACCAAAGAAACCCAAATCACCGTTTCTGTCACACTGGATGGCAAAGGCGAAAGTAAAATTTGCACAGGCATTGGCTTTTTCGACCATATGCTGACAGCGCTTTCCCGTCACAGCGGTATCTCGATGGAAATCGTCTGTGACGGCGATCTGGAAGTGGATGCGCATCACAGTGTCGAAGATACGGGCATTGTGCTGGGACAGGCACTCGCCAAGGCACTCGGCGACAAAGCCGGCATTGCCCGCTATGGCAGTGCCTACATTCCGATGGATGAAGCACTTTCATTCTGTGCGCTTGACCTTTCCAACCGTCCGTTTCTGGTCTTTCAGGGCAGCTTCACCAATCAGATGATCGGCAGTTATGATGCCTGTCTGACCGAAGAATTTTTCCGTGCAGTCGCTGTCAATGCGGGCATCACGCTCCACCTCAATATGATGTATGGCGCAAATGACCACCATAAATGCGAAGCGCTGTTCAAGGCATTTGCCCATGCGCTCAAAATGGCAGTCCGTGAAAATGAAGACGGTACGGTACTTTCGACGAAAGGAGCGCTCTGATGATCGCTGTCATTGATTACGGTGCAGGCAACCTCTTTTCGGTTTGCAATGCGCTGAAATTTCTGGATCTTGAACACAAGCTGACCAAATCGGCAGACGACCTGCTTGCCGCAGATGCATTGATTCTGCCGGGTGTCGGGGCATTTCCTGCCGCTATGGAAATGCTTCATGCAAGCGGACTCGTGGACACCATTCTGACCTGCGCCAAGCAGAAACCACTGCTGGGCATTTGTCTGGGAATGCAGATGCTGTTGGAGGAAAGCGATGAAGTCGCACCTTGCAAAGGACTTTCTCTGATTGCAGGTGAGGTACATCGCATTCCCTCCAAGCGTGTCATCATTCCGCATATGGGCTGGAATGAACTCGAAGTCACACAGCCTGACTGCCCTCTGCTGAAAGACATCAAAATGCCTGTGTATACGTATTTTGTCCATTCCTATCAGGGATTCTGCAAGCCCGAAAATGTCGTGGCATATGCCGATTATGACGGCAAGATTCCTGCATTGATTACCGACGGCAAATTCGTTTACGGTGCGCAGTTCCATCCCGAAAAATCGGGCGAAAAAGGACTGCAAATGCTCAGAAACTTCGGAGGACTCGCAAAATGATTATTTTACCCGCCATTGACATTCACAAGGGAAAATGCGTGCGCCTTGTGCAGGGCGATTACGCTACCGCATCACAGGTTGCCGCAGACCCGCTCGAAACCGCAAAGCAGTTTGAAGCAGACGGTGCGGAATGGATCCACATGGTCGATCTGGACGGCGCAAAAGAAGGAAAACCTGTCAATACGGACATTTACACGAATGTTGCCAAGCACACGAACCTTAAAGTCGAACTCGGCGGCGGCATCCGCAGTCTGGAAACCATTGAAGCTTATTTCGGCATGGGCATTTCCCGTGTGATTCTTGGTTCTGCTGCACTCAAAAATCCGCAGCTTGTTGCCGATGCCGTGCAGAAATACGGCAGTGAGAAAATCGTAGTCGGCATTGATGCGAAAAACGGCATGGTTGCGACCGAGGGCTGGCTTGAAACTTCCGATGTGAATTACATCGACCTTGCGAACAAAATGATGGAAGTCGGCGTGCGCTACTTCATCTTTACGGATATCTCCAAGGACGGCACGCTTTCGGGTGTCAATACCCAGCAGCTTGGTCTGCTTGCCTGCGCCACCAACCGTCAGTGCAATATCATTGCCAGCGGTGGTGTGCATACGATGGATGATATCATCGCCTGCAAAACGCTTGGTCTGTACGGCACGATTTGCGGCAAGAGTATCTATCAGGGCACGCTCAGTCTCAAAGAAGCCATCACTTACGCATCTGCCGAAGAATAATCTGCACCATCAAAGGAGTACAAAATGCTTGCAAAACGAATCATCCCATGCCTTGATGTACGGCACGGAAAGGTCGTCAAGGGCGTGAATTTTGAAGGGGTCAAGGATGTCGGCGACCCCGTTGCCTGTGCTGCGGAGTATAACCGTCAGGGCGCAGACGAACTCGTATTTTATGACATTGTCGCTTCCCATGAGGGACGCGGTACGTTTCTTGATGTTGTCCGCGAAACCGCAAAGCAGGTGTTTGTCCCGCTGACGGTCGGCGGCGGCATTTCCACCGTGGAGGATATGCGCGAAACATTGCGTGCAGGTGCGGACAAAATCAGCATCAATTCCAGTGCCGTCAAAAATCCTGCCCTGATTTCGGAAGGTGCAGAGATTTTCGGCTCGCAGTGCATCGTGGTCGGCATTGATGCCAAACGCGACGGCAAGGGCGGCTACACAGTCTTTGCAAACGGCGGCAGAATTGATATGCACGTTGATTTGCTGGAATGGGTGCAGGAAGTCCAGCGCCGCGGTGCGGGCGAAATCTGCCTCAATTCCATCGACACAGACGGTGTGCGCGGCGGCTTTGACCTCGAAATGCTGAAAGCCGTTTGTGCCCGCGTGACGATTCCCGTCATTGCCAGCGGCGGTGCGGGAAAACTTTCCGATTTTGCCACGGTATTTGAAGAAACCGATGCCACGGCGGCACTTGCCGCATCGCTGTTCCATTTCGGTGAACTGACCATTCCACAGGTCAAAGCCGACTGCCGCAGCAAGGGCATCATCATGCGCTGACGAAAGGAAATACAATGATTAAAGTCGATTTGAACGACCTCGACCGTTATTTTCAAAAGGGCGAACTGATTCCAGCCATTTGCTATGAGGTCGATACAAAAACCGTGCTGATGCTCGCATACATGAACAAGGAGAGCCTGAAGCGCACGCTTGAGACCGGTACCACATGGTTCTGGAGCCGTTCACGGCAGGAATACTGGAATAAGGGTGCAACATCCGGTCACATTCAGCAGGTCGTGTCCATCTACGCAGACTGCGATGATGATACCTTGCTTGTCAATGTACGTCAGACCGGTGTTGCCTGCCATACAGGTTCGTATAGCTGCTTTTTCAAGGAAATGTATTCTGAGGAGGATATCGAAAAATGACCGTTTATCAGGAAATTTTTGAAGTCATCAAGGCACGCAAAGCCGCATTTGAAGCAGGTCAGGCGCAGGAAAATTCCTACACCGCCTATCTGTTTGACAAGGGTGTAGACAAAATCTGCAAGAAAGTCGGCGAAGAAGCGACCGAAACCGTCATTGCTGCAAAGAACGGCGACAATGATGAACTGAAAAATGAAATCAATGACCTGCTGTATCATGTCATGGTGCTTGCTGCAAATCAGGGACTTGACTGGGCAGATGTCGAGAAGGTACTCGAAGAACGCAACGAGAAAATCGGCAATCTGAAACAGTTCCATCAGGTCGATAAAAATACCTGATAGATGAACAATTCGCAGCCTGCCTGAATACACTGTACGGAAGATGCGTTTCGCATCTACCTTTGGATTCAGGAGGCATTCCCATGAATGAGGAAACTTGCAGCACGCCTACCTATGTTCCTATTAAAGCGGAACGGGTATTTGACAGTTGTTCCGACAAGGACTGCATTACAAATGTGCAGGTGATGCTGGAAAACGGTGAAGAATTGCCCACGCACTGCACGCTGGTCAAGACGCGCTGTGTGACCATTGACAGCATTTGCATCAATGTGGAACCGATTCCGTTTCACCGCGGATATTATTCCGTAGACCTCACCTATACGTTCGGGATCGAATTGCTTTGTTATGACCGCGCCTGCGATGCGCCGACCGTGATGCACGGCTACGCAACGGCAGCAAAATCGGTCATTCTCTATGGCAGTGAATCGAACACCAAAACATTTTCCAGCAACGGCACACATATTGGTGAAACAAACCGCTGCTGCGATGTGGTGAACCTTCCGACTGCCGTTTGTCAGTGTGTTGACCCGATCGCACTGGAAACGAAAATCGTGAATCTCTGTCAAAATCAGGAAGAATCGGGCTGCTGCCGCAAACGGGCAGTTGTCCTGACGCTTGGTGTGTTCTCCGTGGTGGAATTGACACGTCCCGTCACAATGATGGTTTCCGCCATGCCGTACACCGTTCCAAGCAAATCCTGTTCGGGCGAAACCGATTCGCCCTGTGAAATTTTCAGCCGCATTTCATTCCCGACAGAACAGTTCCTGCCGCAGACTGCCGATGTATTCGGTACGGAAACGACAGCAGAAAATTCCTGTTCCTGCGGCGGATGCTGCGGCATACCAAACTAAAAGCGGATTCCGATATGACTGAAACCGCGTGGGCGGAGGCTCTGCACACGCGGTTTTGTGCATATCTGCCCGCCTGAAAGGAGCATTCTGACATGACACAGCAGGAAGCAGCGGCAAGAGTCGCTGAACTTACGCAAATTCTTACAAAACTCGCGCACGACTACTACGACCTCGATGCCCCCTCCGTGGAGGACTACGAATACGATGCAATGATGAACGAACTGAAAGCACTGGAAGCGGAATTTCCCGCACTGCTTTCTGCGGATTCTCCGACACAGCGTGTACAGGGTGTTGCATCAGGCAAATTTGAAAAGGTGACGCATACCGTGCAGATGGCTAGCTTGCAGGACGTTTTTTCGTTCGAACAGGTCGATGCTTTCTTGCAGCATACCGCAGAAACCGTTTCTGAACCGCGCTTCACGGTCGAACCGAAAATTGACGGCTTGTCAGTATCTTTGGAGTATGAAAACGGTATTCTGGTGCGTGGTTCCACACGCGGCGACGGCTTTGTCGGCGAAAATGTCACCGCGAACCTCAAAACCATCCGTTCCATTCCGCTGAAACTGAAAAATGCGCCGCCGTTTTTGGAGGTACGCGGTGAAGTGTATATGCCGCGTGCGTCTTTTGACCGTCTTTCGGCAATGCAGGAGGCGGCAGGCGAAGAACCCTTCAAAAATCCGCGCAATGCTGCGGCGGGTTCTCTGCGGCAGAAAGATTCGAAAATTACGGCACAGCGCCGTCTTGACATTTTCATTTTCAATGTGCAGCGCGTGGAGGGCATGACGTTCACCTGTCATTCCGAATCCATCGACTACCTCAAAAAGCTTGGATTCCCGACCATTCCATATACGCTTTGCCCGCCCGATGTCGATGCCGTGCGTGCGGAAATTGCAAAAATCGGTGCAGACCGCGGCGGCTATGCATTCGATATTGACGGTGTTGTCATCAAAACGGACAACCTCGCTCAGCGTGAAACACTCGGTGCTACTGCGAAATATCCGAAATGGGCAGTCGCATACAAGTATCCGCCCGAAGAAAAACAAACCAGACTGCTTTCCATTGAGGTACAAGTCGGCAGAACGGGCGTGCTGACACCCGTTGCCGTGTTTGACTCGATTACGCTTGCAGGTACGAGCGTTTCGCGTGCTGTTCTGCACAATCAGCAGTTCATTTCCGATAAGGATATCCGTGTTGGCGATACGATTACTGTGCGCAAGGCGGGCGAAATCATTCCCGAAGTGTTGGCAAGCGTGTCACATGAAGCGGGAAGCGTGCCGTATACACTGCCAACAGAATGTCCTGTCTGCGGCGCACCTGTTTCCCGTGATGCCGATGCCGCCGCTGTCCGATGCTTCAACCCTGCCTGTCCCGCACAGATTTTCCGTTCTATCGTGCATTTTGCATCGAAAGGTGCGATGAATATTGATGGCCTTGGCCCTGCCATTGTACAGCAATTGCTGGAAAATCATCTGATTTCCTCTCCCGCCGACCTCTATACCCTCACCAAAGAACAGCTTCTCTCGCTCGAAGGCTTCAAGTCCAAATCGGCAGAGAATCTGCTTGCCGCAATCGAAGCCTCCAAGAAACAGCCGCTTGACCATGTCATTGCCGCGCTCGGCATTCGCACCATCGGGCAAAGCACTGCTACACTTCTCTGTGAAACATTCGGTTCACTCGATGCCATTCGCAGTGCATCCGCCGCAGACATTGCCGCGATTGACGGCTTTGGGGATATCATGGCTCAAGCTGTGTCGGAAACATTTGCAGATGCGACATTTGCGAAGCTGGTCGATACGCTGCTTGCGAATGGTGTCGAGATGCAGTACGAGAAAAAATCAACGGGCGATAATCGCTTTGCGGGAAAAACCTTCGTCCTGACGGGCACTCTGCCCACGCTGAAACGTGATGAAGCGAAAGCACTCATTGAATCTTTCGGCGGTAAGGTTTCGGGTTCGGTGTCGAAGAAAACAGATTTTGTCGTAGCGGGTGAAGATGCGGGCAGTAAGCTGACAAAAGCGCAGGAACTCGGCATCGAGATTCTCACGGAAGAAGAACTGATTGCGAAAACAAACGCATCTGCTGACGATACCGCAGATACGCCGCAGGCATAAAAGGAGAAACGCATGGTTTATATCACTGGTGACACGCATGGCGATCTGCTGCGGTTTCAGTCACCCATTCTCAAAAAAGCCACTGAAAATGATTTTGTGATTGTATGTGGGGATTTCGGGTTCTTCTGGGATGATTCCAAGAAAGAACAGAAGATTCGCCGCAAATTGCAGGACTTGCATTTCACTGTCTGTTTTCTGGACGGATGCCATGAAAACTTTGATTTACTGGAAAAATACCCCACGCAGGAGTGGAACGGCGGTACAGCGCGTGTGATCGCGCCGAATCTTGTGCATCTGATGCGCGGACAGATTTACACCATCTGCGGCAAGAAGTTTTTCACGTTTGGCGGCGGACACAGTCAGGATTTCGAGTTTCGCACGGCAGAAAACTGGTGGGAGCGTGAACAGCCGACCTGTCAGGAAATCGTTGCGGCAACGGAAAACCTCAAAAAGCATGATAATACGGTAGATTACATTCTCACACACGAACCGCCCGCATCACTGAAGGATTGTCTTCGCGTGGATACGATGCAGCGTCTTGAAGTGCACGCCTTTTTCGAAGATTTGATGACTGTCTGCAAATTTCAGGAGTGGTATTTTGGAAAATGTCATCTGAACCGATATGTGCCTGTGAAATACTATGCGGTGTTTGATGATATCATCCCATTGAAGGACACCCGCAAAAAGCGGCGTGTAGTCAAGGAGGATGTCGAGGAAATGCCTGAAAAGCCGAAGAAAGTCAAAAAGAAGAAGGAGAAAGCAGATGATGATGCTTCTTGAAACGCCCGCTGACTACATTGCAAGCGGAGAAGAAGCCATTCAGCAGACCACAGGGCTGTTTGCTACGATGCTTGAACAGTTTGTAGCATTTTTGCCGACACTGGTTGTTGCGCTGGTTGTATTTATCATTGGGATGCTGCTTGCAAAATTGCTTTCGAAGGTTGTGCATTTTGCGATAAAGCGTGCAAAACTGCAAGGTACGGCGACATCGTTCGGGCATTCGCTTGGCAGGATTCTGCTTTACACGCTGTTGATTATCATTTGTTTGTCTATCGCGGGCGTACCGATGACCAGTATCATTACGGTAGTAGGTGCGGCAGGACTTGCGGTAGGACTTGCGCTGCAAAACAGTCTTTCGAATGTTGCGGGCGGGTTTATCATATTGTTTGCGAAATTATTCGCAGTTGGTGATTATATCATTGTGGGGGACAAGGAGGGCTATGTAGAATCGGTGTCGATTTTGTATACACAGCTCACGGCATTGGACAACCGCACGATATATATTGCGAACGGAACGATTTCGTCAGGCGGGGTGATAAATCTGACGAAGCGTGGGACGGTGCGTGTTGAGACACCGTTGTCGATTTCGTATCAAGCAGATGTATCGGAGGCAAGGAAGGTACTTTTGAAGGCAGTGGGTATGGAGAAGATGGTACAGCAGAAGCCCACGGCGTTTGTATCCATGACGGAGCATGGGGAGAGTGGGATTTCGCTGTCATTATATGCGTGGGTTAAGGCGGAGGATTATTTTGCGGCAAAGGCGCGGCTTTTGGAGGTATCGAAGAAAGCGTTGGATGAAGCAGGAATTGAGATACCGTACCCACAGATATGTGTACACACGAAATAGCATATTGGAATGAAAGTGCATTCCGCACTCAATCATGAGGATTCCAAAGGGAATCATTCCCTTTGGCGAAGTCCAGAGGCAGCGCCTCTGGACGCCAACAGACTGCAAGCAGTCTGCATTGCAGAGCGCGAAACACCCCTGTTTCCTTACAACGAATCAGGAGGGGGGGTGGGGGAACCCTATTAAGGGGTGCCCCCAGTGCAGTACCCGTCATAAAGACAATAAGGCGGAAGAAACGCGAAAAACTGCGTTCCTTCTGCCTTTTCTTTATGTGCATATTGTTTCTGGTGTATAGCCGCTTTTGTCGGGAACTGCATGGGGGGAACCCCCTCCTGATTCAATAGGACGAAAGGGGAGTTTCGCGCTCTGCGGAGCAGACTGCTTGCAGTCTGTTGGGGACCAGAGGCTCTGCCTCTGGACTCTGCGATTTTTTGAAAAAAATCGAGTAAAACTTTCATTTCGCTTCGCGTGCATAGCCGGATCGTTACGGAGCAACTTCCTTTTGAGCCTTTTTTTCTCACGATTCAGGCATGGGAAATGCTTTCCACTTCACTGCATTTCCCGCAAGTACTTCCGTCAGCGGCGCATATTCTGTTGCATTATAAAATATTCTGTAAAGAAACGTGTCATCAAATGCCGCCCCATATCGCGTCGGCGCTTCATCAACACACAACGGCACACTCTGCACCAGCTCCCCATCCCAACCATATATATCTGCAATACTATTTCCGTCATTCGTATAACTCAGCACCACCATGTCTTTCGTGCATTTGCATTGATGATAGAAATGCTCCGTAAAATAGGATTTTACACCCGTTCTCAAATCATACTGCATAATGCAATTTCCATTTCGTGTACTGTCATATTTGCAGCAAAGCAGCTTGTCATCACATACACAGAAATCTTCCACATCACCGATATTCAACAGAATTTGCTCAATCGCACCCGTCCGCACCGAAATGCGAAACAGCCCGTGTTCCTTGAACGCTTCCCGCCAATCTCCTGACTTTTTGCTGAAATATACATATTCACCATCTCCATACAAATGCTCCGGCTTCGTGATTTCCAGAAGCCCATCCACTGTGGAGTCGTGCAAATCATGCAGAAGCGTCGTTACCTCATGTGTCGCACAGTCATAATGCAAAAGCGAATACCCAAGCTGCCGATTCCATTCTGTCGCCTGTCCGTGTTCAATATATCCTGCCCAGATATCATCCAGCGAAAGCGACACCCAGAATGCACCCTGATGATGGATGATCATACCGCTGCTTGCCTGCTGACGGTCTTCCAATACGGCAATCTCCTTTTCTTCGCCGTCATACGGAATTTCCAGCAGTACCACCGCATTTGCATCGTATCGTCCGCCGCGGTTGGCAATCGCATATATCGTATCATGGTAAGATACAATGTCCAGAATCGCATATTGATTCTGGTAGGCATCCCCGACCTTGATTTCGGAAACCGTATCCTCGGTGCGGTCTGCATAGGATAACTGCCCGTTTCCGTACATTAACGTATACCATCCGTTTTTCACAGGAACAATGTGACTTTCCGTGCTGTTTGGGAGAAATGGCGTGCGTGACAATGACGGCGTATCCGTTTCACCTGTGGCCGTTGCCTGAAAGACAGCAGGTGCTATTTCTTTGATAAAACTAGGGCTGACGGGCTTCTGCGTTTGACTGTCCGTATTGTCTGTCTGCGAAACAGACGAATTTTCAGCGGTTTTGTTTGCTCCCGCATCGGGTACGGGCGTGGGCGTTTGCAGCAGCAAAAATACTGCCGTACCAATCGTCACCGCAAAAGCAGCAAATGCACCGATATACCGCATTCGGATGCCTTGCCGCGATGGTTTCGCTTCTGCATGGCGTATCTCCTCCGCAAATGGGTCAGTAACCGCTTGCAGCTGTTGGCGAATGACACGCCGCTGTGCGCCTGTCCATTCGATACGCTGGATTTTTTCCTGAAATTCCTTTTCAGTCATGTTGATTCCTCCTCACTCGATAACAAATCATGCAGCCGTTTCTTGCCGCGCTGTATCTGCGAACGAATCGTGCTTTCATTTTTTTGCTGTATCTTCGCAATTTCCGCTGTGGAATACTGCTGCACATAATAAAGATACAGTACGCTTGCATATTTTGGCGGCAGTGCATTCAGCATTTGTTCTACGTCTGCATTCGCTTCGGGCGATGGCACAGACGGCATTGCATTCTGCGCATCTTCCTCCGCAATGCGTTTGCGTTTCCACCAACTTTTGTGGAAGTTGCGGGCGCGGCTGCGGACGGCGCAGAGAAGCCATGCCCGCAGATGGGCTTCCGCATCATTCTGATGCAGAACGGGCGGGGAAGTATGGAGCGAAAGCAGAACGTCCTGCACGATATCTTCCGCTTCTGCGCGGTTTCCCGTACAGCAGCAGGCATACTGCAAGAGCATATCGCCATATTGTTCAAATGCATAGAGTGCTAAATTCTGCATTGGCAGCGGCATAAACGCACCCCCTTTCGTTCATGTGAAGAATTCTTCTGTTTACTACACAAAGATACGTGGCGTTTTGATGCACGCCAGATAAATATTTTTTATTTAGCGAACTGTTCCGACAAAATTTTCCTGCAAAAAATTTGAAAAAGGGCTTCCCTTTTCTACGCTTTTCTGCTATAATAGATATGATGTTTTTTTTATCGACTTTTGCAAGCTACAGGAGTGAACCACCATGATGAAACGTATCCTTACCGTTTTTCTCACTGCCGTGCTGTGCATGGCTGCCTTCCCGAAGATGGATGTCAATGCATTGGTCTTTACGCCAAACTGTATTGTCACCAGCGAATCGGCTGTGCTCCTGAATATGGACACAAATACGATCGTTTATGAGAAAAACGCGGACATGAAGCAAACACCCGCCGCCCTTGCACAGATTATGACAGCCGTCATTGTGCTGGAAAACTGCGAAGATATCAGCGGCGTGAACATTACAGCCACAGAAGAAATGTTCGCACCATTCGATGAATACGAGAATCCGACCGACCTGCGTTATGCGGACATCAGTGCAGACGATACCCTCAGCGTGGAAGCATTGCTTTATGCAATGATGCTGACTTCTTCCTGCGAAGCATCCGTCATGCTTGCTAACCATTTCGGCGACGGCAGTGAAGATGCTTTCGTGGAAAAAATGAATGCAAAAGCTGCCGAAATCGGCATGAAGGATACCCGCTTCACCAATGCGACAGGTCTTTACAGTGCGCGTCAGCTGACTACCGCACACGACCTTATGAAACTGTTGCAGTACGCCATGAAAGTGCCGCGTTTCGAAACCATCGCTTGTGCAATTGATTACACCGCCGCAGGCAAGGAAGAATGGCACTGGGTACATTCCAACACCATGACCGATGAGGATGACCCTTATTATTGTGTCGGTGTGCGCGGCATCAAAACAGGCAATTTGCAGGAAGCAGGCAGAAACATCTGCTGCAAGGCTTCCCGCGATGGCAACAACTATCTTCTGGTCTGCCTGAAATCGCCGCTGTACGACGAAAACGAGGAACAGCACTTCTATCATCTCGAAGATGCGCGTAATATTGTCAACTGGGCATATGACCATCTTACCTATCAGGATCTGCTGACCGAAAACGACGAGATTACTGAAATCGAAGTGAAAAATGCAGAAGGCAGCAACTATGTGATCGTGAAGCCTTCCGCCGGTTATTCCTGCATTTGGTCTGACGTGACTTCCATGGAATCCATTCAGCGTATCATTACCGTGGAAGAAGATGTTCAGGCACCTGTTCATGTTGGTGACAAGCTTGGCACGATCCAACTGAAATTTTCCGGCGAAACGCTGGCTTCTATGGATTTGCTGGCGGCTTCCAATGTGGAACGGAACTTCTGGAAGTACAATCTGAGCATCATTCCTGATTATTTCGGTTCAGGTTATCTGACAGGCTCTCTGAAAATCGCGCTGGTACTGACAATTATTTACTTCATTCTGTGCATAATCTTCTTCATTCGCTATAAGCAGCAGCGTAAACGCAGAAAGCAGGCTGCCAATCTGAAGAAAGGCAATTGATTTATGAGAAAAATCACGCAAAATCATATGTTACCAATTGTGGGGATGCTGTTTGGCATCCTCACATTCTGTTTTGTGTACGGTATCCGCATCATTGACCCGACATATGATGACTGGCTGTTTGCAGGCGGCGACCTCACACAGCATTATATGGGCTGGCTGTACTACCGTCAAACCGACTGGACATTTCCCATTGGTTTGCTGGAAGGTGTTTCCAGTACAGGACAGCTTTCCTGTATGTATCTGGACTGCATTCCGCTGCTGGCACTGCTGTTCAAGCCGTTTTCGGCGCTTCTGCCTGCCACATTTCAGTATCTTGGTATCTGGGGCGTGTGTTCTTTTGGCTTGACGGGATTTTTCGCGGTGCTTCTGCTGGAAAAGTGCAGCCGCAATCCATTGTTTTGTCTTGCAGGAAGCTTTTGTTTTGTGCTTTCGCCGCCGCTGCTTGACCGCATCTATCACCATGAAGCCTTGGCGGGACATTGGGTGATTCTGGCGGGAATGTGTCTTTGGGCGTATCAGCACAGAAAATGGAAGCACTGGTGGACACCGTCTGTACTTTGGGCAGTGCTTGCGGCGATTGCGGTGTTGGTGCAGATGTATTTTGCGCCGATGGTGTTTTTGCTGATGTGCGGCGCACTTCTGCACGATGTGCTTCTGACGAAAAAATGGCGTTATGCGCTGTGTTCAGTGGCAAGTGCAACGGCATCCGTCCTGCTGACGCTGTTCTGTCTGGGTGCATTTGTCGGAGAGGGGAGTTATGCGGGCGGCGGGCTTGGCAAGTTCAGTTCCAACCTCAATACGCTGTTCAATCCGAAATCACTCAGCAAATTCCTCAAACCGATGAATATTCTGGATGGACAAGGGGAGGGCTACGGCTTTCTGGGCTTTGGCATTCTGTTGGGCTGTGTGCTGAGTATCGGTGTCCTGTGTGCGTGGGCGGAAAAAACGGGTTTTGTAGGCGTTCGCAAGCATCTGCGGGAAAAACGCCCGCTTCTGATTGGCGTTGGCGTGACGGCATTGCTGACAGGGATTCTGGCAGTCAGTCCGAAGGTCACTTTGAATGCGAATGTGCTGTTCACGATTCCGTATCCTGCGTTTATTACGAATTTGCTGAGTATTTTCCGTTCCGGCGGACGATTCATCTGGGTGCTGGACTATTTGATTTACTTTGGGGTATTTTATTTGCTTTCGCGGATGCAGCCGAAAAAGACTGCGCTGTGTCTGACGGTTTTCTGCTGTGGAATGCAGATTTTCGACTTGCGGGATACGCTGCGCAGTAAACATGAAAAGTACGCAGATACGATTGTCTATGAATCACCGCTGAAAGATGCGGCATGGGAAGCGCTGGCTGATGGGGCAGAGGAGATATTGTTCCTGCCGCTGCCGAAGAATTTTATCGGATATCGGGAACTCTATATGTCGATGGGATACTTTGCGTATCATCATCATATGCGTATGAGCTCGTTTTATATTGCACGTTCAGATTATGACAGCATGGCGGCATATGCACAGCAGGCGTATGAGGCGCTGTGCGCGGGCGAAGTGCGGGAAGATGTGCTGTATGTATTTTTGAATGCAGGGGATGCGCCGCAGGAAACAGAAGCGCTGACGGTCTGCACGCTGGACGGCATTACGGTTGCGCGGGCAAAGAAATCAATTTAGGAAAAATCTTCCTTTTCGATGTAACTAAAAAATATCTTTCCACGTATCTTGACAATGCACCGCCTTTTTTGTATACTGAATGCAGAAAGACATTTTCACACAACTTGAATAAGGAGGTATCTCTATGGAACTGAAACCTTTGAAAAACCACGCAAAGCCTATCTATGCCATTGCGCTTTCGACTTTGCTTTCCGCATCTCTGAACGGCTGTCAGTTCGGCGAATCACCAATCACAGACGGCGTTGTCCCTGCCCCCGTGGACTCTGCCGCAACGCAGCTGGACGGCGATGTTGCAGTTCCCTCAACAAACGATGACCTGATGATTGTCGGTGTCGCACCCATGTCACAAGAATCTTCCAATGTTGATTTGGGCGGTGAAGTCGCAATCGAAGACATCACAACAGATGATTCCCAATGTGCCGCGCCAATCACAATGACCGACAAATATATGGATTCCGCACTGGACAACGCAGTGCAAGCACTCTTTGATACGGATATACCAATGGAGTCCGTAAATTTGATTCGCGGTCTTGTCTTCACAATTGGCGAATATGAGATTTACGTCAACGAAATCGAATATCAGGATAAGCATTTATACCTGACATTCTACTCCAACGACTGCGAAACAACTTGTAAAGATGTGCTGGAACAGGTAGAATGTCTTGTGCAGGAAGGAAAGGCAAAGCGTCTTGAAAGCGGTTATATCATTGAGGAATGCGACCAAAAACTTCTGTTGATAAATGCGGAAGCGACAGACGATTTCTCTCCTGCATTTTTCAGCGCCCTTTATGACGAGGCAGGCTTATGAATCTGACGCTGCATCTGACAGAGGACTGCAACATGAACTGCGCCTACTGTACGCGCGAAAAATCGCATCAAACCATGAGCGATACAGTCATGAAAGCAGCGTGTGACCTTGCGTTCTCGAATGGAACAACTGCGGGTATCTGCTTTTTCGGCGGAGAACCGCTGCTTTGCAAGCCGCAAATCTATACCGCACTGGACTACTGCAAATCGCTGGAACAGAAAACAGGCATTCCTTTTCAGTGCAAAATGACCACAAACGGCAGCGGACTGGATGAAGCATTTTTGAAGCGGGCAAAAGAAGTCAATATGGGCATTGGACTATCGTTTGAGGGTTCTGCACAGGATATTTGCCGCCGTTTTGCAGATGGCAGACCGACATTTGAGGCCGTGCGTGAAAAAGCCGCACTGTTACTGCAATATCTGCCCGATAGTATTGCCATGATGACGATTGCGCCGCAGGCTGTACATCTGTTTGCAGATGCAGTGCGCAGTTTGCTGGGAATGTCCTTTCACGTCATCAATGCCACGATTGCTTTTGGCAGCAAGGTAACATGGACGGACGAAACGTTTGCGGTACTGGAAGCACAAATGCGGGAAATTGCGGCAGAATATGAAGCGCGGTTTCTGCGGCATGAGCCGTTTTATTTCAGTCCGTTTGACAGTAAGATCCGCGAATGCATTAAAGGTTACAATCCCGCAGAGCGCTGTCATCTGGGATTTCGGCAGATGCCTGTTGCAGTAAACGGAAATTTGTATGCTTGTACGCAATTTATCGGAGATTCGGATTATTGCATCGGCAATGTGTTTGACGGCATTGACGTACAAAAGCAGATGATGTTAGCGTCGAAAGCGGCAACACCTGATTCGTGTAAGGAGTGTGCATTGCGGACGCGGTGTACGAATTCGTGCGGCTGTCTGAACAGGCTGGAAACGGGAAATGCGCAGACGGTATCGCCGCTGTTGTGCAGTTATGAGCGCATGGTGATCGAGCTTGCGGATGAGATCGGAGAACGGCTGTATGCGGCAGACTCGGCATATTTTAAGCGCAGATACAGTAAATAAAAAGAGGCAAGAGAAATGGTTCATACCATTCTCTTGCCTTTCTTTCTGTATTATGCAGGCATGACAGGCATCCAGTTCGCAATCTTCATTCCATTTTCACGCAGATTCTCAAGGAATGCATCACGCTGTTCATGCGTCATTGCGGATGTCACCAGTGCCGTGTCCGTTGCAGTCGCAGTGCCATCCATCTGATTTGCTTCGAAGAACGAGGATGCCGCTTTGCAAATCACACTGCCCTCAAATTTGCCTTCCAGACGGATGAACATTCCGCAGACAAGTTCACTGACGGGTGCGATGAAATCCTGATTGCCCACATCCGTCCAATCCTGCGAAAAGACCGTCTTATCGTGCTTGACAGCCTCAATGATATCGCCCATGACGGCTGATGCGGTCGGAAGCTTTCCTGCGCCGCGTCCGCAGAAGTATGCACGGTCGATCGCATCACCGCAAACTTCAACGCAGTTGAATACATCATCCACACGCGAAAGCATATTCGAATGGTGGACAAACATTGGCATGACCATCGGCAGGATCTTGCCATCCTCCAGCCGCTTCACGGATGCGATCAGCTTGATCGCGCCATCCAGTTTGTCGGCTTCTGCGGCATCTTCCAGCGTGATCTCACGAATGCCCGTGGTCGGAACACTGGAAGGGTAAACGTGCTTGCCGAATGCCAGCGAAGAAAGAATGCAGATTTTGCGGCAGGCATCCAGACCATCCACGTCCGCGCTGGGATTACGTTCTGCATATCCAAGTTCCTGCGCCATTTTCAGTGCATCTTCAAAACTCATGTTATCTGTCAGCATTTTGTTGAGGATGAAGTTGGTCGTGCCGTTCAGAATGCCGTAGATTTCGGTAATATCATTTGCTGCAAGACAGCGGTGCAGCGGACGGATAATCGGAATCGCACCGCCGACACTTGCTTCGAAGAAGCAGTTGCAGGAATGTTCCTTTGCATTTGCAAGCAGCTGCGCACCTTTCTGTGCAATCAGCTCTTTGTTGGAGGTGGTGACGGAAATGCCCTTGTCCAGACATTTCATCAGAAACGTGAATGCCGGCTCTACACCGCCCATGCATTCTGCTACGACTGTGACTTCATCGTCCGCGAGAATATCGTTCATATCTTTGGTGAATTTGCCTGCATACGGAGAATCAGGGAAATCGCGCAAATCAAGAATATAGGCGATGTCCATTTCCGCGCCTGCTTTTTGTTCGATTTTCTCACGATTTTTGTAGAACAACTCCACCACACCGGAACCGACTGTGCCGAAGCCCAAAACTGCAAGTTTTTTCATAGTGAAATCAAAATCCTTTCTATTTTCTGTCCGAAATCAGGTACCTGAAAGCAGACGAACTTCTGCAACGCCATCGGCATTATTCAGGTTTTCACAAAGCAACGGAATCTGTGTTGCATCATCCAGACGGAATGAAACCGTCACAGTTGCCGCGCCATCTACCGGAATGCTTTGATTGAGCGTCAGGACATTTGCCTGTGCTGCGGAAAGTGCCGCAAGTACGCCGGAAAGCACACCAGCTTCATCATGGAGGAGCAAATAGACTGTAAAAATGTGCTGCTGCATTTGTTCTTCGTAAACGAACACGCAGTCGCGGTATTTATAGAAGGCGCTGCGGGAAATGCCGATTTTGCGGCAGGCGGCGGCAGAACTTTTCTCCTCACGATTGGCGAGCATTCGTTTGACACGGAGTGTTTTGGTGATGACCTCTGGCAGAACGCTCTGGTCAACGATGACGAGGTGGTTGCTTGGTAAAGCCACGGGGTGACCTCCTTTGCAAGTGATTCCGTGTAGGACGGACAGTTGTATTTGTAACGAAATCATTATAACATACTTGCCACGGTTTGTCAAGGGTTTGGGCAGACGTTGGCGCAATAGACAAAACCAAAGCAATTTCAATAAAAATCTTTATGATTTCGTGGAATCTGCGCCGCATCTGCAATCGTTGACGGAAGAAGTACGGGAATATGCACATTCAAAAGATGTTTGACAGAATCTTCATTTCCGTTTGAAAATCGCATGAGAATCGCTTGCTTTTTATTTTCCATGAAATTTTCACCTGAATAACATTGCATTATATCAAATTTTGTGATATAATGATAATATCTGTAAATTTGCCCTCATTGCGCTGCTTTGCCGCGCTGTGAACAATTTTCAAAGAGATGATGAGGTTCTGCTATGAAATTCGTTGTTCGACCGAATCTGGATAAGAAAAATGCCCTTCCCACCGCCATGCAGGTCTGCTTTGCCCTCCACCGCCATTCGAATGCACGCATTTGCATGGACGCTGCATTTCGGCAATATTTCTCCGATTTGTCTTATGTGGAATTTCTTCCCGAAGCACAACTCCTGCCCGATGCCGATTTTGCGGTCGCCATTGGCGGTGACGGCACCATCCTTCGCATGGCTTCGGACATTTTTCGGCATTCATCTGCAAAGTTGGTCGGTATCAATACCGGCAGACTCGGCTTTCTTGCCGCCTTCGAAGCAGATGAACTTTCCATGCTTGAACAGCTTTTTACCGATGCATACGACATTTCGGAACGTATGGTATTGCAAATGTCACTCGACAGCGGCAAAACAGCCTTCGCTGTCAACGATATCTACGCTTCCAGATTGGGCGGCAGAATGTGCGATTTTTCCGTATATGCGGATGAAGCGCTGATTGGCACATTCCGTGCTGACGGCATCATTTTTTCGACACCCACAGGTTCTACTGCCTATGCCCTCTCTGCGGGCGGGCCTGTCATGGAACCTGATTTGTCCCTCATCGAAATGAATCTGATTTGTCCGCATTCCCTTTTTGCACGGCCAATGCTGTTTTCTCCTGCACGGCGTATTCGTGTGCGGTACAGCGGCCGCGGCGAAGGCGATTTGCTTGTCCATGTGGACGGCAGCGAACAACTTCATCTGACTGCGGGCAATTCTTTTTCGGTGACGGCAGCAGCAGAACGGATTCCCTTTGTAAATTGCAAGGGCAGTGCATTTTATGATGCACTCAACGGAAAACTAATGCATCCGATCAAGGATGATACACAAGCATGAAAGGAGCGCATATATGTCAAATTCCAGACATCAGACCATCCTGCGTTTGATTCAGGAACAGGACGTTTCGACACAACAGCAGCTGAGAGATCTATTGATGGAGGCGGGATTTGAGGTCACGCAGGCAACCATTTCCCGTGACATCGAACAGCTTCGCCTCAGAAAGGTACGGGCTTCGGATGGCGGCAAACGCTATGTCCGCAGCATCGAAAGCAATGCACCTTCGAAATTGTTGGGCGATATCGTTATCAGTGTGGATTATGCTATGAATACGGTTGTGGTGCGCTGCCACGCAGGTACTGCACCCGCGGCAGCCGCAGTCATGGACGGCATGAAACTGTCCGATGTGGTCGGCTCTATTGCCGGCGATGACACCATTTTCCTGCTGGCACGCACGGAAGAAGCCGCAAAAATGCTGGTCAAATTGCTCAGTACCCAGATTTGGGGCTGAAACCTTCGTAATATGGGAGAATGAATTCCATGCTGCAAGAATTATCAATTCAGAATCTGGCTGTGATTTCTGCGGCAGAGATTCCGCTGGAAGCAGGACTGAATGTCTTTACCGGCGAAACAGGCGCAGGCAAGTCGATTTTGATTCACGGCATTCAGGCGGTGCTGGGACAGCGCATCTCGAAGGACATTGTGCGGACAGGCTGCAAAAAAGCAAGCATCACCGCAAGATTTTCGCCTGTTTCTGCGGCAGCGCAGAAAGTGCTGGCGGCACACGGCATAGCCGCAGAGGATGACGAACTTTTTCTGACACGAGAAATCTCCGCAGATGGCGGCAGCACGGGAAGACTGAACGGAAAAGCCGTGCCTGTGGCACTTTTGCGTGAACTCGGCGATACTCTGGTCAATATTCACGGACAGCATGACAACCAGATTTTACTGCGCCCTGAACGGCATCTCGATGTGCTTGACCATTTCGGTGATGACTGTACCATTCTGGAGCAATACCGCGCAGAATTCGCAGCACTCCAGAAGGCGGCACGGGAACTCGGCACGCTGAAAAAGAATGAACAGGAAAAACTTGCACGCCTGCGGCAATTACAGGCAATCATCGAAGAAATCAGTGCCGCAGACCCGCAGCCGGAGGAAGATACCTTATTAGAGGAACAATATCGGCAGGCGGTACAGGCACAGGCAGCCGAAGAACAGGCAAATGCCCTCTGTGATATGCTCACGGATGGCGAACAGAATGTTTCGGATGTGTTGGTTGCGGCGTGTGGTCAGCTTTCCGAACTGGCGGCGGGGAATGCGGAACTGCATCCGCTGGCAGAACGTCTGAAAGCGGTGAACATCGAACTGCGCGACATTGCAGATGAATTGGCGGTGTATGGTGGACGTGCGATGACGCCCGCAGAGTTTCGGGCGCTTTCCGACCGCCGCAATCTCATCAATACCCTTGCCGTGAAGTATCATACGGATGCAGATGGTCTGCGGGCTTTGCTGGCAGAGTCCCTGACGGAACTGACTGCAATTGAAAGCAGCAGCGAGCGATTGCAGACCTTGAATGCTGAAAAGCAGCAGCGTTTGCACACGGTCACGGCACTGGCAAAGCAATTGACGGCGCATCGGCAGATGCTTGCGGAACAATTTTCTGCAAGAGTCGGTGCAGAACTTTCCTATCTGGATATGCCGCGAGTGCAGTTGGTCGTACAGCTTACGCAGGGAAAACTGACGCCGAACGGCATGGACAGTGCAGAATTTTTGATTTCGGCGAATGCGGGTGAACCGCCGAAACCGATTGCACAAATTGCATCGGGCGGTGAACTTTCGCGCATGATGCTGGCACTGAAAGCAGTCATTGCAGAGCGTGATGAGATACCGACACTGATTTTCGATGAAATTGATACGGGTGTGAGCGGACGCGCCGCGCAGAAAATCGGCAGAAAACTGCGGGAATTGGGCGGGCATCATCAGGTACTTTGTGTGACGCATCTTTCGCAGCTTGCGGTGGAGGCGCAGCATCATTTGCTGATTGAGAAGCACAGTACAGATACGGTGACGCAAACGGAAGTATCGGTTCTGGATGAACAGGGACGAATCGGAGAGATTGCGCGAATCATGGGTGGAGAGAATCCGAGTGCGCTGATGCTGGAAACGGCGGCGGAGGCATTGCGGGAAGCAAACAAAGTATAGGCAGTTATTTTATTGAGGATTCCAAAGGCGGAGCCTTTGGTCGCGCTCCGCAGAGCGCGAAACATCCTTTTTCGTCCTATTGAATCAGGGAGGGGGTCTGGGGGAAACCTATTAAGGGGTGCTCCCAGTGCAGTTGGTGAATGATGGGCTTTATGTCGGGAGTTGTTTTGCACGTTCCTCTGCAAGATATTCATTCCTCGGCAGAACTGGAGTGGAAACCACAGGAG
>JAZUJW010000076.1:0-31028 GCA_045642925.1 Oscillospiraceae bacterium
CGCAGATGAACTGCTGCTTTCGTTCGGATCTGTGGATGCGGAAGATGATTCTCCGCATCCACTCAGAGTCATTGCGACGCTCAGCGCCATCAGTATTGCCAGTGTTGCTTTTTTCATTCTTTATCCCATTCCATGTATTCAATGGCTTTATCAATCATTGTTTTCGCGTCCGCAATTGCCGCGGGGTCATTGCTTTCCGCGAACGCAATCAGCGCAATCGGAATATCGGTTTTGTCCAGTTCAGGTATATCTGCAATGCCATACAATGCACAATAAGGGAATTCCGATACTTCTTCCGTATCACCATCTACACCGCGAATTGTGCCTGTATACCGTCTGAATGAATACCCTTCAATTTGTACATCTTCTTCTGTCTCAACACTACGCTTCAATGCCCATTCTTCTATATCGCAGTCATATGCAAAAAAATCGAAATATTGAAGAAAATAACCACTCAACCAATCATCAAAATGCTCTGCCACTTCTGTATAGTACGGAGTCTGCGGTGCTCTTTCTTCAACAAACACATCGTCGCTTACAAGATAATGAACCTTGTCTGTGCTTGTATAGCAGCCTTCCCATACCAGGAAAGCACCCTTCGCATGGCTGTTATGAAATGTATTTTCCTCCGCGGGGTGATACAGTGTAATGCCATCCCAGTTTATCGTTTCATCCGCAGGAGCACCATTGGTTTCAGCATCCTTCTTGGATTCCTCCGCCACGGAGCTTTCTTTTCCTGCCGCAGATGAACTGCTGCTTTCGTTCGTATCTGTGGATGCGGAAGATGATTCTCCGCATCCACTCAGAGTCATTGCGACGCTCAGCGCCATCAGTATTGCCAGTGTTGCTTTTTTCATAAACTTACTCCCTCAATATTAATATCCATTGATTCCGCTGTAATGTACCTTTAAGCCGTCTTTTGTCAATTCACTCAGGTTCAAGGTGAAGCCATCCTCTTGTGTCAATTCATCCAGGCTGACATCTGCTGCCCACGGGAACAGTGTATTCATACGAACGTCACTGTCAATATAGAACATGGAATATGCATTACAGATATCAAACTCGTCCTTTCCTGTTCCACCGTCCACACCGACACGTACATTTGCCTCTGCCAGTGCAGCAGCTCTCTGAAGCATCTTATTTTCATGTGCGACGATATTCAGGAAGATAAAGATTTTACAGTATTCTTTATAATTGAGCGTAAATCCGCCGGAAGCCGATGCAGTGTCAATTTTATCGCCCACTTTGTCTGCCAGCCCTGAGACTGCATCTGTGACAGCACCGGAAATTTGATTGGAAAGTTCACCAAGCTGGTCACTGATATAATCCTTGATTTCGGATACTGCCTTATCTTTATTTGTCTCCAGATATTCAACCGTTTTATTATACCACTTATCCAATTCACCTCTGATTGTTGTTTCAATATCTGTTTGCCATTCACCCAATTTTTCGGTAATGGCATTATGAATTGACTCCATTGAAGTATAACCGTCCACTGTCGTAAAGCATCCTTCAATTACATCCACCAATTCATTCTTATGCGGCGAAATTACTTCATCATAACATTTTAATGCAACTTCCTTCAGGATACCCTCCGGCAATTCATCACGAATTTTGTTATACACAATGTCAAACGAATCATTGACAGCGGTTGTCAGAAGATTATGAGCATTCTCCGTTGTTGTATTCAGCTCTGTCACAATCGGAGCAATTTTGTTCAGCAGCGGTGTCACAAACATATTTACGATTGTCGAATACATCGTCGTTGTTTGTTCTTTCACATAATCATTCAGCTTAGTTTCTATCATCAAAAGTTGGTCTGCTACTTTTTCGGTTGCAGAATCCGCCAGATCACTGACCAGCTCATTTGCCTTTTCTTCTACAGCAGATACGGCTGCCTGCGTACCAGCTTTAATGGCTTCCTCAGTCAATGTCTTGACCAAACCGCCCGGCGAGCATACAAAGGTTGTCGCGTTCTTGTAAATTGCGACATCTTCGCCTTTTCTCAGCTTGTAGATATCCACACCGCTTTCTGCAAGCGCCAAACCAATGGTAATGACTGCCTGCACAATCGGCACACCAATGACTGTCCATCCGGCAATTGCCGTTGCCACTTCCAGCGCAAATGCCTGAATATCCGCAGAAGTAAACGCATAAATCGCATTCAGCGCGAAACGGATCATATAGATCATTGCATAGTTCGCTGTGACGTTCGCATTCAGATCATCACCGTTGCCCCAAAGAATGTACTCGACTTCCTTGCCATACCATCCGGTATTCGAATTCAGTGTCACACCACTCAGGGTAGAAATCGGGCCGTCTGAGCCACGCAATGCCATTCTGTCCGTGTTGCAGGAGAACATTTCTGTGAAATATTCTTCCATATAAGCATATTCTACAACGGTTGTACCGATGTTGGCAATGGAAGAAAGCAGAGAACTTGCCTGACCAAGTGCCTTGGAAGATGCCTCACCTTGACCAGTAAAATCGTCGCTGTTTTTGTCGATTTTCATATCGTCGGTTTTCAGCTGCTCGCTTGTCTCCACTGCTTCTTCGTGCGCAACTTTTTCTTGCTCACAATATTTTTTAATTTTGTTCAGGATATCACCCAGTGTTTCGCCGATATCTTCATCATCTGAGGTATCCTCTGGGGTTTCGTCTTCCTCACCCGCCACTGAAAGCGAATCGCCCTGTCCTGCCATGTCATTGACATTGTCCACACTCGTGCTTGCTTCTGAGCTCATTTCCGGCGCGTGCTCGTTGGCTTTCACGATGCTCTCCAGAGAGAAATAGAAGCGTTCTTCATCGCACTTTTCGCTTGTGTTGTCTTTGCAGCCGTCAATATAACCGCATTGTTTCAGATCATTAAAGGAAGGCAGCGGCATTCTCATCATGGAATACTCAACCAGATTATCCACATCATCGGGTTTTGTTGTATCCGGCTGTTTCCACTTGAAATTCTCACTCGCATAAATTGCAGCTGTTTTTACAACACACTCCACTTTTTCGGCATAAGAAAGCGTAGAAAATTCTCTTGAACCATATGCCGGCAGTTCATCAAACGTATTCACAACCATCCAATTCAATTCTGAATAGGTATAAATCTGGCAGCCCTTCTCATAGTAGTTTGCAAAACGATCCTTCAGTTCATTTTCTCTTTCGGTATCGGTTTCGGGTACGCCATCCTTTACCACACTTTTTGAACGGAACTTAATGCTTTCAATGATGTCGGTATGCAGCTTTGTCGTCTTTTTCAGTGCGGTAACAACATCCTTGAGCGCCTGTACTGCCACTTTGTCGATGGCTTCTGTCGTGGTTTCGTAGTCACTCTCAAAACTGGTTCTGGTCGTGCCTTCTGCGGTCTGCTGGATCGCATCATTCCACTCCTGCTTTTCACCTTCAGACTTCTCAACAGCTGTCAGAATTGCATCCATCGAACCGGTAACGGCATCCATTTTGTCATCGAGTTCATTGATTTTCGTATAGATCGGCTCTAAAAATTTCTTCGCCTGCTTCGCAAAATAATGCTCTGCATCGGTATATGTTCCTGCCAATCCGGAGTAAATCTGGAAATACAGATCATTGATCTGGCTTTCAGGACTTCTTTCGTCAGAATCTTTGTCGGGTTTCAGTGCCTCTCTGACCTTATCCACTTCATCTCTGTAGCCGCTGATCTCGTCCCATTTTCCTTCATTCGGATCATCAGGCGGAGTATATTCTTCGCCAGCCGCCTCTGCTGCTTCTTTTGCTTTTTTCTGTTCTTCTTCGGCAGCTTTTGCATCAGCTTCCAATTTCTGATAATAAATGTTAGCTCCACGGTCGAACACATCGGCATAATGACGGTATTCTTCACACAAGCCCTTGATGGATATGCCCTTCTGCTTCAAACCGTCATCCAAAAGAGTCCATCTCCATTGCTGACTGAACAGACTATACATACCATCATAAACAGTATTATAATCTGCGGAATCCCCTTTTGCAAGTTCATCGCGCAATGTATTCATGATGTTCAGCGAATCCAGGAGCGTCTCACGAAAACCGCCGCTGTAATGCAGCTGGTCTCCATCCAGCCAAATAGAATCACTATAGAGTTGTTCCAGCTGAGAACCTGTGTTGCCGGAAGAATCCAGAATATAATACAACGCATTTTTCAGGTCTGTCAGATACAAGTAAAGATCTTCGGTAGACTTTGCATTCATCGTCGCATCGCTCAGATCAAAGTCGCGGCTCACAAGCCGTTCCGAATACGTTTGCTCGTTTTCAATCAGAAAAGGCTTCTGCTTCTCATCGGCTATTTCTTCACTCGGCTGATGCTCATGGAACAAATAGGCAAGGCAAGCATGGAGACAGGCATTGGCAGCCTTATTTCTTGCCAGAGTGTACTCGCCGTTGGAAAGGACATTTTCATTGAAATCCTTGGCAGCAGTATTATATACTCCGATCGCATCCCATGCATCCTTGCAAGCCTGTTCGATGTCACCCAGTGCTGTCACGTATTCGACCTTTTGCTGCACGACTTCGGTCTGCTTGGAACTGTCCTTCAAAAAGCTTAATTTACTGATCAGAGTCGTTGCCAGGGACACCGGTCCCTTATACTTCATATACTCGGTGATCTGCCGCTTCATGACTGCGGGGTTTGCGATCGCGGAGGAAGATACATTACAGATCTGGAAATTCTCCACTTTCATATTCAGCAGGTTACCGAAATCGAGTGTGCCGTCTGCTTTCGGTTTGAGGAGAAAATCCGTAGCCGATTGCACAAAAGACTGCACGGTCGGATCTACCTTCGGACCATCACCGATCGCACCTTCAATGGTACGGGTAAAATAGTCTTCCAAGGCGGGTTCCAGATCTGATTCGTTCTGAATCCCTGCAAACAGACCGTACATATCTTTCAATACTTGTTCATATTCTGACATGGCAGCATTCAGCGTCAGATCGCCTGCACCCGCAATAGCAGATTTCGCTGCTTGCAGACGGGATGCATCCACGATCATCGTTGCGTAAGTCACCATTGGCATCAGCAGCAGACACAGGAAAATGGTAATGGATCCTTTTTCCTTACGCATCCAATCGACAGGATGCATCCAATGGAAATGATGCTTTCCTGCCTTTTTCCGTTTCGTTTCAGTCTTCGCTTTCATCCAACAGCCCCACTTTCTGCAACGCTTTTGTTACTGAACTTTTCATAGAATCAACATTGATTCCCAATTTTGCTGCCAAAGAGTCAACCACTTGCAGCACGAAATCGGTATTGCGAATCAACTCGTCACTATCGCCGACCGTCGCCTTTGCGACAGCCTTCGCTTGCGGTGCCTCTATACCAAAAAAGCCCAGGACACCCAAATCCATCAGATCCTGTGTGATCGTGACGGTCACCGTCTGCGAGATCACATAATTCTGACATTCCACGGTGGCTTTCACATTCTTGCCGCCAAAGAATCCGTATTTCGCTACCAGACCGTCTTCGCCTTCCAGAATATCGACCAGCTTTTGCTGGGCATTCACACTCATAGGGCCGCGCTTGTCCGTTTTTTTGGTCAGACGCCAATAGCGGTAGGCATCGGTTTTGACATCGCCTGTATCAAAGGTGCAGAATACAGATACAGAATGCAGCTTTTTGTCGCCCTCATCCGTTGTCGTCAGTTCGCCGAGGTCAGCTTCGACTGCACCATTTCCGTAGATATCCTCAGACGAAAGCTGTAAATATCCGGGATACGCGACCTCACGCGCTCCCAGAATGGCGATTTTCTGCGCATAAGCATCCAGCGCACTCTGCTGAAGCACATACAGTCCCATATATATCAGGAAAAAGATGCACATGAATACAATCGGATAGAGGATTGCTGACTCCAGCACCAATGCGGCACCGCGTTCATCCCGCAGCTTTTTTTTCCACTTTTTCATAATTCTCTCCTTTCGGTTTTCGGAAGCACAGAAAGAGATCACGTTCTATGCTTCCGAAAACCGTCTGCCCCGCAAAATGCGGGACAGAGCGGTTTTTTGTGTTGGCAA
Organism: Oscillospiraceae bacterium; assembly: GCA_045642925.1. GTDB lineage: Bacteria > Bacillota > Clostridia > Oscillospirales > Ruminococcaceae > Firm-04. The sequence continues at coordinate 6,016 of JAZUJW010000076.1, forward strand.
TTGCCATTACTGGGAATTCGGACCAACGCTGAAAGTATCTCCGAGTTTTACACTAATGTTACCGAAGATGTACTGAACCAAACCAACCTTGTTAGTGCCAGAAGTGTCGGTCGGATCAACGAAACCATCCTTCGTCAGGAAGTTGACAATGAAGCCAACCAGGATAACTGCAACAACGATCATGATGATTGCTTCCATGGTTTCCATACCATCTTCAGCCTTCAGCATCTTCTCGAACTTTGCCTTTGCACGCAGATAGGTACGACAAACGGCAATGCCTGCTTTATCGAACATTTGTATCACCTCCTTTCAAGAAAATGAACCACTCATCGACGCGATCATGGGTACGATGACGATGATGATGATACCAAAGAACATGATCAAGGTCGGCAACAAAAGCTTCTGGGCTGCCAATTCGCCCTTCTGCCTTGAAAGCTGCTTCTTGCGTTCCCAGGCTTCATCAGCCATCACCTTCATGGACTGGATGGACTCCGATGCACCGCGGTTGACCGTCTGCACATAAATTGACGCAAATTTTCGCATTTCCTTCACGCCGCATCGCTGTGCAAACGCTTCCATCGCGTTTTCTATCGACATTCCTTCCTGAATATCTTTCGATGTCGTACGCATTTCTGCGTACAAAGCATCGTCCATGTTAGAATTTGCTACCTCATCCCATGCACGGCGCACCAACATTCCCGCATTGACGAGAAGCGTCAGCTTCGAAATCATCTTCGGGAATTCATTGAGGATCTCGTCCTTTTTCCGCTCCACAGATGCATTGATACTGGAACGGACACCGTACACAAGCGCAAATGCCATTGCAATACCGAGCAAAAACCCCATTCCAGAACCCAGCATACAGCCCAGCAGCAGACCGATCGGTGTAAAAGTCAGCACCAACGATACCTGTGCGCTGCAAGTGATATAATAATACAGTTCTGCGTTATTGCTGCCGAACACTTCCGCGAGTCTTCGCATCTCGGTAACAGCTTTATCCGTATCGGTGATGCGGCGCTTCATGCGCGTTTCATACATCTCAATTGCGCCCAGACCGATAAAGTAAAGTTCTTTGAGGGTATATATTTTTCCGTCAATATTTTCCAGCAGATTATCAAACTGATTGCGATACTTGAAGTACAGATACGCCCAAATCAGAATGAGCAACGTGGAAATAATGACACTCACCAACATCAGTACATAAAGCACGATTCTGCCTCCTGCCCATCAAACTTTAATGTCAACCATCTTTGTGCCGATCCAGTATGCAAAAATGAACATACCGAGCGCAATGGTTTTTGAAACAAAGGTCAACGTGGTATCAGCGCCCGTATTGAAACATTTCATCAGAACTGTCATGACCAGCGGCATCACTGTAAGAATATTGAGCTGGCTTTTCTGTCCCGTAACAAGCGTTTGAATTTCCATTTCCACTTCAATTTTTTCGCCGATCATATCACGGGTCTCACGGACGATTTTTGGAATATCGCCGCCCAGATTCGTGGATACATCAAAAACGCCTGCAAAGCTTCGCGCATCATCGAGTCCGCTGCGAACTGCAAAATCGTTCATCATATCCTTGATCTCTATGCCTTGATTGTCATGCGCATTGCACATGAGCTGAAGTTCTTTTGTGATGTATGCGGCTTCGCCGTGTTCCGTTACCATATCATTGTATGCGGCATGAAAAGCACGGCTTGCCGTCATACCGACCGTCATTGAATTACTAAGTGATTCCAGCATATCACGGAACTGCACACGCAATTCATCGGAACGGCGCTTAAACAGTGATTTCTGATAGATCGACGGTGCCTTCCATCCGGCCAATACCGCCCCGACCGCACCTGCCATCACAGAATTGTAATACAGATATCCAACGCCAAAACCAACAAGCAAACCAGCCGTCAACGACATGATACGCTGACCGGGACTCAGGATATAAACGGAATAATCGGTACCCATGCCCGTAATACCGTGGTTTTCTACGAATGCTTTTTTCTTCGGCTTCGGAGTTTTGACCTTCTTTTCTTTTGCCATACTTCCATCCTCTGCTTATAAATCTTCCAGAATACCTGCCTGTCTTAACTTGCCTGTATTCTGCATCGGATTCTTCGTCCGGTTCAGACCGCCGGATACCTTTTCCAGCGTGGATTTTTCATTTTCTTCAAAAACATAAAGCGGGTTCAGAATGATCTCGCCCTTTTCGTAACCCAACACTTCCACAATTTCCACAACTTTACGGGAATGGTCTCTCATACGGGAAAGGTGGATGATGACGTCCAATGCCGAACCGATCTGTCTGCGCACGGCATCCAGCGGCAAACCGGATGCGCCTTGCAGTACCATCGTTTCCAGACGTGTCAGCATATCTTTTGCAGAGTTGGCGTGACCTGTCGAAAGCGAACCGTCATGGCCCGTGTTCATTGCCTGAAGCATATCCAGCGCTTCTTCGCCGCGGACTTCGCCGACAACGATACGTTCCGGACGCATTCGCAGAGAGGACTTGATCAGGTCTTTAATGGTAATGGCGCCCTTGCCTTCTGCATTTGCCTGCTTCGTTTCCAGACTGACAAGGTTATCTACACCGGTGATCTGCAATTCGGCAGAGTCTTCGATCGTAATAACACGTTCATCACGCGGAATGTAGTTGGAAAGTGCATTCAGAAATGTCGTCTTACCACTGCCGGTACCGCCGCTGATGAAAATGTTGTATTTGGATTCGACCAGCGTTTTCAGTTTGGTCGCAATTTCAGGCGTGATCGAACCGTATTGAATCAGCTTCTCAATACTCATCGGTTTCTTGGAAAACTTACGGATCGTGATGGTATCGCCGCCCATCGCAATCGGATGCAGTACGATATTGACACGGGATCCGTCTTTCAGACGTGCGTCTACGATCGGGCTTGCCTCGTTGACTTCACGGCCGCAGATATCCACGATACGGTGAACAATTTTGCGAAGCTGTACTTTTCCTTCTTCGGAATCTTCCGAAAAACGCACATTCAGGCGTTGTACACGTCCTGCTTTTTCAACAAAGACATTATCAGGGCCGTTGACCATGACTTCCGTGATGGATTCATCCATCAGAATGGTATCCAGCAGTCCAAGACCGCGGTACATACCAAACACCTGTTCAACGATTCTTGCTTTCTCATCCGGTGTGATGTATACCAGAGAACCATCTTCCGCATGATAATCGCCGTTTTCATCAATCATGCTGTTCAGCAGACTCCAGATAAACGTACGATAGGTTTCATCGTCCGCATCACGGTATTTCTGCATTCCGTCTGCTTTGCTCTTGGCACGTTCAATGCCCTGTGCCAATTCCGTTTCCGCGGCGGCATTCCCCGATGCAGTTTCGCCGTGGTCGATCAGCGTACAGACTTTCTTGACGATTTCATCAATCACTGCATTGCTTTTCACGTTCCATCCTCCATTCGTTATGCCTGTGCCGCTTCTGCGGGCTGCTGAATCAGCGCATCAAACATGGTTTCTTTGGAACGCACTTCATCAATAATTGCCTGTGACGAGATCCGTGTCTGGTCATCGGTACGGTATCTTGCAAGACGTCCAATGACTTCCATGCCCATGGTCACGGATGCTTCGTTGGCAACAGGATAATACTGATTCAGGATCATAAAGTTGGCAGGCATCTCGTTGTCGGCATCGCGGCTGAGAATATCCAGATATCGTCTGACACCTGCAAGCTTCAGGTTGGAAATATCCGCACCGGAAGATACAAAAACCAGCTTATCGGAGGAAAGGATCAGCTTTTGCAGTACTCCGCCCACGACATAATCCGCATCAACAATTACATAATCGAACTGGAATTTCTCGCGGATCGTGCGCAGCAATACATCCAGTGACTGTTCATTCATCGAAAGGCTGTCCATAATATTGCCATAACCTTTGATAAAGGAAACATTGCAGTCATTCTGTTTGGTGTCCTTCTGAATGACTTCTTTCAGCAGCTGGAACAGACTGGCATCGGTGTATTTTGCACGCAGCGCAGAAATCACATTGGTCAGATTCTTTGTGTTGCTGCCCTGAAAGAAAATACTGTCAGAAGGTCTTTGTTCCAGATTCAGATACAGAACGGAGGATTTGCTGCCGAGTGATACTGCGCACGCAGCTGCCATTGTGGAACTGCCCGCACCGCCATGAACCGGCAGGAATGTAATGATCTGCATCGCTTTTGCTTCATCTGATTCGCTATGACGGATGACGCGGTTCTTTTTCTTCTCATACAGAGAACAGATCTGCTCATAGAGTTCAGAAACACAGCGGTACTTATAAATGGTATCCACACCGCTGATGATCTCATTGGTATCCGAAAGATATGCAAACGCTGCATTTCGCAGAAGATCTGCTTCCTGCTGCGGCTGAAAGGCTTCGTAGTCCTCTGCCACCAGCACGACATCCGCATCTTCTGCTGTGATTTGTTTCCGCAGTTCTTCCAGCGTGCTGCATACAGAGATTTCGATAGAAGCATATTTTTTCGGAAGATAGAATTTGATTCTACGTCCGTATTCTGCATCCGTTTCATATAATACGATTTTCATAACAACCGACTCCTATCCTCTTTTTTCAACTTTATTTGCAGTGCTTATCAAGATATAATACATTTATTCAAGTATGATTATACCATATTTCCACAGAAAAGTCAATGCTTTCCTATCAATCCCCCTTGAAACTAAACGCACTTTATATGATTGCATAAATCTGATGTTCATAATTTGGCAATATTTGGAATAATGCTGTGAAGGTTTCATAACAAGCGTTTATCTTTTTTCATCCAGCACATACAGTGCTATTTTTTCGATATTATTCGTTTATTGGTAAAATAATACATATTATATACACAACAATTATCAGAATTGCCCACCCTATCAAAAAAATGGAACAAATCATTCGTATTTCCTCGATTGCCGCGCAAAATAGTCTAAACAAAAACAGTATCGCACATGGTCTGCCAATCGGCAGATTTGTGCGATACTGAAAACCATATGCAAGACAACGGCTACTCTTTTGAATCTGTCATGTGCGTCCGCGACGAATGATTGTGTCATCAGCACACAAAAAGATGCCCAATCCATATGTTGACATTTTGTGACGCTTGCTGCATTCATGCATAAAAAAATCCGAAAGCAAAATGCTTTCGGATTTTTTGTGGTGACCCGTACGGGAATCGAACCCATGATTACGCCGTGAAAGGGCGTCGTCTTAACCGCTTGACCAACGGGCCTTCTTTGGAATGGCTACGGTAGGACTCGAACCAACGACCGATCGGGTATGAACCGATTGCTCTAGCCAACTGAGCTACGTAGCCATCTTCCGTCGTTGTTTCTGAGCTTTCGTTTGCTCTCCCTGACGACTAGTATATTATAGCGCATATCCCGCAGAAAGTCAATAGGTTTTTGAAAAATTTTCGAGAATCGGCACATTGTACATTTTTCATTCTATTCTTCCCGCATTTTAAATCATCATGCAAAAACCAGCACCCACATCCGCTGTTTTTTATCACAGCCTATGCCGATTTTGGTAAAGTCCTGATTGCAGAACTGTAAAGTTTGCGTCATAGAATACGTAGCCGCTTTCATTACGGTACTGATTTCCACTGTACCGCGCAAAACGGTCACGCCATACAAATCGTCTGAATCATAATCGGCTGAGACGTAGGTCATCAATTCTGAAGCACCGAGCACGGGGCATTCATTGAGGTGGAGGATTTGTTCTTCTGCCAAAGCATTCAGGTGGTCATCGCGCATGAGGGGGGGAGCGCCCATAGTAGTACGCTGCTGATTGAGTTGTTCGAGCATGGTATCATTGGGGTTGCCGAGGATAATCTGTTCTGCTTCGAGCATATGTTGTTCGGCGACTTCCGCAGAATCGTAGAGGAGGCTGTAGGCTTTTTCGGTGGCTTCAGCTTCCTGAGAGATGTAGAATTCGGGAGATTCGACATCCTGAAAAGAGCCGTGCTGTTGAAAGCAGACGAAGGCAAAAATCAGGCAGACAGTAGATGCGGCGGCATTCAGAACGCGCAAGAAACCGTGGTTCATTGGGCAACTCCTTTCGACATAGAATCAATATTTTTATTGTATCACAAACTTTCTGTAATGTCAAATCCCGCAGCATAATTATCGGTAAATTTTTGAGGAGTTCAGACGGGAAAGTATCTCCGTAACTATCTGGCTATGCACGCGAAGCGAAATGAAAGTTTTACTCGATTTTTTCAAAAAATCGCAGAGTCCGGAGGGAATCAATTCCATCCGGACTCCTCATGATGGGGCGCAGGATGCACTTTCAATTCCCTCTGGACGCCTCAATATATACCGCCTTTTATACGCCCTTTTTCTTCAATACGGAAATCAACCGCGATAATGCAAATCCTGCTAAGCCGCAAACACCAATCATTCCCAGAAATGCCGATGTCTTCCAGCCCAGTACATAGCCCAGTGTATTACGAAGCATCGTCGTAAGCGCCACTATTCCGCCCAGCATTACTGCCATTCCAATTCCAATCAGCGCCACCAGTGCGATCGCCATACAAAACTTTACACCAGCACGCGCCTTCACATAACGCGCCAATATCACAATTGTCCAGCCAATCGCCATCAGCGGAATCGAAATCGAAAGCACCAGCGTCCAGTACAATTTTCCTGCATCCACAAAATTTCCAATGCTTCCAAACAGCAGATACAACATAATTGTATTCACCGCCATCACAAACAGCGCCTTATTCTCTCCCAGCACCGAACGCATCAGCTTGCTGCGCGACATGAACGGCAATGCCAATGCGGAAATGCCCATCAAATAGCCCGATGCGGCAATCGTGAACCAACTTTCAAACAACGGCTCTCCTGTAATGAACAGCTCACATTCCGCCAAAAGCAGAAGGATATTCACTGATGAAGTCGTCATCATCCAAAAGAAACGGTTATTCTGCACCGCAAACGGCACTGCAAAATAAGATGCTGCAATCATCATCGAAGTCAGTATCAGGCTGACAAGCCGAATGATATCATTCTCAAAGCCGATTGCACAGAATTTTGCGGCAACAAACAAGCCCAATATCACCAGCAAGGTGAGAAGTCCGACAGAGATTCCGCTTGCCTTAACGGTTTTGCGGCGCATATTCGATGCCTGATGCGCCAGAATGCTTTGCGCCTCCGAGCGAAGAGTATCTTCAATCTGCCTGCCCTGCATACTCTCCAATACCTGACGGCAGTCGATGCAGGTTTCAAGATGCTGCTTGACATACTGCGTGCTTGCCTTGTTACATACCTTGTCCAGATACAGCGGCAGCAGATCCTGCACAATTTCACAATTCTTATCCATGAGATTCCATCCTTTCCTGGATTTTCAGTTTGGCGCGATGATAAGTAACACGCGCCCAGTTTTCCGTTTTACCAAATAGTATTGCGATTTTCGCAAATGAAAGTTCGCCGAACACCCGAAGCTGAAATACTTCTTTGTAGGGTTCTTCCAGCGTATGCAAAACTTGATGAATCTGAAAAGAAAGCTCTGAATTCGCAGATTGTTCAATAAAATCGCTTTGGTCAGGAAGTTCCGCGGATAGTTCTTCCTGCCGTTTCTGCTTGCGGCATTCATCGGCGTAAAGGTTTTTCGCAATCGCACAAAGCCATGTCAATTCCTTTGCTTTTTCGTGGAATGCAGACTTTTCCTTGGCTTTCATCGCCTTGAAAAAGGTTTCCTGCGTCAATTCCTCTGCCATCTGACAATCTCTGCACAGCGTCATCAAATAGGAATACACCTGCATATAACAGGTTTCATAGAGTTTGTCAAAATCCATTCTCCGTTCATCGCCTCCTTTCCGAATTCATAGGTTAGACGGAGTCCTCACCGATTCGTTACAAAAAATTTTTGGAAAATTTTCCATGCAGGGTATATCATAGCATATTTTCAGCCGTTTTGCAACCAAAATTCCTGCCAACTCTTGCAAAAACGCCGCATATTTTGTGCACATCACATATATTGTGATTTGCGATTAATAAATTCGTTGTGCGTTCATACAAAGTGAAAAATTTTCTGTGAGTTTTCCAGAATTGCACTCGTATATACAAATGAAAGGACATGAAAACAGTATTCGATACCCTTTCATCCCTATTATTCATGCAGCACCGCCCCAAGCCCACAGGATGGCTTTGCGGTACTGCCATAACAACTCCGTATATCCATATCTAACTCATCCCTTACCCCACATCCTATTTATTTTTTTGAAGGAGGAATTTATTATGAAGTATTCAAAAACACTTGCTGGTTTGATCAGCCTGTCGATTCTGGCAGAAATGATGAGCATGAATGCACCTGTCAACGCAATCAACACCCATGAACATCACCATGACTGCACCTGCCACGCGCCCGCTGTGGTACAGGCATATGAAACCGCAGAAACGAATGCAACCACCACAACCAATCCGCGTCCGAACACGACACCGATCGTCTCTACCACACACGCCTATATAGACTACATATGCCCTGTCTGTGAGTATTTTGGCGATGACTCCATGTTTGAGAAAGCATCGGACGGACACTATTACTGCAAGGAATGCCGTAAAGATGCATCGCTTGGCACAGTCACGCCGTATTCGGGCAATGATATGTATTTCACTTCAGAATACTCATATACCATGCGTGATGGCTGCATCCATCCGGAAATCGGTCTGAACCGCACGATAGAACTCGTCGGATACCACGATGACAAAACCTATCAGGTCGGTGAATCCCCGATTCAGTTTACCATTGATGACATCAATGTTGCAAGAATCACGGCAGTACAGGGCACATTCGTCAATATCATGGGTTATGACCACGGCGAAACGGTGCTGCGTGCAAAACTGCCTGACGGTACGGAAAAGACCATGAAAGTCGAAGTTGGGCAAGACGCAACAACGGTTACGGGAAATGGCTATTGGGGAGGAACCACCGCAACGACCACAATCATGACTGCCGATACAAATCACTGCATTCCTTTACAGTGCGAGTCCTGCGGCGAATACCATCTCTATCCTGAAGTCTGTGAAAGAGCGGATGGAAAACTCCTTTGCGATGAATGTGCAAATGCAGTCACCGCAGTCACAACCGCCCCGTCAGTCACAACGATTCCCGGTACTGGAATCTCAACTCTCACAAATGGCACAATCTATGACCGTGCGTTGGAGTGCGAATGGTGCGGCGAATACTACTTCTATCCCCAAGCGCAATGGAGAGAGAATGGACATTGTCTGTGCGATTACTGCATAGACCGCTTTATTACGCACGGCATTCCTGCGGATGTAGACCTCAACTGCGAACTCAATATCGCGGACACCATTCTGCTTTCCCGTTTCGTATCAGAGGACGCAGCAGCCAAACTCACAGGCCCCGCCCTCTATCATGCTGATGCCAACGGCGATTCCGTCGTTGATGCACAGGACATCACCTATTCCATTCTTGCCATTGCAAAACTCCTGCCCACAGAACCGCAAACCATCGACACTTCCTACCGCAATCTGATGGAAGGCAAGGAAAGCAAGGTCAGTCTGCTGAAATTCAACTACACGAACGATTTCTTCAATGCACAGGATGACTTTGCACTGAATCTGCTGCAAGAATCCATCAAGGAAACGGGCAAGGACAAGAACGTTCTGCTTTCGCCGACTTCTGCAATGCTGGCACTGGGCATGACCGCAAACGGCACTGCAAACGATACCCGCAGCACATGGGAAAAGGTACTCGGCGGCGGCATGAAAATCGAAGAACTCAACAAGCAGCTTGCTTTGCTGAATCGCAGACTCAACCAATCCGAGGAGATTCAGAGTGCAAACGGCATCTGGTTCAACAACAAATTCTCCCAGCCGCTGGACAGCTTCCTGCAAAACAATGCAGACTACTACAACGCGGCAGCATATGCAGCACCGTTCAATGATGACACGCTGAAAGAGGTCAACAACTTTGTCAATGAAAACACCAAGGGCAGAATCCCGTCCATTCTGGATGAAATCGGTGATAACGATGTCATGTATCTTGTAAATGCACTTACCTTTGACAGCAAGTGGGCAACGGAAATGACTGATGACGGCGAATGGCTGTTCACCTTGGAAAATGACACAGAAGTGGAATGCCCCATGCTGAGAGGTGAAGCAGAATACAGCATCAGCAATGACAACACCATCGGTTTCATCAAGTCTTACAAGCCGAATGTGGAAACCGGTACATCGGACTATTCGTTTGCGGTATTGATGCCTGCGGATGAAAACGTCAGCATTTCAGATTATCTCAAAGCGCTCGACGGCGAAAAGCTGCGCAAGACCATCGAATCGGGCTTTGGCAATCCGACGGATGTTGAAATCCATATGCCGCAGTTCAAGACGGAATATAACATTGACATGGTGGAAGCGCTGGGCGAGATGGGCATGGCACTGTGCGGAGATTTCAGCAATATGTACGATTTCCCGACAGAGATTGCAGGACAGAAGGTATGGCCGGGTGAAGAAATCAGTGTTGGCAGTGTGCTGCACAAGACCTATATCAATGTGAATGCAGAAGGAACGGAAGCAGCCGCAGCAACCGCAGTTGTCATGACCTCGAAAACAGCGATTGTACAAAACAGAGTTGTTGCAAACCGTCCGTATGTATACATGATTCTTGACAATGAAAGCAAGTTGCCCGTATTCATCGGAACGATGATGGATCCGAGCAATTGCCAATAAATTTTCCTCCATTTATCTCGTCTTTCTATCCTTTCACTGCCGCGCGGTACAAAAGCCGTGCGGCGCATTTTTTTCAATAAGTATGCGGCTATTTTCATGAAGAATCCAAAGGAAAAGTCTTTCCGGAACTATCTGGCTATGTACGCGAAGCGAAATTAAGGCAACACTGCACAAAGATGGCGGAAAATCTGCAAGCAGATGTGCCGCCGGCTCTGTGCGGTGTTGCCTTAAGGAGTATCCCCTCGTGTCGAACCTAACATAAATAAAGAGAGGCAAGAGAACGGTATAAACCATATCTCTTGCCTCTTTGCCTTGCAGTCTGTTTGCGTCCAGGGGCGCTGCCCCCGGACTCTGCGATTTTTTGAAAAAAAACGAGTAAAACTTCAATTTCGCTTCGCGTGCATAGCCATTATTCTATGTGCGCGGACAGTAATACCGCGGCCCGTCTTCCAGCTTCCCATTGTAATCAATCGCTGCACGCGGACATCCACCAATACACGCCATGCAGTGCGTACAGTTCCCCTGCCATATCGGTATCTTCCGCACATCCATCCTGATATTCTGCATCGGACACAATCGCGCACATTTTTCACAATGACTGCATTTCGCCGCATCTACCGTAAACTTTCGGTCATGCGCATTTATCGTGTAAAAACTGTCCTCCATCAGCCGACTGCTCAGAATCGCTGCACCATTGGTCTTCCCATCCTGCAGCATCTCCTGCGCCCGTATCTGTTCCGCCAGCTTTGCACACTTTTCCTCCGCAGCGTCCAGTATCTTCTCACATTTCTCCGCACTCGGCACAGGAAACATCACCATGTAATTCTCAGGCATCTTCACAACGCCGCATCCGCGATACTGCATTCCTTTCCCCTGTACCAGCTTCATAATCACGCCGGATGCGCCCATCACCGAAGACGCACAGGTCAATACAAAATATATCGCGTTTGCACCCTGAAATGAAGTGCGCATCAAAAACGAATTCACAATACGCGGCAAATTCCATGCGTAAATCGGCGACACAATCACCCAGTCCCTTGTCGAATGCAGCGCCGTCCAGTCATTCGCAATCAATCGCTCATTGATGCTCACAACTTCATCTTCCAACAGCGCACCCAGACGCTTCGCTACAAATGCACTGTTTCCTGTTCCTGAAAAATAGAGAATCATGTTTCTTCAGCACCTTCTTCCAATCGTAGTTCATCTGTATACCAAATGTCAAAATCTACATCGCCTGCAATGCCGTCAATGCGCCCAACAGCACATCGCTGCCATACCGCATACGACGCATCATAATCTGTTTCATAAACGTAATGTGCCAGCCAAATCGGATATTTCTCCCGATTCGTCCAGAATTGCAAAAGCGGATTCTTCGAACTGTAGAGCATCGTTTCAAAGCCGCCTTCACGCAAATCTGCCGCAAACAAGTCCAGCAGCGTATGCAGCTTATGCTGACTCATACCATATTTCTGGAAATGCGAAAAATCTTCCCAGTCAAATACAATCGGGAAGTCCAGCGTTTCGCCCTCCAGCCGCGACAGCAGCCATGCACTCATCGCGTGTGCCTGTTCTTCGGTATGCATCGTCGTGTAAACATAGACGCCCACTTTCAGCCCTGCCGCCTTCGCTGCCGCATAATTCTGCGCAAAACAAATATCTTCCGAAATCTCATCATCGCCATCCACGGCAATGCGCATAATGACGAATTCACACCCCGCTGCCTTCACCGCTTCAAAGTCAATGTCATTTTGCCAGCGGGAAACGTCAATGCCGAATGCACGGTTTTCCCCTGCATACGTATTGCAGAAATCTGCAAACGCCATGCGCTCTGCGGTATCCGGTGCGGAAGGCATTTCTTCCTGCACATTCACCGTCACATTCCAGCTGATTCGGTTGCCGGAATCATCCTCTGCCGTCACCGCAAGCAGATAACTGCCGCAGGTTTCCGTGTCAACAATGCCCTCATAGGTGATATTCGGCGTATCATCGCAGTTATCTGCCACGCCAACATAATCATTGATGTCAAATGCCTTGCCGTACTTGTGCCGCACCACGCCGCCTGCATTCAGCAAAAACGGTGCTGTGGAATCTGTCACGGTGTATTCCACGGTTTTCTCGTACAGCGTATCGTCATAGGTGAACCGAATCGGCAGCGTATGCACGCCAAGCGTTTCGGTATCAAGAATCTGTTCGCCATCCTCCAGATGCACATTGTAATCCATCACGAATTCGTAGAGCGACATTTCCGTATAGACCTCCACGGACGGCATCACTTCCAGCACCACTTCTGTGGGAATCTCCGTAGAAACAGACGGCGCAGTCGTCGTCACTGTGGTGGTAGTCGTGGTGACGGGCGTGACAGTCGTCACTTCGGTCGTGCATTCGGTTTCGGTTGACGGCAGTTCTCTTGCGGACTCCTCCGCCTGTGGTATTTCCTCCGTGATGCCGCAGGCAGTCAGCAGCAAAATGCTTCCGACTGCGGCAATGGTACAAAGATTTGTGCGATGTAAATTCATATAATTCTCCGATATTGGGGATTATTTCTGCGGTTCATAGGGAAATGCAGGCATCATTTCCAGCTTAAACAGATTTGCCTTGTGCTTGCGGTCAATCAGTGCCTTGATGTCGGCAGGCGGCTCGATGCCTTCCCGAATGTACGCATCCAGTGCAGCATAGGTAAAGCCGAGATTGTCTTCATCCGTCTTGCCGCAAAGTCCGTCAGACGGCACTTTATCTACCAGTTCAATGGGGAGTCCCAGCGCCTTGCCGATTGCCTTGACTTCGGTCACGGTGAACTTCGAAAGCGGAGAGAAATCGCCGACACTGTCGCCCCAGCGTGTGGAATAGCCCACCCAGTCCTCCGAGAGGTTGCAGGTGTTCGCAACACGTCCGTTGAGACTCTGCGATACCGCATAGACGGCTGCCATGCGGATACGCGGTGCAAGGTTCACAGTTGCCTGTGTGGAAAGCGGCACGCTCTCCGCAACCGCTTCTGCCAATGCATCCGCCGCCGCACCGATATTGACGGTGACAGAACGAATGCCAAGATGCTTGCAAAGCTTGATGGAGTCGTCAATATCGGGCTGTGCGCCGCGCGGCATCATGACGCCGACAACACGATGCACGCCGAGTGCCTTGCAAAGCAGTGCAGCACAAACCGAACTATCCTTGCCGCCCGAAATGCCAAGCACCGCAGGGCAGCCGTCTCCGTTCGCTGCAAACCAATCCTGAATCCATCGGCAGCAATCCTCAATCGCTGCATTCACATCAAAATGATACATGATACATCATCCTTTCGTAAGAAAAACCGAGAGTTTTTCCAGTACGGTATTCATCAGCATCCAGCACAGATGCATCAGGCAGAACACCCACACGCCCACAGAACTCAGGGCGATCCGCGTCCCGCGAATACTCTGATGCGGCGTTGTGGACGGCAAACGCTCCGTCAAAAGCATATAACTCAGCGACACTGCGCCAAAAAACAACACACAGAGGAAATAAATTCCATTGACCTGGTCGGCATACTGCGGGAAGGTCTCAAACACATACGTCAGAATCGTATTTGCCGTATTGACTACAAAATGCACGATGATCGCAGGAACAAGCGAATTGTTTTCCTGCGTGATATAAGCCAGCAGAATGCCGAGCGTGAAGGCAAGAATGCCCTGCGGGATATTTTCATGTGCCAACGCAAAAAACAGCGCCGACATGAAAATGCCGAACCGCTGACTCACGCGGCTGAAATTCTTCAGGATCACGCCGCGGAACACGAGTTCTTCGGTAATCGGTGCGACCAGACAGCCATAGAGCACCGTCAGCAGCAGCTTGGTACTCGAACCGCCCGTAGAAAAATCAGGCGTATACATGGTATAGCCGATTTGCTCGCCGACATTGGCAAGCCACGATGCCACGTAGCCCATGATCACCTGCACCATCAATCCCACGCAGACATAACGCACCATTGCGCCGCCGCGCAAATTCTTATCCTGGAAAAAATCAGCGGGCTTCATGTGCGAAAGTTTTGCGCCCAGCAGAAACACCGTGACGTTCGATATCAGAAATGAAAGCAGGTTCATGCCGATGGAAATGGAACTGTCCGCAAAATAGCTGTTTAAAATACTATCGTAATTCTCCGGAAACTGCCCCTCAAGCATCGCACCGTCCACACGGCGCTGCAAAATGGCTACTATCATCGAAAATGCGCCGCTCAGCACAATCGCCAACAAAAAATCCAAAGCGCCAAGCAATCCTGCCAGCGTATAATATCTGCGAATCTGCGCTTTTTCTCTTTTTGACGGTATCAGTGGGATGCGGCAGCCGAAAATGGAGATCTGCGGCACGATCTCATTGTAATCAGGCGCATATTCATGCGATTCCGTCGGGTTGCAAAATGGATCATGCGGGTCGATCTTCTCATCGGCACGGTTCGTAAATGCGTTGTGTTCATCCAGTAACTTCATGGTTTCGCCTTTCTGTTTATCGGAGTGTCACAACGGTCACGCCGTCCTCGCCCTCGCCATATCTGCCAAGACGATATTCTTTGACCTGCTTCATTTTCCGCAGTCTTTCCTGTACTGCGGCACGCAGTGCGCCCGTACCCTTGCCGTGAATGATCGTGACTGTCTGAATGCCCGAAAGCATCGCACCATCCAGAAATTGCTCCATCAGTAATATGCCTTCATCCACCGTGCAGCCGCGAATGTCACATTCGGTTGCAGCACTGCGGGTGCGCTGTCCGCCCGATTTGAGGACGGTCGGCGTATGATGCTGTTTTTTCTTCGGTTCTTCAAGCTTTTGCTTTGCTTCCAGACGCACATTTTCCAGCGGCACTTTTGTTTTCATTGCGCCGATCTGTACCTGTACCACTTTTCCGTCCGAAGGTGCAAGCACCGTGCCCATTTTTCCCATAGATACGATGGTGACGGTATCGCCCGCCTTGAGGTCACGCGGCAGACAGTATTCTCCGCCATCTCCCTCCAGATCGGACTGTTCATAGAGTTTGTCGATGGTCTGACGGGATCTGGATTTGGCTGCTGCGATTTTCTCTGCAAAATCAGCCTTTTCCTTTTCTTTTTTCAGCGCACGCAGTTCCTCGATCAGCGCATTTGATTCCGACATGGTCTGTTCCACGATGCGCCGTGCTTGTGCGCGGATCTTATCAAGTTCTTCAGTGCGGCGGCGTTCCATTTCTTCGCGTTCTTCGCGCAGCGCTTTTTCATGCGCCGCTGTTTCCGTCCGCAGGTATTCGAGTTCGGCATTCTGTTTTTCCAGCAGAATGCGCTGCCGTTCGAGTTGTTCCACCGCCGTTTCGAAGCGCACGTTTTCGTTGCTGACGAGCTGTTTTGCGTGGTCAATAACATCGTCCGGCATTCCCAGCGAATGCGAGATCGCAAACGCATTCGACTTTCCGGGCGAACCGATCAGCAGACGGTATGTCGGCTGAAGCGTTTCCAGATCAAATTCGCAGGACGCATTCTCCACGTCAGCCGTTTCGATCGCATAGCGCTTCAATTCCTGATAGTGCGTTGTGACCATCAGTTTTGCACCCTGACATTTCAGGCGCTCGATCATTGCCACGGCAAGTGCCGCGCCCTCGACAGGATCAGTACCCGAACCAAGTTCGTCGATCAGCACAAGCGTTTTATCGTCCGCCTGTTCAAGAATCGCAATATCCGTCACCGTGTGTGCGGAGAACGTGGAAAGACTCTGTTCGATGCTCTGACGGTCGCCGATATCGGCAAGCACCTTGTCGAATACCGAAATTTGACTGCCGTCTGCCGCAGGAATCATCAAGCCGCACATTGCCATTGCCGTCAGCAAACCGACGGTTTTCAGGGCAACCGTTTTACCGCCCGTGTTCGGGCCTGTGATGATCAAAGCGGCATATTCTCCGCCCAGCGTCAGCGAAATCGGCACAACGGTCTTGCGGTCGATCAGCGGGTGACGTGCTTTTTTGAGGACGATCGTACCATCCTCTGTGATTTGCGGAATACTGCCTGCCATCATCGTGCCAAGCGATGCCTTTGCGAAGTAAAGGTTCAGTTCTGCGGCAATTTCATAACCTGAAAGCAATCTGTCCGCGGCTTCTCCGCAGGCGGCACAAAGCTTCTCGATGATGCGTTCGCATTCTTCCTGTTCCTGACTTTCCAGCAGGCGAATGTCATTGTTGGCATCGACAATCGCCATCGGTTCGATGAAATAGGTCTGTCCTGTCGCAGAGGTATCGTGAATCAGACCTGCCACATCGCCGCGATGCTCCGCCTTGACGGGAAGCACATATCTGCCGTCACGAATCGTGATGATGCTCTCCTGCAAATAGGTCTGCATTGTTGGCGATTTAATCATTTTTTCGAGCTTTTCGCGCAAACGCAGTCCTGACTGCATGATTTTGCGGCGAATGGCTGCAAGCTGCGGGCTGGCTGCATCGGCAAGCTGTTCCTCATTTTCAATGGAGCGCTCCAACAGGTCGGCAAGATAGCCGTCAGGCTGCAAGCGCTCAAACAGATCGGTCAGCGTAGTGGTCATCTGTTCGCAGTGACCATACCAGTCCGAAAGCGATTGAATCTGCCGTAAAAGTCTTGCAATTTCGAGCAATTCCTTCAGCGATACCCGCGCACCCGATGCGGTACGGCGCACAGCGGCACAGACATCGTGAAAGCTGTCAAATGCAGGCGCACCGAATCGTACCGAAAGCTGAAAAGCGTCTTCGGTCTGCTGCAAGCTGTGCCGCACACGGACGGCATCACTTTCGGGAATGAGGGAAAGCGCCATTTGCTTCGTGCGCTCATTCGCCGCCTCTTTTGCAAGCATCTCCAATATTTTATGTAATTCCAGTGTTTGATAGTCAACTGATAAATTCGTATTCATAATAAAGTACCGTTATCTCAATCCATTCCGTCTGCCGCATGGCAAACGGTACTAAGACTCATCTTCGTCCATCATGTGCGGACTGCCTTCTGCCGTCAGCACATGAAAAAAATCCAATGTACGCAAATTCGAAAGATTCAGCGCACGAAGTAAATACAGTTCCGTTGCGGACTGCAATGCACCAAGATGATGCGCAGCAAGCCGAAACAGAAACAATTTTTCAAATTCAGAGAATATAATGTGCCGCATTGCTTGCAGCACGGGCGCACCCAGCAGCAGTTCTCCGTGTGCATCCCTTCCCAGATGGCAGGAAACACAGACAAAGTCACCGTCACTGATACGAAAATAAAGCTTCTGCGGCAAAAACTCGCCGCACATCTGACAGCACAGCAGATTCGGCGCAAGCCCCATTTCTGTTGCAAGCCGCAGTTCAAAAATCGCTTTCACCTGCAAAAGCGGGCGTGTACCCTCCGAAAGATAATGCAGACTATGCAAGAACAGCCGCAGAAGCTGCGGCTGTTGCTGCAAAGTTGCAGTTTGACGAATCAGCTCGGAGAAATATGCAGCAAGTGCCAGCGCCTCCAGATTGCCCCGCAGCCCGAAAAACGTGCTGATGGACACGGCACTGTCGAGATAGTATCGTTCGCCGCTTTGCCGCAGACAAAATTCTCCGTAGGAAAAGACCTGAGTGACCGCAGCATATTTGCTGCCCGCCTTGCGGACACCTCTTGCGCGGACGGTGTAAATGCCGTTTTCCGTATATAGATCAAACAGCTTATCTGCCTCACCGAATGCGGTCTCACGCAGCACAAGCCCTTTGACAGTCAGAAGTGCCGCCATGCGGTTTCTCCTTTTTCACATATCAACGTGTCTTTTTGCAGTACGCAAGATAATCTGCAACACTTCCCGTTTTGCAGAACGTATGCCAAAGCTGCATCGCTTCGGTTTCCATCGCCGTCACATCCTTTCGCTCACTTCTCAAAAATAGGATATGACAATGCACTGCAAAAATCACATGGTAATTATTGTTTTTCCACCAGCCCGAAGCTTGCGATCAATCCTTCACGGTTGCGCCAGTCTTCCTTGACTTTCACCCATGTTTGCAGATTGACCTGAATGCGGAAGAAATCTTCCAGTTCTTTTCGGGCGTTTGCGCCGACTTTTTTAATCATAGCGCCGTTTTTGCCGATGATGATACGCTTATGCGATTCCCGTTCGCAGTAAATTGTAACCGAAATGTTCAGCAGATCTCTGTCATCCCGTTCATGGAACTGTTCTGTCACGACTGCAATGCCGTGTGGTACTTCGTCATCCAGCAGCTTCAAAAGCTGTTCGCGGACGAGTTCCGCCGCAAGAACACGTTCAGGCTGGTCAGTCAGCATATCTTCGGGGAAATAATGTGGGCCTGCCTGTGCAAGCTTCATCATTTCGTCGATGACATCCTGCACGCCGTCATTCTGTGTGACAGAAATCGGAATCAGTGCGAACGGATGCCAGCGCTGTTCTGCCGATGCCAGCAACGGAGCGAGTTTTGTCTTGTCTGCCAGTAAATCTATCTTATTGTAGAGGAAAATAACGGGCGTTCCCTGTGCGGAAAGGTTGTCCAGCATGGTGCATTCCTGTTCACCGATGGGACGAGTGCAGTCCGCCATGAAAATCACACAGTCGATATCCGAGACCGCTTCTTTCGCCGCTTGCAGCATATGTTCGCCAAGCTTTGTCTGAGAACGGTGCAGACCGGGTGTATCGGTGAATACAAGCTGTGTATTGCCGATGTTGCGGATGCCCGTGATACGGGTGCGCGTAGTCTGCGGCTTCGGACTGACCGATGCGATCTTTTCACCGATGACTGCATTCAGCAGAGAGGATTTGCCCGCATTGGTATGTCCTGCGATGGCGGCAAAGAGAATTTTGGTATCCTCTGCCTGATTGAACTTCAACTGACTTGCCATGAATTATGCCTGTTCCTCCGGAGTAATGTAGCTGGTATCTCTTGCAAAGCCGAGCTTTTCGAGAACCGCTTCTTCCTTTTCACGCATCTTGCGCTGGTCAAGCGGAGAGGTTTCATGGTCATAACCCAGCAGGTGCAGCATGGAATGCACTGTCAGGAACGCAATTTCGCGTTCGAGAACATGACCGTACATTTTTGCCTGCTTGACTGCCATTTCCATCGAAATGACGATATCGCCGAGGACGACAAAGCCGGTTTCGGGATTCGTTTCGAGATGATTGCCCTCCGAAAGCGGGAAGGACAGGACATCCGTTTCAGAATCCTTCTGACGGTAAATATTGTTCAGTTTCCGAATCTCTTTGTTATCCACAAACGATACGCTGACCTCCGTATCGTGTCCGAAGTTTTCCGTTGTCAGGACTGCCTGACAGCAGCGGCGAATCAACAGACGAACACCGACAGGGATCTTGACCTGATGCTGATCATCCTTGATATAAACCTTCAATTTAGCCATTTTTTCTCTTTTTCCTTTCTGTGTTATGGTTTATTTTATTTTCATAGGAAGCGTAAGCCGAAATGATATCCTGCACAAGGCGGTGACGGACTACGTCCTTCTCCGTAAACTTGTGAATATGGATATCGCCAACCGAACTGAGGACATTCATTGCTTCAATCAATCCCGAACGCCGCGGGTCAGGCAGGTCAATTTGCGTAATATCGCCGGTAATCACCATTTTACTGCCTTCGCCAAGACGAGTCAGGAACATTTTAATCTGTTCCGAAGTAGTATTCTGTGCCTCATCCAGAATGATGAATGCATTGTCGAGCGTTCTGCCGCGCATATAGGCAAGCGGCGCAATCTCAATGATGTTTTTCTCCATGTCACGTTCGACGGTTTCCGCGCCGAGCATTTCAAAGAGCGCATCGTACAGCGGACGCAGATACGGATCGACCTTATCCTGCAAATCACCCGGCAGGAAGCCGAGTTTCTCACCCGCTTCCACCGCAGGACGTGTCAGGATAATGCGCTCGATATCATGGGCTTTGAGCGCTTTGACCGCCATTGCCACTGCAAGATACGTTTTGCCTGTTCCCGCAGGCCCGATGCCAAGCACAATGGTATTCGTGCGGATCGCATCAAGGTAATGCTTCTGTCCGACCGTGCGCGGACGCACAGGCTTTCCCGTGACTGTAAAGCTGACGGCATCTGCCGAGATCTGCTTTAAATCTTCCTGTGCATTCTCTGCGACCATGTTGACCACATAGCGCACTGTCTGATCGGAAAGGGTATCGCCGCGCCGTGCGGTCTGCACCAGTGCTTCGATCGCCTGTTCCGCCTTGACAATATCCGCTTCGGCACCCGTAATTTTGACTGCCGTACCGCGGTTGACAATTACAACATGAAATTGTTTCTGAATCAGATTCACATTTGCATCATAGCTCCCGAAAACGGTCGCAATCAGCTCGGAATCTGCGCCATTCCATAATTTTTCTGCCATGCGTTTGAATGTGTTTTCGCTCTGAAAACATTGCTCCTTTCCATATAAAGCACAAAAAAAATTTCCAGTAAAAAGACACAGTTATAGCATCCCATAAAAACCTGATTCTATTATATCATACAAAAATTGAAAATGGAATAGGGTTCAGACTATTTCACAAAAATTTCACTTTCTTCTCCGACAAACCCTTCAAAAACGTAGTTGATTTTCAGCAATATGCCCAAATCCGTTTCTTCCTGCATGATTTCACACGAAAGAATCTTGTCACTGCTATGGAAATTTTGCTCAAAGCGCTTCTTTTTTTCATCCAATAAAGCTGAAATTTCTTCTGACGAATATGCCATGACTGTGTGTTCTAATGGTATAAATGAACAAATAATTTTTGAAAACGGTGTTTCCTTCCCGAACAGTATCAGCGGAATGCGCTCCTCTGTGTAGGAAAGCGGTTCCTGCGGCGGCGAAAACCCAAGCGAAAGCGATATCCGCTTTCCAAAAGCTTCCAGAACCGTTTCCGTCTGCGGTGTGCCATGCACCGTCAATTCTTCACAGAAAGGCTGATATAGCGTCAGTGTATATTCGTAAATGCCCTTTACGCGACCTGTTGCATGGTAGAAGCGCGTCACACCGTTTTCATCCTCCCGCACGCCCGAAATCAGCACGTCCCCCGCCTTGACTGCATCTCCGACCTTGACAGCGGCGTGTCCGCCCAATACTTCCATGGATGTGATTTGTGCGGATACATTTGCCACATAATTGCACGGACAGCGGTCATGCGTCATCGCAGGCGGCTTTTTCTCCTCCCGCAAATCGACCACGAGTCTGCCGCCCGTATGCCGCAGGGTGATCCATTCGATGTCCCGCACCGCAAGCCGCATCTGCTGTTCTACATCAGTAAACGGAATATCGCGGTAAGCCGTCCCGCGCTGTACACCGAGTCCTGCAAGCGCTTCCAGAATTTGTGTATCTGAAATCGCCGTGTTTCCATGAATTTCAATGGTACGCACATACGCACTGCACCAATAGGTAAAAGCCAGCCCGCAGAGAATGCCTGCGAGTAGTCCGAATCGCAGACGATACGGACGCAAATGATGCCAAACCCCACGCTCCCGCAATTTTTCCAGACGGATTTCATGCGCCGCCGCCAAAACCGTAATGCCGTGCCAATGATAACTACGTGTCTGCGCATAAAAGACTTCATTCCGCACCTGCTGTCCACGGCAGACATAATGTCCCTCCCGCATGGCATCCCGAAATGCAGGCAGATTCTTGCCCTCAGCCGAAAACGATATCCAGCCCATCACGCCGCCTCACAATCCGCCGTCAAACTCAATGACCGAAATTTCACCATGGATATGCAGTCCATGCGCACTGTAATCCGATGCCGAAAGCCCTTTGCCCCAGACCGCCACGCGATGTTCGTGTGTCTGAAGCTGCATCAGCATTTCACTGCATTCCAGCAGTCGCCTGCATTTGTCAAAATACACATCCGTATTCCCGGCAATTTCAATGGTATCCTCTATGTGCTTCATCGCGTTCACCTCGGAACAACATATGAAAACAGTTCTGATTCTATGCCCGTTTTGCATAGAATGGCGTGAGAGGAGCGTGTCATCATGTCCAAATTCTATCAGATTCTCGCAGCGCTTGCGATGATTGGAATATTGTTGATTCTGGCAGGAAACGGTGCGGCAGTATCACTGGTACTGCACGAACGTCTGTTGCTTTGTCTGCATACACTCGTACCTTCGTTGTTTGCGTGTATGGCAACGGCGAATCTTCTGATGGAAAGCGGTGCGGCGGCAAAGCTGGGCGGAATTCTCTGCATCCCCATGCGGCGGCTTGGCTGGAATGCCGAAATCGCAGGCATTTTCCTGCTTTCGCAGCTTGCAGGATACCCTGTTGGTGCAGTGCTTTTGCGGCGGATGACAGAGGAAAAGCGTCTTTCTCCTGCTGACGCTGACCGTCTGCGCCTTGTGTGTTTTGGCGGCGGGCCATCCTTTGCTGTAGGGCTGGTCGGCGCGCAGGTATTTGGCAGTGCGGCAATCGGCTGGATGCTTCTGTTTTGCGGCACAGCGGCAAATCTCTGCCTTGCCTGTGTGATGCGTCCCAGCAAACCGCTGTCCCCTATTTTCTTCGCAGATGCGCCTTGTTTCTCTGTTCCTGCGGCATTTACCCGCAGTGTTGCCGATGCCATGCGAGGACTGTACGGCATTTGCGGCATCGTTCTGGCATTTGGTGTGGTGACATGGCTGCTGAACGCATTCAAAATCATGCATCTTCTTGCAAAATGCGGCACATTATTCAATATTCCGACACATCAGACGCAGCGTTTTCTCGCGGCAGTGCTGGATATTACCCAAATATCAGCGCTCTGTCAAAGCGGGCTTTCCTGCCGCGCTGCGATTCCGCTTGCCACAGGATTACTTTCATTTGGTGGAATTTGCGTACTTTTGCAATGCACGGCATTCGGCAGTGCGGAATGTTCATTTCTGCGGCTGATGGCTGCGCGGATTTTTGCGGGAATCCTTGCGGCAGGATTTGCATGGCTGCTGCTGCCGCTGTTTGGTAAAAATTCTGCTGCTGCGGTTTTTTCTGCTGTACCGAAGCTTTCGGAGTCCGAATCTGTACTGCCGTCATTTTTTATTTTATTGACAGGTTTTCCGCTTCTTCTAAAAAAAGACTGGACAAATCGGAGATTTTGTGTTATAATGAAGAAAAATCCACACATGAGGTGACTGGTTATGGGACTGTTTGATATTTTCTCGAAGGGCGGTAAATATTTTGGCAAATCCATTGCGCCGAAATGCGAATACTGCGAATATGGCAAGCGTGCAAGTGATGGAAACAAGGTACTTTGTTCAAAAAACGGTGGTTTGGTAGATGCTGGATATCACTGCATCAAATTCACCTACTCGCCCCTGAAGCGAATTCCTGAAAAGCAAATGAAGAAAGTCGGCTGGCTCGAAGGAGATTATGACGAAAAGAACTTCGATGAGATTGCGGCAAAACGTGCAAAAGCCGCAAAGAAAGCCGCTGAGGAAGCGGAAGCTGCAAAGAAATCAGACGGCAACGGAAAGAAAGCAGATGAAGCTGCGAAGAAATCTGCTGTAAAGTCTGATGCAAAGAAAGCGGAACAGCCAAAAGAAGCGCCCAAAACCGATGCACCGAAGAAAGAATCTGCGGAAACCAAGAAGGCAGAAAACAAGGAAAAGCAAGAAGATACAGTGAAGAAGGCAGAGGAGAAAAAGCCTGTAGCTGAGAAGAAAGCGGAAGAAAAGCCGGCAGAGGCGGTCAAGGCGGAAGAGAAGAAGCCTGAGGCAGTCAAGAATGATGTAGCGAATGATCTGGCATCGCTTGCGGCGGCGGCGGAAGCAGAAGAAAAGAAGGCTGATGAAGCGACGGAAGCTGACAAATTGCTGTCGCAATTTGACTGATTTTATTGAGGATTCCAAAGGGAAAGTTTCTCCGTTACTTTATGGCTATGCACGCGAAGCGAAACAAAAGTTTTGCGGGGGCTTTTTCAAAAGCTTACGAAGCCCGGGGGCGGCGCCCCCGGACGCAAACAGACTGCAAGCAGTCGGCGAAATCCCCTTTTCGTCAATAATAATCAGGAGGGGTTTCCCCATGCAGAACCTGACTGAAAGATCAAGAGGCAAGAGATATGGTTGAAACCGTTCTCTTGCCTCTCTTTATTTATGTCGGGAACGACACGAGGGGAAACCCCTTCCTGATTAGTTTGAACGAAAAAGAGTGTTTCGCGCTCTGCGGTGCAGACTGCTTGCAGTCTGTTGGTGTCCGGAGGCTCTGCCTCTGGACTCTGCCAAAGGGAATGATTCCCTTTGGCATCCTCAATATAAGTGCCGCATATATTGCGTGCAGCCACCTTTGGAATCCTCATGAAATGATGCGGAAGCGTCCGCTTTTATTCCTCGGATTCACCCTCGGTCGATGTCTGATTCTTCAGTACATCACCAATCTCTGTCA
>JAZUJW010000077.1:0-4076 GCA_045642925.1 Oscillospiraceae bacterium
ATATGATGTCTATAACAATTTCAATTCTAATGAGCTTCTTCCGCTGGCAAGAGCAAAAGCTGCTTACATCAAGGCTGTGCGGAACAATACCCCTGAAAATCCGTCTGCCAAACTCGCTCAAATCGTTGATGAGGCAGTCCAAGCGATGTATGCAACAGATGATCCGAATGTAGCCGGTGAGATTTCTTATTATGCCGGACAGGACTTGCGTTTTGATGCGTTCATGGCAGAAACCCTCACATATTATCGGGAACTACGCGATGATTATACCGAACGCGGCATAGAGGAATGCGTCGCGTTGTGTAATGATGCGCTGGAGCGGATCCCGAATCTGACCAAAGCGAAAGATGTTGCCGCCATCGAAAGAGAAATCAACGACAAACTTGATGTTGTTGAGAATTATTGGAAAATCGAAACTTACTATTCGGACGGTCCCGAAAGCGTACAAGCGGTGATTGACGAAGAAGTGAAAAAAATCGAAGCGAACACAGACCTTAAAGCACAGGCGGATCAGTCATATCTTTCGGTAGATGCCATTAAGGAAGCATATTTCGATGAACTTGCGCTTGCAAAAGAAGATGCGATGACAACATTGGAAACTGCGGCTGGCACATCGCCTTCTGATGCGATGGCTGAAATTCTTACAAACGCAGAAGCGGATATTGCAGCTGCGGAAAGCTTTACGGCTCTGAATATAGCGCTCGACAAGTATCAGCAGCAAATTCGCACGCAGGCTGCAAAAGAATCGACAGTACCGCTCTTTTTTGGCAACAGTGCGATTGTGGACGGTACAATTGGTTTGATTTTCCATGCTGTCATTCCTGCTGATTATATGGATGGTTCTGTCACGATTTCCATGAACGGCGCAGAGAATGTCACATTCACATCTGCCGACTTCGTCAAGGATGAACAGACAGGTGACTATCTCTTTACATACGATCTGAATGCGATTCAGATGGCTGAAACCGTTACCGCAGTCTTCTACGACAAAGATGGCGAGGAACTCACACGGGCATCGCAGACGCTTGAAGATTATCTGACAAAGCTTACCAAATCTGAAGAACTCTCCGAAGATAGTCTGACCTATCTGAACGCGCTTCTGACCTATGGTTACTGTGCACAGCAGGCACTATCTTCTGTGAACGGATGGACGATCGGCGAAGATTATGCAGCGATGAAAGGCACATATGCGCCCACAAGAGACCGCAGTGATGAACTGGCACCCTGGGGGTATATCAAGGAGGGTTCGGCAGAATCCGTTACAGCGCTGCAATACTCTGTTCTGTTCGATCATGCAGCAGACCTGATTCTTTATGTGACTGCTGATACGAAACCGACAGTAGCAGTAGACGGCGAATATATTGATGTTGAAGAAGCAGGCGATGGCGTATGGAAAGCTGTTATCCCTGACCATAATGCGTGTGAGTTTAAGAATCAATATCTGGTTCAGGTCAACGACAGCCTTCTTCTGCGGGATATTTCTGTACTCAGCTATGCAAATTCCATGCTAAGCGATGCAGAGATGGTTCCATTTGCAAGTGCAATCATCGAATTGTGTACCGCAGCGCATTGTATCCACTAATTCGGATTGGAGGTATGAACAATGGAAACTCGTGAAATTTACGAAGCAGCAATACTGGAAATCGTATCGTTTGAGAACGAAGATATCGTGACAGCCAGTCCCCCTGCCGATGACAATGAGGGCAAACGCTACGACCTGTAATCACTAATAAAAGTTCCCGTGCGTTTTTATGACACACGGGAACTTTTTTGATACAATGATGTTTAGTATTCGTTGAATGATTGTATGCGTAAAATAATCCGCGTATTCCCATCGAGTCGGAAAAATGGTATCATGAAGTCCAACGGTATGCGTCAAATAATCGACGCCTTGCAGTAAAAACCAGCCTCGCTGGAATGGCGAGGCTGGTAGCATCATGTATCAAGTGGTAATATGATCGTTCCTGCCGGATGCGAGAACAGCTCTGTCAGATACCGTTCGGCATCCAGTCCATTTGCCTGTGCGGTTGCAACGATGGAATACAGTGCGGTACTGCATTTTGCTCCATTCGCCGTATTGCTGAGCGGCCAGTTCTTACGTCCGACGGTAAACGGACGAATCGCATTCTCAGCACGGTTGTTGTCAAGTGGTACATTGCCGTCCTCTAACGCTGCTGAAAAAGCTGCATCATGCAATTACGAGTTTCTTCTGCAATCCCGACACCGCCGATGATTTCATAATCTGCATTGGGAACCAATTTGTCCAAAGAACCGTAAAACGGGATACGGACAATACAGAGTTCCCCTGATTGTTGGTTTTCAAACAGATAGTCTTTCATGGAGATCCAAATATGTTTGGTTTCATCGTACTGATCCACAAATTGTTCACAGTCTTTCAGATACCAACCATCCTGCAAGATTTTTTGAAAATTCATCTGATATGCCAGCTTATTCGCCGCATCCTCTGACGCTGAAAGATGATTCACAAGCCATAATTGATTGAACAGCTTGACTGATTTGTTCGTTGTATCAACGTTCGATTCAGGTGCGGTCATCATAAGTCTGAGCTCTTCCTCAGTGGACATGGTGACTTCCCCGTTTTTCAGTTTATAATAGAAACTTTTGATGAGAGTGTTTTCGATGACATTCAAATCACTGAGTGGATACTGTGGCTGTGCAAGTGCTTTTTCCACCCCCATCAGCACATTCTCGACGCTGTATTTTCCAGTTGATTCCAGATGAAACACCATTTCCGTGCCATATTCGGAATCGGTGATGTTTTTTTCGCCCTCGCGATAAACATATGCATTGAATGTTAGCTGCGGTAAGCCTGCCGTGTCAGAAACAATGCCTTCACCATTTGCTACCGAACATACATCCAGTTCATATTTCAGTTGCTGATCTCCCGCAAAATCTGCTCTGATCAGTTCAAGTTCTTTTCGCATATAGGCACGATAATTGGAGTATGTTTTCTCAGAAAATGAACCGTTTTCATGGACCGTTTCACTCGAATACAATCTGGTCAGTGCATCGTCGGTCACACACATTGCATCAACAAACGGTTCGAGATTGCCTTTGCAGTATTCCGACATGATGTGACGGCATTTGAGATAGCTGTAACAGCCCAGTGCGCCCAAGTGCTTGTGGGTGATATCCCCGTGCAAGCCATATACTGCAGCACCGAGCAAGGCAACAAGCAATGCGGACATCACAGTAACCTTGATGCGTCCGTGCCGCAGCTTTTTGTGCATTTTTTTCATCGGTTCGGCTTCCGTTACGTTGACTGTAGAATTCTCTGCTTTTTCATCGGAAATTTTCTGTTCCAGTTTCGCACGGTATAGCTCCAGTTTTTTGCTGCATTCGCTGCATTCCTGCAAATGTGCTTCCAATTCCGCGGTGGTCTTCGATGAGCAAAGCCCTTCCGCATACATCGGCAGCAGATCTTCAATTAAATAGCATGATTTCATCGTGATAAACTCCTTTCATACAGCATCGGATGCTTCTAGCATTTTCAGCACTTTTTCCTTTGCACGCAGATACGTCACACGTGCCCAGACATCAGATTTATCAAACATCAATCCGATTTCCTGAAAGGGGAGCTCCGCATAAACACGCAACAGAAATACTTCTTTGAATGGTTCAGAAAGCGTATGTACCATAGTACGCAGCTTTCGCGCTAATTCTGCATCGCAAAGACAATCTTCCAGAGAGCGTTCAGATGATGGGATGATATCCTCCTCCGGTAGCGGTGATGTACTGTGGCGTGACTCATACTTCAAATGGTCGTAGAACAGATTCTTGGCAATTTGACAAAGCCATGTCGTCAGTTTACAGGTTCCGTCAAAGCGGTCAGCCGATTCCATAGCTCGTAGAAATGTATCCTGCGTTAATTCTTCAGATAGATCAGCATCCTTTGTCAGTTTCAAGAGAAAACGATAGACGGTTTGTGCGTGAGATTGATACATCGTCTCAATGTCCTCATGTTGTGCCATGCGGCTCGCCTCCTTTCACTATATCAAACGACGTACTTGGCATTTCGTTACAATGAATGCAAAAAAAATTTATAAATGGTATGC
>JAZUJW010000078.1:0-28489 GCA_045642925.1 Oscillospiraceae bacterium
GTCAATGAGGAATCCTTTTTATTGAGGAGTCCAGGGGCAGCGCCCCTGGACTCTGCGATTTTTTGAAAAAAATCGAGTAAAAGGGTAATTTCGCTTCGCGGATGTAACTGCCTTTTCTGTCGCTTCCTTCTTCCCATGCACCTTTCTCATAACCAATAATATACATATGTACGCCAGTATCGGCAGCGCAAACCCCGCATAATTCAATACCACATTCCTTGCCTGCACCAACGCATTGAATATCGCATGAAATACAATCGCTGCATCAAACTGCGCCAGAATCCCACAGTAAAATAACTTCTTCTTCTTCCGCACAAACGATATGCATATCCCAACCATCACCGTGCATATCCCATGCATCAACCCCGAACTGAATCCACGAATCACTGCCCATACCAACGTCACAGACTCAAAATTCTGCGTCAGCAAAATCAGATTCTCCAACACCGCAAACCCGATCCCAATGAAAAACGCCAACGGTACCAGATCCTCTGCTTTGTCCGAAAATACTACCGCAAAAAACAACAACGGAAATGCCTTCAGCAATTCTTCTGTAATCGGCGTCACCGATGTCGTCAGATAAAATTCATCTACATCCAATTTCTGCGCCAACAAACCGTTCACTTCACTCACAAACAGACAAATGCACATTCCTAAAAGAAAAAATCCCACAGAACGCCGTATTCTCGCCTCAGAGATAAACAGCATGGAACAAATGGGCGCAACAACACAGATGAACAGAATATAACTCATATTTTCCATCGTTTTCCGCCTTTCTTCAGCATCGGAATCACCAGCAGCAAACATACACTCATTGCCAGCGATACGATCAGCAGCAGCTTTTCCCACAAAAATACATTGCACACGATTTCTGCGGTATATAACAATTCCAGCAGCAGCATGACCAGATTATAACCGCGAATGCTTCCGATAATGCCAAATTCCACATCATGGATCAGCAAGTGCTTGCAGTTGAAATACGATGCCTGCATGAGAAATACGATCTGCACCATTGCAGTCACCTTCAGAACCAACCGTTCTCCACAGAATATCCAGATGCCGACCGCCGCACCCAACAAAAGTAACGGCGCTAGCAATGCCAAAAAACGCACCTTCTTGTTTTTCGGCTCACTCATATCACAAAGGCTGTCCATCTGTCCGAAATTCGCACTGAATATGAACATGAAACAACCAATCGTCGCCAACACACCTGTATTAAATGTGCGCGGAATACTGCCATCACAGACAAGCACCGCAATATAGTACAGTCTGCCAAGCGCCGCACACCCCATCGCCGACGTAATCATTTGTGCATACAATGCAGCTTTCGGCTTGAAATAGGTCAGCGCACCATGCAGAAAACCAGCCGCCGCACATATGCATAGCAGTAAATTCACAAGAATCGTCAGTTTCAATGCTTTATTCTCCCTTCTTCTCATTCCACAGCATTGACAAACATCATCAAACAGAGTATAATAAACATA
Organism: Oscillospiraceae bacterium; assembly: GCA_045642925.1. Lineage (GTDB taxonomy): Bacteria > Bacillota > Clostridia > Oscillospirales > Ruminococcaceae > Firm-04. The sequence goes on from JAZUJW010000078.1 coordinate 1,485, forward strand.
TCATATACATTTGGGAGGCTTTCTCATGACCATCCATACAGAACAAATCGACACAGCCACAACCGCGCTGCATCTGGAAGGACGCTTGGACACCACCACTTTTCCTGCACTCGAATCCGCTTTGCAGGAAATTCCTGAAACGGTTCTGACTGTGATTCTGGACTTTGCCCAACTGACCTACATCTCCTCAGCAGGTCTTCGCACCATCCTGAGTACCCAGAAAAAAATGAATGCCAGACATGGTTCACTGATTTTGCGCCATGTCAGTGAAAACATCATGGAAGTGTTCGAACTGACAGGCTTTGATAGCTTCCTGACAATTGAATAACAGACCTTTGAAAGCAAGCACCGCGTTATTGCGATGCCTGCTTTCTTTTTTCGATGCGTTCTTCTTCAAAATAGGCACAGACCGTTTCATTCAGACTGCCTTGGTAGATTCGGTCTTCTAACTGTTCAAATGCCTGCCGCTGTACTGATTCCGCAAGCAAACTGCCGTACTGGTCTGCATATTGTCCGCATTCACGCTGTTCCAGTGAGGTCAATGCCATAATGATTTCCGCTTCCGCCATATGCTGAAAGCTGAACTGTGCACTCGGTACTTTGCATGGAATGCTTGCGCGGGAATCGTAATAACAGGAGGACACATCATCGACATCGGTATTGATTTTATAGCCGTTCAGCCGAATATCCGTAAAATCAATGGAAAGACGTTCCCCGCCCGCCATATTCAGCAGAACATCCACCTGCGACACAATGCCCGGCACCCAGACGGAAATGACTGCCTGACAGGATTCGTCATTCATTTTCCGCAAGTCGCTCAGGAATTGTGCATTGCGGTTGCGGCTGCCGTCCCATGACATATCCAGCCGATACGTTTTCTCTTTGGACGCATACCCGTTTTCATCACGATAACGGAAATCCATGCAGAACGCTTCGATCGCATCTTCATCCGCATCTGCAATGTTCACGGGATTCGTCACCTGCATTGCGATCGTATAGCAGTACATACTGATTTCATCCGAATGCCGCAGGGTTTGGTTGATATCACCGTCTTTGCTGAGGAACACCGCAGAAAGGGCATCCGCAGAAAGCAGACTGCCGTACTGGTCGCGTAAACCAAGCGGCGTTTCCTTGCCGTTTCCGGCATCTGCGATCCACTGTTCCATCTGCTTTTGTGTATAGTCCGTATCTTCTGTATGGACAGTGCATCTGGAGGGTGCCATGCTGAATCCGATATACGCATCCGAATCACTGTAAGCAGAAGAAACATCATCCGTTGTGGTATTGACCTGAATGCCGCCGCAGGTGACACGCCGCACCGCAAATGCAAGCCGTTCTCCGCCGTCCATGTTCAGATGAATATGCAGGCTGTCCACCATGCCGTTCACCCAGAGGTCAAAGGCAATGTTCTCCGAATTATCATTGCTGCGGATGAAATTCCTGCGCAAAAACGCATCGTTCTGATTGCGGCTGCCGTTCCATGACATATCAAAGCGGTAATTCTGCGATTTGCCTGCACCGTTCCGGTCACGGTATCGGAAATCAAAATAGAATGCACTTACGGCATCTTTGTCCATATCACCCGCATTGCAGGGATTGGAAAGCACGGCTTCAAAATGATAGCAGTACATTCCTGCCGTTTCTGCATGGGAAATGCTCTGGTCAACTGCACCATCCGCCGCAGATACCGACTGCACGGCGCATGGCAGCAGCGCCATCCCGCAACGGATGACTGCCGCCAGCGTCAGCAATCTCTTTGCCCACTGCTTCTTCACTGCCCCACCTCAATTCTTTTTCTGATACAGTTCGCCGTAAGCGGTCATTTCTTCGCAGTGTCCGCCAACAATCGCCGCACCGACTTTTGTGGAATCGTCCTCTCTTTTTGCAAACAGGAACAAACGGGAATCAATCAGTTCCTTGCCGTCATCCGAAAAGCCCACAAGCCCGTCATTGAGATTATAGCGTTCATATGCTGTTGTCAGGAGATTCTCCCACACACAGACACCATCCTGCAAATCCGGAATGCGGTCACGCTCTGCGGCAGCAAACTGCGTAATGGGACTGCCATTTTGCAGTGCGGTACTGGTTTCTGCGGTATAGTACAGATATACTTCGGGCGCATCCGTTCCGCTGTTGATAGATACACCATGTACCGTGTCGTTTGCAAGCATCCATTCATCAATTGCACGGTGATACGTCATGCCGTTACATTCAAGCGTTGTCTGCGGCGGTTCTCCGACCGTCATCACCACATCACGCACCGCATTTTTCTTCTTTTTGTCAGTCTTTTTCGGCTTGTATTTGGTAAAGCCAAGGAAAACATACTCGCCTTCAATGCCCTGATTGAGATTCATCATCAGCGCATTGTTGCAGCCTAAATCTATCAGATTACAGAGTGCTTCGTTCATCGTCTTGCCATGTCCCACATAAACCGCTTCAATATAGGTATCCGCATCACTGTAATAGGTATGAATAAAGCTGAGGCAGTGCGAATTTGCAGACAAGGAAGCCAACTGTGTTTTCGTATCGGTTTTCGTCCCTGTCATGGCAGTCGCCGCACCTTTTACGATGGGAACACTGCTGAAATCAATTCCGGTGATCGGCACACCCGGATTTGCACAGGAATCTTTCGTGGTATAAAGGTAATATGCGCCCTCCACAGGATCAACGATTTTATCACCGCAGCGATGATACTCCGCGCCTTCGATTTCGATCACGGCGGCGGGTTCTCCGCTTTCTGGCTTGAATTTGATGATGCCCGTGATGGCTTCGGACTGCGTTGCCGTGCGTGTCACACCGATGTAGGAGCATTGATCTCTGAGAAATTCCTCACAATCCTCCTGCCACGGCGCATAGTTATCGCTCTGATAATATTCCCACTGATACTGATCCAGTGTGGTCACACCGGATTCCCAGCCAACAAATCCGATGAGCGCAGAACCGACATAGGCAAGCTTTGTCAGCACAGGATCATACCAGCTTGTTTCGGCTTCATAGCGCTGCACTTCATTGTAACAACTGATGTCATACGGCATGATCTCATCCTGACAAGTCATCAGCAGCGTATAGATACAAGTATCAATGCCCATTCTGTCCAGCGCTTTGACCTCTGCATCCTTGATTTTCTCCGGATTGAATCCCTGCTGCTTTGCTGTCGTTTTCATATCATAGGATGCCGCATAAATGGAAGAAATATATTGCTTCTCCTGCACATTTCTCCGCAGGTAGATGTAACATTCGCCGCAGCTGCGTTCCAGAGAACGGTAGCCCAGATTGTGCGGTGTCGTGGCATTCGGTGTTTTTGCGTCCTGCACCGAAGTAAACTCTGCCGCGGAAACCACGTCCCCTGCAAGCGTCCTGACATCGTTTGCGTCCAAAGCATCTGCCGCTGCGCCAAGCACCATGATATCATTGCTCGTCAGCGGCAATTTTCCTTCGGTTGCCCCCTGCAAATACAGTCCCTTGCAGCGAAGTGCCGAAGCTTCCCATGAAACATGAGATTTCGCTTTGGAATACGGCGCATCCCAGAATGCTTCCATCTCAAAGTCTTCCGGCTTCATATCGGTGCGGTCATCCGTCAGTCCATCTCCTGCTCCCTGCGGCGTATTCAGATAGTCATGCGTCATCGTATAGCCCGTCCAGACATGATACTGTCCGCGCTGTATCACATAAAGTTCACAAAGCACATCACAGACGGCATATGCCCCCTGTTTGTCGCTTCCCATGAAGGGATTCAGCATGAGTGACTGCGGTGCCGCCGTGTATGACTTGATATCATAAATGGCACGCTGCGGATTATAGGTTGTCGTATAACAGAGATAGGATTCCATGTTTTCGGCATCCCTGCACGGATTCTTCGGGCCGTTGCCCGTTGTTTCCACTGCAAAGTTTGCTGAGGTATCATCCATTTCGATGCCGTCATTCAGTTGACAGGGAATCAGCGTCCCGCCGACATTGTTCGCATATCGGTCTGCAAATTCATAAAAAGCTTTCGGATTCTCTTTGTTGGAGCGTCCGACCAGCACCGCCAGACCGCCAATGTATTTGGTTGCAGGGCCGTTTTCCGTTTCCGCCGTATAATGCACAGACGGATTGAAATAGAGATAGAAGTTCGTGCGGTCATAGTCCTTGTAGACGGTCGCAACCAAATCGTAGGACGCATCCAGATAACTGCGATCCTCCATACGGTTGAAATTATACACCATGCCGTTGAACAGGCTGACAGGCTCATAGCCCGCAGGTGCTTCCGAAACGGAATGCACCAACTGCAAGCCCTCCATGATGGGAGAACCCGCAGAAGGATATGAGGTGTAATAAATCGAATCGCCGTGTCTGGTCGTTCCCGCAAGCCCATAAGACGCATTGCCGTACAGGAAATTTTCTGTGTTGTTCCGTGCGGCGACACGAATATCCCGAATCGCACTGTTCACATTGTTTGTCGTGGTATAGCCGAGATATGTATAGCATCGTTCAATGCCGGGCGTCAGATTGACTTCCATCACCGAATAGCCCTGCGTCACCAATGCTGTTTTGGCGGCGGATTCTGTTTCCTCACAGGAAAGCTGAATGCCGGAAAGATACCGTGTGGAACGGTCTGCCTGCTGTTCCCCTTCATTGATCGGTGTCATCAGGTCATTTTCGGTATGGTAATACAGAAATACAGGAAGGATCGCATTCCCTTTGCAGTTCGCATTCAGATTCGCAGGTGCGGCTTCATTGAACGAATTCAGCGCCGTATAGCCGCACGGTATTTCCGTGGTATTGCACTGCACCAGAAACACATTTTCCAGTTCATCGGCACAAAGCGGACTGCCGCCTGCACCTGCTGTTGTATAATACAGCGCATTCCAGCGTTTGCCGTTGCCGCCGTTCAGATCCTGCGGTTCATTCTGCAAATTCCGCACAACACTGTAATGGATCATTTCGCCATCCCTGATATCAAACACTTTTTCAGGAATCGGTGTATATTCGATATCATCCTTATCGTCACGGAACTGGTCATAGATCCATTTGCAGAGTTTGTAGAGATAATATACCACCATTGCAACGATGGTCACATAGCCAAGTGCCCAGAGTGAAAGTCCCACAACACCCCCGATAAAGGAAAGCACACCACCTTGTGCAATGGCGGCAGTACACACACTGTAAGTCAAGGCAGTCCCCGCAATTCTCATGCCGACCGACACCACCATGCTGACTGCACCAATGATCTGTGATGCAAAATTCACGCGCGTCATCAATTCACTGATCTTGACGTCCATTTCATCTTCATCGTGATACTGTTTGAATACCTGTCCTGCATTCTGCTTGACGATCATATCACTGGTCATGGCAATGCTTTCGCTGAACATTGCTTGATTGACACCTTCCCAGACAGAAATGCAGTCTGTTCCCATTTCGGACCGGATATCCCTGCGCAGTTCCTCCAGCGATGAGGATGCCTGTTCTTCCAGCGTACCGTCATTGGAAAGGTACGATACCATCGCACCCACACCGTTCATCTGCATCATATATGCCTGTGCATCGGTCAGTGCCGCGGCTAACGGATACAGTTCCCGCAGTTCATCGTTCAGCGCATAGGTGCGGTTGCCTGCTTCCACCAGATATTCTGCCAGCGTCTTTTGGTCATCGTAGGGGTACGTTGCCAGCTTATCGTATACGACCAAATAAAACAAATCGGCGTCTTCTGCGGTATTGACCGCATTTGCTTCGACATCTGCGGCAATTTCCTGCGGTACTTCCTCCACGGAATCTGCTTCGACCTCCGGAATGATTGCTTCTTCGCCTTTTTTGATTCTGCGGGCGTTTGCATCCTGATATTTTGCGGAAAAATCCTGCACCGCAGCCGTCAGATTCCGTGCCACGGACTGAAACACATCGTCAAATTCCTTGCCGACATCTTCATCCGCCAGATATTGCACCATGCCCGTTTTTGACACGCGGTCTGCCCATGTCCCGAATGCCATATCACAGTTCAGAACGATTTCCACTTTCTGCGCGTCATTCAGCGTCACAGTCGTTGTTACTGTCGTTGTAGTCGTTTCGGGCGGCAAAGTCGTTTCCGTGACCGTGGTCATTTCTGTGGACGCATCGGAAGTCTGCGTTTCGGAGATTTCTGTTATTTCTGCAAATGCCGCGTCATTTGTTTCTGCGGCGGATGCATCCGTTGTTTCTGCCATTTCCGCAGAAAGCACTGAAATGTCTGTCACGGCTTCTGTTTCCGTCGTGATTTCTGCGGCAGCCGTTTCCGTCATTTCCGTCGTATATATGACAGTTTCCGTGGTTTCCAACGGCACTTCAATGACATACTCCCCTGCCTGATATACACTGTCCGGATGATAGTCCGCAACACCTGCCACCATTGCCGCATATAGTGTATTCAGCACATAAGAAGTCGAACGTGTCAGCAGTTTCGTAATAAACTGCGCATCACATTTTCCTGAGATCAGATAATCGCCCAGACGCATCTCCGCTTCATCCACATACAGCAGATTATAGAGTTCAAGCGCTGATTTTGCAGCAGGACTGCCGTTTTCCAGATTCGCCTGAAAATCATCCAGCAATTCCAGAAAATCATTTGCAAAATAGCCCATATCCTTCGCCTGCTGTTCCACGACCTCCGCATAGCTGTATTCCTCATAGCCGATGCCCATTTGCAGCATGGAAAGGTCTGTGATCGCCTTGCTGCGGTCTTTCGTGGTATGGTAGCCCAGAACCAGACAATCGCCCTCCACACTCTGTTTCAGATCAGACTGCACGGGAATGTATCCTTTCTGTACACATTCTTTCGCAGCCGTCTGCACATCTGTCCCCTGAAACAAACATATTTCCGAAACATACAATGGTTCTTCCACGGCATGGATCATGGCATCTGATGTTGAACTGCTTCCAATGCTGACCGCCAATGCGACTGCGATCATCGGACGCAGGATCTTTTGCACTATTCTACGGTTTCGCATGGCGTTTCCTCCGTTTTCCAAAAATCATCATGACAACGGCGGCTGCTGCAATGAACGCTGCGCCAATTATCACCAATATCAGATTGCCGTTTCCGATCACAGAAGCAACCAGACGTTCCTGCTGCAAATGCTGATTCTGCAATTCCCATGTGCCGTTATCCACTTTGATATACTGCGATGTCTGGCTCAGACTGATATTCTTTGCCGCACGTACTGCACTTTTGGTTGTGGAAGTCAGACAGACCATAGACTCAGGATACAGTCCGCCGTTGGTGATGCGGGCTGTACTCATCAAGCCATCCTGCAAGCAGAGGTTATTGTCCTGCTGTCCCACATGATTCTGCGCCACGACCAGCAAGCCCTGCACGCCGACATCATACAGGCTGTCAACATATACCCCGCCGCCGTTTTCGTCTGCTGTATTTTCAGAAATCGTGCCGCCGACCAGATATACACGGTCGGCATTGACGCAAATCGCGCCGCCGTATTCTGCACAATGATTCTGCTTCATGATGTTGTTCCATAGACAGGCACCATTGCTGCCGTTAAAATAGCACGCACCGCCGCTTGCATCCGCAGTATTCTCCATAAACACACAGTTCATCACATTCAGCGAATACAGGGATGTGTCGGTATAGATCGCGCCGCCGTCATCTTTTGCCGTATTTGCACGAAAAATACAATTGGAAATTACATTCGTACCGTCCTTGATATAAATTGCACCGCCCGAATCTTCCGAATAGTTTCCTTCAAATACCGCATTCTGAATATTGACCGTGCCGCGTCCGATATAAATTGCGCCGCCATAACAGACATCAGCGCTGTCCATTGCATAATTCGTATAGAATTTTGTACCGTCGATATTGAGTGTCGGTCTGCCGCCGCGCCGTCCCAATGCAATCGCACCGCCGTTGGACTGACTCATGCAGCCAACCACATTTCCGCCCTGCATCACCAGTTCCGCACTGTCCTGCAAAGCGATACAGCCTGCGCTGTCACCGCTTGCGCCGCCTGTCAGAATGCCGCCGCACATCGCCATTCCGCGATGCACGGCAGTCGGTTCAGAGTCTATGATGGTCAGTTTGCTTTTTCCTTTCACGTCAAACAAGCCGCCGCCATCTTCAAATGTCAGCAAACCGCGGTCAATGATATGTCCGTTCAAGTCCAGCACGATGTGAATATTGCCGTCCAGCATCATCCTGCCGTTTTCGAATGCAGGAATCAGGTCGGAAGTCACAGAATAAAACTGCAAAACTGCATTTTCACGCAGATTCGTCCCGAAGACACCGTTTTTTGCGATCCAGTCTTTTTGCAGAGTCATGGTGATCTCTGCACCTGATTTTTCTGCAATGCCCACAGCATAATTCCACGCTTGCGATAGATCGTCAAAGGATACATCGCCTTCTTTGGTATAAAGGATTGCCGCTGCATCTTCCGTCGAAGCGGCAGATGCAGCCATCGGCAGCAGCCATGTCATTGATAAGACTACAGCCATTGCGGCGATCCTGTTTTTCCAGCTCCATTTGTGTGTCACATTTTCTCACTCCCTGCCGATTGGGATTCAGACCGCTGCCGGCTTCTTTTTCTTTTTCCGCAGCATCATACCGAGTGCAGCGCCCAGCATCGCACCTGCCCCTACGCCGATGCCGCCTGCCAAAGCCGCCACGCCGCCGCTGAACGTACTGCCTGCATAAGAAAGGCTGCTGCGTTTGAAGAACAGATAGGTTCCGTTGACGTGATCATCTTCGCCTGTGTATGCCTTTGCCGTCAGGTTTGCGGCACTCAGACTGCCAAACATATGCGCCGCACCATTGCAGTTCAGCGGCAGTTTTGCCGTTCCGCACTGCACTTGAAGATTGGCAGTGATCGGTGCGCCTGCTTCGGGATCTTTGGTATAGTAAAGCATCAGCCACCCTTGGGTACTGTCATGTCCGTTGACATCCGCACTGCCGCCGTCCGTGGTTTCTGCCGCTTGATAATATACGTACTCACTGGTATTGCGATTGGAATGTGTATCCAGCAAAAACTGCGGTACTCGTTCATATGGTTTTCCCGTATTGGCAATGACGATTGCCTGAATCGAAAAATAGAGTGAGAATACCGCCAACAGAATGGTCACAATAAAACATACTTTCGCCACGATTGCAAACAAATTGACAACAGGGCTTGTCGAATGAAACATAAAAAATCGTTCCACAACATTAAATGAAGCGTCAAGGCCATTATTATAAATCAAACGGATACCTGAAGAACCAACCTTCCGCACGGCAGAACCGGCTATCGCAGAACACAGACTGACAAATGCAACTGTGAGCACACCCATCAGCGCTGTTGCGCCCCATAGAATGCCGACTGCTGTACCACGGCTTTCGTTATACGAAGTCGACCACAATGCATCATACCATTTATCCGTACTGGAATTGCTGTGTTCCACTGCATCACCTGTCAGTGCCACACTGCCGTCAAAAAGGCGCTGGTCTACGCCGTCATATACCGACACCGTTTCAAGCTGACTGATATAGCCGTCAAACGCTGTTTTACTTTCTGCATTCCATTCTTCTGATTTGCAAATGGCAGAAAGGATATTCTGTTTGAAGCCTGTCATTGCCATTTGGGAGACCTGCGCCTCACTCATGGCTTCCACCAGCGGATACAGTTCATACAGTTCCACATCCGCGGAAGGACGGTTGAAGAAATCCAGCATGGCATCGCCGTCATACTCCAGTTCCATCAGGGTTTCATAAATCATGATGTCATTTGTCGTATCCACACTTGCCACAACATCACTTACTTCCTTTTCTTCTGCGGTCAGTTCCTCACCCGTTTCACTTGCAGTATATTCCAGCACTTCTGAGATATCGTACACAGCATCGCCGTCTGCTTCCTCCTGCAAATATGTATTTTCCACCGTTTGCAGAAGGTCGTACAGTGCATCCCATGCATCCAGCAATGTCCGCGCATCATTCTCATAGTCTGCATTCATGACCTTTTCGGCTTTGCTTGCAGTCAGATAGATGCTGGTATAACGGTCTTCAATGTCATCATAGGTCAGCTTGGAAAAACGGTCAAGCCATGTATCGTTTGCATCATCGCTTGCCATCGCAAGTGCCTGCTCAACAGCAATCATGAGCTGTGAATTGCCTTTCATGACCACATCCCGCAGTAAATCGCGCTTGCCGTCCTTCAGTTCGCATTCCAGCAGAAAATCACCCATCCCCTGCTCCGTATCATCCACAATGACCTTGTTCATCAGTGTGTATGCATACAGCGCATTTTGTGTTTTCTTCTGATAATTCGCACGGTATTCCTCAATGGCAGGAATCAGGTTCTCAATATTGCGGTTGACGGTCTCACGGTTTTCCTCCAGCAGCTTCTCATATTCTGAAAAGCTGTAGTCGCCTTTCATATTCATGAACGCGATATCTGTAATTGCTTCCGAAGCATTTTTTGTCGTTTTGTAGCCGATGTACACATTCGGGCCAAGCGTACTGTTCACATCGGTCGGCACGATCTCATAGCCCTTTCCGTGGAGTACCTTTTCGCCTTCGGCATAAGAACTGCCCACATAGATCTGAATATCCGAAATATATTTTGTAGCTGTTCCGGCAGCATATGCCTGCAAAGGCTCATGCACTGCGGTAATTGCACAGACAATTCCTGCCAAAAATCTCATCAAACGTTTCTTCATTTCTTATGCCTCCTCTGCCAGATGCTTCTTACGGGGTTTTGCAAGCAGAAAACTGACTGCGAATCCGATCACTGCGCCGCCTGCACCCAGCAGTGCCAGCACGCCGCCCGTAAAGACGGAACCCGTAAACGCCTTGCTGTCTGTTTCATAATACAGATACAACCCGTTTACTTCATCATTGTACGTATATGCCTCATCCACAAGATTCTGCGCATTGCCGTATCCGAACATCGTCAGCGGTACGGCATTGATGCCTGCTTTTTCGCCGTTATGTTTGATGGAAAAGTTCGCCACAATGGGCTTTCCTGCATTTGCATCTCTTGTATAGTAAAGCGCAAGCCATTCCTTTCCGATATCGCCGTTCAAGTCACCATATTCGCCAAGGAATTCGCGTTCTTCCGTACAATATTTGGTTTTGTCCTTGCGGTTGCAGGTGACACATTGGTAATAAGTGTATACCTTCTTTTCATTTTCATCCGTAGACTGATTGACCATCACAGACGGAATGGGCAGATAATCACGGTGATAGTATGCATAGAGGTCGATAGATGCCATCACAACGGTCGCAATCATCATCAGCGCCGCAAGGATACAAAGGACATTGCCGATCATATTCAGGCAATTCTTGGTAGTGGAATAATTCTTTTTGCCGATCATGGCTTCCTGTAACTCATTTTCATTATCAAGAGCATCTTCTATATTTTCGATCTCGTCATCCAAGTCTTCAATTTCCCGACTCAGTTCATCTGACGGTTCGATCTCAGCACGCGCCCTCAATTCTGAAATCCGAGTCCTGTTTTCGTTCAGGGTTTTCGTCAGGGATTCCTGCGCATTCTGCACATTTCTTTCGTTCCCTATAACCCCTTCAATTGATCGGTTATAAGCATATGCCCCGACTTTCAATGCGACACCTGAAAGCGCCAAAACGCAAAAGCCCAATCCGAGAAACAGCGTTGTCGAAGAAATTCCATCCGCATACCAACTGTCCATATAGCTTTGCGGAGAAGTATTTTCCAGTTCCCGCGCAGAATGTGTCAGTGCAATGTTTTCATCAAAGCGGTCAATTTCCACGCCCAAATACACCGGAAGTTCCTCCGATTCTGCGATCATGTCTTTTGCCTTTTCATATGTCGTTTTCCATCCCGCCTCATCCAGCAGACCAACATTCAGCAGACGGTCGATCGAAACATAGGACATACAAGCACGCTGTCCTTGTGTCATGGATTCGATCAGCGGATACAGCAATGCTCTGTCATCTGCATCGCCCGCAAAATCAAATGCATCATCCGTCAGGAATTCCAGCAGCGTACCATCCTCATACTTGATTTTTTCCAGCGCCGTGTAAACTTCACCTGCACTTGTCCAAAGCATATAATCTGCATTCGTCTGTTCTGCGAAAGCGGCAGTAATGTCCGCTTCACTGTCTGCAAAACTGACAGACGCATTGCAGTAATTGTCCAGAAACGGCTGCAAGTCCTTCAAGGATGCCGCAAGTTCCCGCGCATCGTTGTCGTATTCTGCTGCCATCAGCTTTTCGATTTTGGAAACAGGCAGGTTCTTGTTTTCTGCTTCAAACGATTCATACAGCGCATCATATCCGCCGATTTCCTGCAAGCGGTCAAGCCATGTGTCCTTGTTCGTGTCCGATGCCATCAGCAAATTCTGTTCGATTGCCAGTGTCGCACAGGAATTTCCCATCATCAGGATTTTCGTCATGTCTGCATAACCTTTCGGATTCGCCGCATACTGTTCTTCGCTGACTTCTTCCCGAATCGGTGACAGCAGAAGTTCACCCATATTTTTTCCCGTGTCGATATCATAAAGCTGATCCATCATATCATGCGCCATGACTGCTTTTGCCTTGCCCGCTTTATAATTTGCACGATATTCTGTCAGCGAATCTTTCAGGTCATCAATAAAGAGCTGCGTTGTCTGCTTTTCTTCTTCCAGCAGTTTTTTGTAGTCATCGTAGCTGTACTGTCCGTTCATGTTCATCACTTTCATATCCGTGATGGCAAGACTGGGATCTTTCGTGGTTTTGTAGCCGAGATACACGGCTCTGGACTGTGTCAGAATGGAATCTGCCTTTTCATTCAGATTTTGTTCAATGACCGTATAGCCTCTGTCTTTGAGCCATTGCTTTGCTTCTTCCTCATTATCGCCGTAACTGAGTTTCACTTCACTCAGGTATGTCGGTGAAGCTGCGGCAAATGCCTGAAGCGGATTCTGGAAGGTCAGAACCGCACCAAGCGCAGCGGCAATCATTTTCGATACGATTCGCTTTCTGTTCATCATCATTTCTCCTTTTTCATTGCAAAGTATCAGGATACATTTTTGCTTTTTCAAATATCATGCGCTATGAATTTGTCTATTTGTAAATATTTGTTAAAAATCAACAGCCTGGATAATTTTCCCGAATAACAGTTCATCCCCACTGCATATGACAGTGGGGATGAAGATATTACATACTGCATTTTCATGCAAACAGGAGTCAATTTTATTCAATAAAGAAAAACGAACGGTTAAACTGAAGCGCATATTTCATTGCAGTTGAACCCTCAAAACAATGAATGACTGTGGTATCATAACAAAACGTTTCATTAAAGACCAGAGAACATTTCGGATTACGGATGAACAAATCGGTCATCTCACCGCACGCACTGAATACGCTATCACCAAGCACAGCCACACTTGCGGGCAAATCTACGGTCTGCAATCCTGCACCATCAAATGCATGGCTGCCGATGGAATGCAGCTTTTCGGGGAATTCCACGACCCTCAAGGCATGGCAGCTTGCAAAGGCATCATTTCCAATCGTAAGCAGATTTTCAGGCAGATAAATCGTTTGCAGCTCCTGGCAGCCATAAAAAGCAGCCTGCTGAATTTCGGTCATGCTGTCGGGCAGTGTCACCATGGAAACCACCGAACCGATAAAGCACTCTTGCGGCAGCACCTTCACTCCCTCCGGAATGACAATGGAGGTGATGCGGCATTCCTGAAATGCTCTTGCACCGATCGTTTCCAGCGTATCAGGCAGCTGTACGCCAATCACCTGATTAATGTTTTTATACCCGGAAAACGCATCTTCTGCAAGCGCAGTCACAGGACAGCCTTCGATTTCTGACGGTACTTCCAGATTGAGCTGTTCAGCAATATCTTCGCTGTATACGCTCAAAATCGTTGCCTTCTGGTTTTCCAGTTTGTAGTACAGATGTTCCTTTTCCAGAACGCCCAGTTTGACAAATTCATCTGTCGCAGTAAAACGCAGCTTATTCATCAAGCAGAACTCCTGAATTTTCGAATCTGCTTCCGAAATGAATGTTGTATGATACAACGGCACACGCAGCTGCACATCACAGCTTGGATTCATAAAGGTTATGGTCTCCAGGGAAGGACAGGTCATTATAAAATCAACATTGAGGGCAGTAATCATGATCGGAATGGTCAGGGATTTCAGCTTTGTGCAGTTTGAAAATGCATTTTCTCCGATTGTCGTCAGGTCAGCGGACAGAGACAACGATTCCAGTGAGGGACAATTCATAAACGCACTGTTGCCCATGAAAAGAACACTGTCTGCCATATCAACAGTTTTCAGGTTCGGCAGTTCGGCGAACAGTCCATCACTGATTGCAAGCACGCCGTCTGCAATCTGGATCGAACGAATGGTACTGCGGTACGCATCCCATGGAATTTCTTTACTGGATCCATAAGTTGCCATTTCGCCTTGTCCGCGAATCAGCAGCGTGCCATCCTTCGAAAGCAGCCATTCCACTTCTTCACCGCAGCTACCCGAAGCTCTCAGATTATTTTCGTCAAATGTGGCAGTCGTATTTGTTGTGGTTGTCGTTTCGGAAGAAACAGGGGCAGTTGTCGGTGACGTAGAAGCCGAATTGGGCTGTGCATTGATGACACAATGACCAAAGCCTGCTTCCACTTCCAGGGCGTTATCATTGTAAAGTGCGGTGTAATGCTTGCTGTCTGCCTGCTCCACGATCCAGACTGCCAATGACTGCGGTGCACTCAGATAATCTGCAACCTTGAAGTCAACATAAACGACGGCTGCACCATCTTCAGCAGTCTGTGCGGCACCGTTCTTTGTTACCCAGCCCACATAGGTCGGGTATGTATCAAGATGTGCCTCCAGTATCAGGTCCTTGTAGGCTTCGCCTGCACGCACTGCAACCGGTGTCAGATACTTGTCATAGTTGAAATAAATCTCTCCGGCCGCAGTGCCTTCGTCGCCATAAACACAAATCGGAATGGAAACGATTTCGCCCGCTTTGGCTTCGACATCCTTCATCGCAAGGCAATAAGGCTTTATACATTGCAGAATCGCAGAAACATCTTCATAATTGACAACGCTGTCGGCATTGATGTCCAGCACAGCGCCCACCGGAATCTGCACAGTCGTATCTTCGCCGACAATTCGCGCCAACAAAATCGCATCTGCCACAGACACACTGCCGTTCGCATTGACATCGCCCAGCCGCGCCTGCTTTACATCGGCAGAAACGGCTGCTGTATCAGATGGCTGTGTCGTATCATCTGCTGCATTCGCAGACCATTGCAATGTGGATAAGCTGTTGGTTCCGATAATCATGGCACTGACCAAAGCAGCTAAATGTTTATTCTTCATGTATACTCCTCCAAAAAAGTATTTTTCATTTGAAATGCTGAATGGATGGGGTTGCCCCTATCATATTTATTATATCATAATATTATGAATTATTCTTGAACAAGAATAATAATTGTACATGATGACGAAATATACGTTGCCAAACAAAATTCAAATGTTAAAAATGGCAATGGTTAAGAATCCCATCCCTGTGCATTCATAACAAAACGGCTCTGTACCAACAGAATGTCAGTACAGAGCCAGATATAAACAAGAAAATGTGGAGAAAACTTCTGCTTACAGCAGTTTTGCGATCGTGAGAATCATGAGTGAGGTATCTTCCGCATTGATAACACCATTCTGGTCGATATCGCCATTTTCAATCATCATTTGCACGTCCTCCGTGCTCAGTGTCGAATTTTCGCAGCAGAAATTGGCATGGATGATCACATCGGCAATCGTGGTTTCGCCATCCTGATTGATGTCGCCGTTCAGATATTTCGGTGCAGTGGTGAGCGCGACTTCGTCTGTGGTGCGTTCTGTCTGAACAGCATCGCCTGTGACAGTGACCGTGGTCGTTTCCGTCAGTACACCACTCTGCTGTTCGTCAGGCGGTGCAGTCACCTTCGGAAGGCTTTTATCGACTGTTACTTCAAAGGTGATCGAATCGAAGGTTTCCTGCTCACTGAGCGAGTAGGTTGTATTCACGGTCACAAAATACGTTCCGGCTTGTGAGGAATCGAAATTGGTTTCAACCAGCACAATGGCACTCGTAACATCATAATGATAGATATTGAATCGGCGTTCTTCGACCAGAAGCAGCTTCAATTGACTGAGATCCAGCACTTCGCCAATGGCATAGGTCGTTTTTGCATTGGAAGAAAGAAGCAGATAGGCATTATTCAGACAGTTCGTGCCGCGGTAGATCTGATGTCCGTTCCCATCATCCATAAAAACGGGCAAATCCGAATCGCTGACGCAAGACTGGGTAATTTCAGAAGATTCCGCCGTCAGATATGTTGCCGATGTTGTGTACGTTGTAAAATTGGTCATCAAAAATTCATCTGACGTCAATACGGTTGAAATTGTTGTCGTTGCTTCCTCAGTCGTTGCTTCCTCTGATGATTCATCTGCCGCCGCATTCATCGGGCAGGCGGCGACACCGATCACCGCTGCTGTAAGCCAAGCCATTCCAAAATGTTTCATATGTAGTTCCTCCTTGAATAGAAAATATTAATCGTACGGCAGATGTATTTGCCGCTTATCTATCATGACGCGAATTGACAGGGAAGCGTTACATCATTTAGAAAAAATTTTGTGATTGACGAAATATGCCAAAATATGTTATAATAAATTTATTCCCGCACCATTTTTGTGTAGCCCCAAGCCGGTATCCCTGTTTTTGCACCCCACAGTGCGCGAAACAACCTATTCCAAACGGAGGACGTTCATGTTTGACACGATCATTCATCTCTGCAATCTATTGTTTCAGCTATCCGCTTTTGCAGCATTGGCTGTACTGCTGAAGCGCAGTGTTTCCAAATCCCTTTATTCCTATCGCAATGCAGGACTTTTTGGCGGTCTGCTGTTTGCCGGTTTCATTTTACTGCTTAGTCTGCGCATCTACATTGTCGCCCTATACAAAGGTCGAATGCAGGGTGTCACAAAAGAAATGCTTTACCTGTTTGTTTCATCCGCAGAAAAATTCATTGTGGTATCTGCGCCGTTTCTGTTTCTGCTGTTTACGGCGGCAGCCATCAGCAATGTGCAGCTAATACGGCGGGAAGGCATCCGACCGCGCAATATGCTCGGCGTGATTCTCGGCACGACCATTTTCCTTGCCATCATCGGTGTCACTGTCGGCTGGAATTTCTTTGCACAGAATGTACTGAACACCATTTACCTGAATGGCTATCATTGGATTCAGATTGTCAACAGCAGTGTACAGTTATTCCTCGGCAGCCTGATTTGCTACATGGAGTGCATGATGCTTGGAACCATCGTTTTCATGTGGAAGGCATCGCACCACAAACCAAAGTATGACAAAGATTATGTCATTATTCTCGGCTGTGCCATTGCCAAAGACGGCACACCATATCCGCTGCTGCGCGGCAGAATCGACCGTGCAATCGCCTTCGCGGAAGAACAAAAGAAAAAAACAGGAAAATCCATCAAATTCATTCCGTCAGGCGGCAAAGGCGATGACGAATGCATTTCGGAAGCGGAATCCATGAAAAACTATCTGCTTTCCAAAGGCATCGCGGAAGACGACATCATCATAGAGAACCAATCGACCACAACACTCGAAAATATGCGGTTTTCCAAGGAAAAAGCCACGGAAGGCGCAAAAATCATCTTCTCCACCAGCAATTACCACGTATTCCGCAGCGGAATCTATGCCAATCAGGCAGGACTTTCCGCGGAAGGCATCGGCAGCAAAACCAAAAGCTATTTCTGGCCAAATGCCTCCATTCGGGAATTCGTGGCACTGCTTGCTTCGAAAAAGCGTGTTCACGTCATCACAGCCGCGTTTCTGCTGTTGTTCTCCATTCTGATCGGCAGCGCCAATTATGCACTGAATCTCCCGGAACGATAAAAATACAACACCGCTGCGCGTATTCATGTACGGACAGCGGTGTTCTTTCTCTATCATGTATTTTAGGCACGAAAAAACCGTGAGCCAAAAGCCCACGGTTTTTTTCTCATTCATTCACAGCAGAAGTTGCTGTCGTTTCCGTCATCATTTCAGACGACGTTGTGTCGGATGAACCGACAGTTTCCGTTGAAACCACGGTAGCTTCGGTCGGTGTCGTCTGCGGTTCTGTTGCACTCGTTACGGTTGTCGTTATTTGCGCAACCGGAGGAGGTGTATTGCCGCTCTGATACACGAACTCGAATTTCGGTGATCTCAGACCAAGCACTGTACGAAGTTCATTTCCCTTCACAGTCACCTTACCGCCAATCACAGCCGATGCGACATAGCCGCCGTCACCATAATTGAGCTGGATCCAGTCATACGGAGAACCGCTGAGGCGGACACCATAGACACGTTCAAGCTTGGATTTCAGTGTGTTGTAGGAAAAGACTGTCGAAACACAGTAGTTCGGATCGCAGGTCTCATCATGTGCCACAGGGACACTGACGAGATAAGGGATATCTGCATAGAAAATATCTTTGCAGGAGGCGGTAGCACCGCCGCTGGACGCATAGAACATTGCGTTTGCGGGCTGACCATTATAATAAATCGCCTGACCGACAACGGAACGAACCGCATCCACGATTTTCTTGGAGGGGTTTGCTTTGCCTCTGAGGCCAGACCCTCCGTGGTTATACAAATAGAACGAATAAATTGCAACTGCCTGAGCTTTCAGGGCTTCGGTAGCCATACTGGGTCCCATTTCAACATTAATGACTTGGGAGATGACCGAAACGATATCTCCGCTGCAATTGCCAATGGTAATATATTTCGACGGACTGACACCCGTTTGGACAATTTCCGTACCGGGGTAATAGTGCGCCAAAATCTGATCATAAGTCCAGCCATCATATTGTGCGTAGAAGTTTGCGCCGTTCTGGCTCATTCCAACGCCATGGCCGAAACCGGATGAATAAAAAACAACGCTGTTTGCAGGTGCGCAGACTGTTGTTGCAGCAGTAATAGCAGGTTCTGCAAGGGTGGTCATGGTTGCAACTGTCGTTGTGTATGACGTAACAGCAGTAGTATTGACAGGCTGCGTAGAGTCTGAGGACTCTGCAATAGTTGTCGTAAGCGGGTCTTCCGACTCGAGAAACGCTGCGGTTTCGTAGCTGATGAGGGAAAGGCTCTCGTCATAGTCAGAGATATCAGCCTTCCAGTGATCAGGAACTTCATAGGTTTCAGCCTCATCGACATAAGCGGTGAGTTTTTCGCCGATCGCAAGCAGGGAGTTCGAGACAGCTTGTTCTTCTGTCAGGTTCGCATCTGTTTCCGTTGTGGCGGCAAAAACCGTCTTTGCAGCGCTCGAGTTCAGCATCGCAACTCTGTTGCCCTTCACATCACATGTACTGGTGACGAGGAGTGCAGAAGAAATCAGAGCCACAATGCGGTTTCGTCGCATTCGAGCTTGCATAGTTTCTCTCCATATATTCAATCTCACCGGCTGAGACCGGCTTTATTTCCCCAAGATTGGATGTGGGGATTTTGTCAAATCGTTTGTGTCATCCTTATAGCCGACAGAAAATCCATATTCTATCGGGTTTTGTTCTGCATTACATCTCTAATATCTGGTGATGCCGCTGAACTTATGCTGAGATGGATTGCAGAATGCGCGGCTGTCCGCCTCAACGCATAGAAAGCACAAGTGCGGCTTCTGACTTACCGTGCGCCGATACAACAGAGAAAAACCAGTGCTGTTTTTTCCGTAGCCGTACTGCACGGAGTCAGGGTGGACGAAATCAATTGTTCGGATACGGATATGGAACGAATTTGCTTTCGTCAAAGTTGAAATCCATAGAATCGTAATAGGAAGTAGGCCAGAGAATGTTGTCGTTCAGGCAGGCATTCTGGGTTCCTTCCAGCGGGTCTTCACCCGGACGGAGCTCTCTTGCCATGACGATGAGTTTTCCGTTATTGATAGAACCGCCGCAGGTATAAAGCGTCAGAAGGCTATCACCGAATTCAACATCAACGTCGTTCTTGACAATCGTGCGCCGTTTTGCGCTGTTGACAAACTCGTAAAAGGTGTCCTCGTCCTCGAAATCGAAAGTATTCCAGCAATCAAACGCATATTTTGAAGTAGTGTCGGCTCCATCTACGACAAACACCGCAAAAATCTTATAGCGGTATGTTTTGTAGAGGGAATGCAAGATTACAATAGGATGTTTGCTGTAATATGATTCCTGGTTGGGGTCGCTGAAAATATTGCGCTGATAATTCCGAAGGGAACCAAACATGGTTTCGTTGTTCATGTTGTGGCCGTAGATGAGGAGATTATCGGAGTTCTTGCATGAGAGTCTATGTGCGACAACCTCATCAAAATGGCAGCGATAATCCATAAAAATGCAGCCAGGTTTACTGTCAGTCTGGTCAAATGCGCGGTAGAGGTAGTAGTCATTGGTATTCACGTTCGGATCCATTGACTTTTTCTGTACAACAGGATAGTTGACAGGTGTTCCCTCAATCTGGATCCAGCCGACCAGATCGGGGTTGAGCTTGAGCAAAGTATTTGCGATGTCGTTATAGTCGTAATACTCGTACTCCTGCCCAATCAAAGGGTCATCATCTTCAGGGAGTTTATCGACAAAATACTGCGTTACTTCTTCTGCAATTGCATCATATTTCTTCTTGCTAAGATAATTACCGATATAGTAGTTCAGAATTGCATACAGGCATCCTGCGATGATGATAATGGAAATCAAAAATACAATTTTCCGAATGATTTCCGCGGTGTTGTCATCCCGTTTCGGGAAAAGATCCAGAAACGCTTTGACATAGGGGTTGCGCTTTTTCCGTTTTGATTTCTTCTTGTTCTTCTTTTTACCGCTTGATTTCTGTGATGTACTCGCAGATTTCTTCGGCTTTTTGGAAGCTTCCGAAGAGCCATCATGTTTAGGCGTTGAATGCTCTCCGCCATCCATGGTGTCATCCTGACCGAGCCTGCCATCGCTGCTTTCATCTGTCATGCCTTGCAGATCTTCCCGCAGAGATTGACCGTCCATCGGTTCCTTGCTCGCGTGTACCGCAGAGTTTGTTGCCGACTTCTTGTTTCTCGCACGTTCAAACCGCGCCGCGAAGTCAGAATTACTTGCATCGAATGTCATTTTCGATGAGGGTGGTGCTGCTTTTCCACTGTGAACGTCGTGATTCACGTCTTCGAAGCAGTTGGGTTCATACTGGGGATCTTGCAAATGGTTCTGCATATTTTAGAACGCCTCCATCTTTTGCTTTCCGTTCGCGCCGCCGATAACTGCGGGGACACGACGTACTGCACAGAAACCTGCCGCCGTCTCAGTCGTTTTGAGCACTGGTAAGCAGAATTTGTTTCGCAATTTGAAACACACAAACCGCGGTCATATGTCGGATGCCGTTTCTGTCAAGTTCCGGAAGTTCCCAGAGACGTAGACGTGTTGCGGCGACCTGATTCCGAAACGCAAATCCGGCAAACACAGTCCCTACCGGGGTATCCGGCGTACCGCCGCCCGGACCTGCCAGACCGGTAACACAAAGACATAAGTCTGCGCGTGACAATGAGGATAGTCCCTCCGCCATCGCAAAGGCTGTCTGTCTGCTGACTGCACCATAATCTTTCAGGATTCGTTCGGGGACACCAAGCTGTTGATGCTTCATACGGTCGGAATAGGTACATACTCCAAGGGCAAAGACCTGAGATGCGCCTGCTACAGATGTAATACGTTCGGAAAGGAGTCCACCCGTCAGGCTCTCGCCTGTAGATATGGTAAGCCCCTTTTCCATGAGTAATTGTACAACATCTGATACGGTTTTGTCAAGGTTTCCACCTAAAACTTCGGAATTTTGCCCATACTCAGGCAAAATGATTTGCGAAATATTCATAACTCCTCCAAAATGAAAGTCAGACAAATGAATTGTTTTTGAATTATGTAGAATTTATAGCGTTTTATTTATGTGAAATAATCAAAACTTATTGTGTATAACAAATAGGAAATCGTCTTCTTATTCGGCAAATGTGAACAAATTATGACTGTATCGAACAGTCAGTATTATTATAACACATCTCACGAAAAATGGCAAGTCCCTGCTTGAAATCCTGCCATTCCAAAACGAAAATAACCTTTGCATTTTTCCGGGAACTGTGCTATAATATAGAAGTTCGTATAGGCAACACCGCACAGAGCTGGTGGTACAGCTACGCAGTCAGATTGTACAGAAATGATGCCGCCGGGCTGACGCTCAGCAAGGAATTTCTGTGCAAGATGGCGGAAAATATGCAAACAGATGTGCCGCCAAGCCGTCAGGCGTGCTTTGTGCGGTGTTGCCTATAGTAAAGGAGGGAAAACATCATGTCATCCTATCTTGACAACGCTGCAACGACGCAGCCCTGTGAAGCCTGTATTGCAGCCATGACGGAAGCGATGCGTGTACACTATGGCAACCCGTCCTCCCTGCATCGGATGGGACTGGATGCACAGCTTGCAATGGATGCAGCACGCGCAAAAATCGCGGCGGCAATGGGAACGGATGCGGACAGCATTCTGTTTACCTCCGGCGCGACCGAAAGCAACAACATGGCAATTCTGGGAACAGCCGCACTCTATGGCAAACGCAAACGGCGTGTCATCACCACGACCGTAGAACACGCCTGCGTCAAAGGCGCGTTTGATGCGCTGGAAGCACAGGGCTTTGAGGTCGTTCGCATCGCACCGCAATCAGACGGCAGCTTTGATGCAGCAGCCTTTGCCGCAGCCGTGGACGAAAATACCTGTCTTGTCAGCATGATGATGGTCAACAACGAAACAGGTCATATTCTGCCCGTCAAACAGGCATTTTCCATGATAAAAAAGAAGTTTCCGCAGGTCATCTGCCATACCGATGCGGTACAGGGATTTCTGAAACTGCCGTTTCGCGTCAACGATTTGCAGGCAGATCTGCTGACTGTCAGCGGACACAAAGTCCATGCCTGCAAAGGCATCGGGGCACTCTACCATAAAAAAGGCATCCGTTTACAGCCGCTTTCCCGCGGCGGAGAACAGGAACACGGCAATCGCCCCGGCACGGAAGCGGTTCCGCTGATTTGCGGATTCGGCGCGGCTGTCGAAACACTGCGCGGCAATCTCGAAGCACGCCGTGCCCACTGCGGCAGTCTGCGTACGCTCTGCATCGAAAAGCTTTCCGCAATTGACGGCATCCGCATCCAATCTCCTGTGGACGGCTCACCGTTCATTCTGAGCATTTCTGCGGAAGGTCTGCGCTCCGAAACGCTCCTGCATTTTCTGGAGGAACGGGAAATTTATGTTTCCAGCGGTTCTGCTTGCTCCAAGGGAAAACAAAGCGGCGTTTTGCAGCAATTCGGCATCCCCGACAAGCTCGCAGATTCCACCATCCGCATCAGCTTTTGTGCTGAAAACACAGAATCAGATGTGCTGGCACTCGCCGAACAGGTCGCCGTTGCGCAGCAAACCCTGATTCATAAACGCTGATACTATTATAATATAATACAGAACGAAAAGAGGTAAATCCCATGCGCGAAATTATCCTGATCAAATACGGCGAAATGGCGCTGAAAGGACAAAACAGAGGTTCGTTTGAGGACATTCTCCTGCGCAATCTGCGCCGCCGCCTGAAGTATATCGGAAAATTCTCCTATTCCAAGGCACAGTCTACTATTTATATTGTACCTGAAGCGGCATCGGATGAAGAATGCAGCGAAATGCTGGACAATGCCGTTACACGCATTCAGAAGGTTTTCGGCATTGCGGCATTCTGCAAGGCGCTTGCCTGCGAAAAGGATTTTGCAGACATTTGTGACAAGGCAGTGCCATACTTACAGGATGCACTGACCGCCGCAAAGACCTTCAAGGTCGAAGCAAAGCGTGCGGACAAAGGCTTCCCGATGAAATCGCCGCAGATTTGTGCAGAACTCGGCGGCAAACTGTTGGAAGCATTCCCGCATCTGAAAGTCGATGTCATCAACCCGGAAGTGACAGTCACAGTCGAGATTCGTGACACCAATGCATATATTCATGCGGCAAAGGAACGCGGCGCGGGCGGTTTGCCGGTCGGCACGGCTGGCAATGCAATGCTTTTGCTGTCGGGCGGCATTGATTCCCCTGTTGCAGGATGGATGATGGCAAAGCGCGGACTGCGCATTTCGGCAGTTCATTTTGCCGCACCGCCTTACACCTCTGAACGTGCACGGCTGAAAGTCGAAAGTCTTTGCGAAAAGCTGACGCCGTGGTGCGGAAGCATGGCATTCTACTGTGTGCCGTTCACGGAAATTCAGGAGGTACTGCGTAGAGAATGTCCCGAAGAATACTTCACGATTCTCATGCGCCGTCTGATGATGGAAATTGCACAGCGTATTGCTGCACAGGATGAATGCGGCGCACTGATCACAGGCGAAAGTCTGGGACAGGTCGCAAGTCAGACCTTGCAGGCATTGACCTGTACGGATGCAGTCGCAAAAATCCCTGTGCTGCGTCCGCTGATCGGCATGGACAAAACCGAAATTATGGATATTTCGCGCAAAATTGACACATACGAAACATCCATTCTGCCCTATGAGGATTGCTGCACGGTATTTACGCCGCGGCATCCGAAACTGCGTCCGAATCTTGCGGATGTAGAAGAAGCACAGGCAAGCGTACACTGGGACGAAATGATTGAAACGGCTGTGGCAGGTACAACGAAGAAAATTTTCGCACAGCACGTAACAGAAAACGGGAATGGTACCTGCGGCGAATAATACCTTTGTACACCAGCCACCCACGAACCACCTCTATTTTTGAAATCCAATAGGAAGTGACCTTTTTATGAAGAAAGAAGCCGCAAATCTTTGCGAAGGGCCGTTAGCGAGCCGCTTGCTTCTGTATACGATTCCCATTATCCTGACAGGTGTCCTTCAACTGCTGTTCAATGCCGCTGATTTGATCGTGGTGGGACAGTGCTGCGGAGAACACTACGTTGGCGCGATCGGTGTGACGGGGCCACTCATCAACCTGATCGTCAACTTGTTCATCGGACTTTCAGTCGGCGCGGGCGTGACGGTTGCCCACGCCTATGGCTCACACTTCGAAGAAGATGCCCGCCGAACCGTACATACTGCGATTCCGCTGGCGGTCATCTGCGGCATCATTCTGACCATTGTCGGACTGATCGGCGCAAAACAGTTTTTACTTTGGATGGATACCCCTGAAGAATCTATTGATCTGGCTGCCACCTATATGCGCATTTACTTCTGCGGCATGACATTTTCGATGGTCTACAATTTCGGTTCGGCAATTCTCAGAGCCGCAGGCGATACCAGAGGCCCTCTTGTGTATCTGACCATCGCAGGCGTTCTGAATGTCATTCTGAACCTGCTGTTTGTGAAACTGCTGGATATGAATGTCGCAGGTGTCGCGCTGGCTACCTCCATTTCGCAGGCAGTTTCGGCTATTTTGGTACTTTGGGCGCTCCATCGCCGTCATGATGCCTGTAAACTCGAATTTTCAAAGATTCGCTTTTATCGTCAGCAATTCTGGAAAATCGTCCGCATCGGTCTGCCCGCGGGCATTCAGGGTTCGCTGTTTGCCATTTCCAATGTCATGATTCAGTCCTCTGTCAACTGGTTCGGACAGATCGCGCTGGACGGCAACTCCGCCGCGATGAATATTGAAGGCTTCACCTACACGACCATGAACTCCTTCCACCAGACTGCCCTCAATTTCACAGGACAGAATTACGGTGCAGGAAAATTTGACCGCATTCGTAAAATACTCTGGCTGACGCTGCTTTATGTCTTTCTGGCAGGCGCACTCGCGGGAGGTTTGTCCTATGTCTTTGCAAGACCGCTTCTGCGCATTTATCTGCCGAAAGCACAGGATGCCATTCAATATGGTGTGGTGCGTCTTGCCTACATTGCACTCCCCTATTTTCTTTGCGGACTGATGGATGTCATGACGGGCATGATTCGCGGCATGGGTTCTTCGGTCGCGCCGATGCTGATTTGCATTCTCGGTGTTTGTGGTATGCGAATTGTATGGATCAACACCATTTTTCAGCAGGAACCTTTCCATACGCTCCCATGCCTTTATATTTCCTATGCCATCTCATGGACATTGACATTTGTGACGGAACTGATCGTATTCCTTATTTTACTGCGCAAAAGACGTGAAGCACATGATACACTATGTGCAGAAAGGAACAATGTATGATTCAAATGAATAACATTGACGGCGGAAAAGGTTTTGACTGGGGCAAAACTTCTGCCGACTACGCAAAATACCGTGACATTTATCCTCCGCAATTCTTCCAGAAACTTCTGGAGCGCAATATTGCCGTACAAGGGCAGGAAGTGCTGGATTTAGGAACAGGAACGGGCGTGCTGCCCCGTGCCATGTATGCACTGGGCGCACACTTCATTGGTGCAGACATCTCGCCGGAACAAATTGAGCAGGCAAAGCGGCTATCCGAAGAAGCGGGCATGAAAATCGACTTCATTGCAAAGCCGACTGAAGCGCTGGAATTTCCGGATGAACGGTTTGACATTGTGACGGCGTGTCAATGTTACTGGTATTTCGATCATGCGGTTGCGGCACCGAAGATTGCCAAGATGCTGAAAGCGGGCGGCAGACTGGTTTTGCTGTACATGGCTTGGCTTCCGGCGGAGGATAAGATTGCGGAAGCGAGTGAAAATCTGGTGCTGAAATACAATCCGCAATGGACGGGCGGACATGAAACGTTGCATGAAATTTTTGTACCTGCGGAATATTTGGAACATTTTGATTTGACATATCATGAAGAATACCGATTGGATGTGCCGTTTACGAGAGAAAGCTGGAATGGGCGAATGAAGGCGTGCCGCGGAATCGGGGCATCGCTTACAGCGGAAAAAACGGCGGCATGGGAGAAAGAGCACATGGCGATGCTGGAAGAAATCGCGCCGCCGTCATTTGCAATTCACCATTATGCAGCGATTTGCGAACTAACAAAAAAGTAAGCAACTATTTTATTGAAGAATTCAAAGGGAATCTCCGTAACAATCTGGCTATGCACGCGAAGCGAAATGAAAGTTTTACTCGATTTTTT
>JAZUJW010000079.1:0-6365 GCA_045642925.1 Oscillospiraceae bacterium
AAATTCTTTGCTGGGCGTCAGCCCAGCGGCATCATTTCTGTACAATCTGACGAAAAATCTGACTGCGTATCTGTACCACCATCTTTGTGCGGTATTGCCCATGATTTGAGCTGTCCGTCTATGGCGAACACCTGCATTCACAAAAAGAACATCTGACGCGGGCAAAAGTTTGTGAAAGCCACCAATTGATTTTTTCACGGAAATCGAATATACTGTATATATGAGAAAATATTGATATCCATTATGAAAGGAACGTTATCCATGTCTGAAATGACACTCAAAACCGTAAAATTCGGCGGCAGCAGCCTTGCCGATGCCAACCAGTTCCGAAAGGTAAAGGCGATCATCGAAGCAGAGCCTTCCCGTCGCTTTGTCGTACCGTCTGCCCCCGGCAAGCGCGACAGCGGCGACACCAAAATCACTGATTTGCTCTATCAATGCCAGAAGATCGCATCTGAAGGCGGCGATTTCAATAAGCAGTTCCGTCAGATCACCGCACGTTATCTGGAAATTGCAAGTGAACTGTCCATTTCCTATGATCCCAGCGATGAACTGGAGAAGATTGCGGAAGCCCTCAAAAACGGTGCTTCCAAGGACTTTGCGGCAAGCCGCGGCGAATACCTGAATGGTCTGCTGCTGAGTCATTTTCTGGGATTCCCGTTTGTTGATGCCGCAGAAGTGGTGCGCTTTGATGCAAACGGCAAGCTGATAATGGACGAAACCATGGCGCTGATGAAGAAGCGTTTGGCAAATATGGAATGTGCGGTCGTTCCCGGTTTTTACGGTGCTGACGAGTCCGGCAATGTCATTACCTTCTCCCGCGGCGGTTCGGATATTACGGGTTCTCTCGTCGCACGCGCTACGGAATCCGACATCTACGAAAACTGGACGGATGTATCCGGCGTTCTGGTTGCTGATCCGCGCATCATCAAAGGCGCTGTTCCGATCAATACCATCACTTATGAAGAACTGCGCGAACTTTCTTACATGGGTGCATCGGTTCTGCATGAAGATGCGATTTTCCCTGTTCGTGCAGCAGGCATTCCCATTAACATCCGCAACACCAACGAACCGACTGCCGCAGGTACGATGATCGTAGCGGGCGACAGTGCAGACAGTGACGTGTTTACGGGGTATACGATTACGGGTATTGCAGGCAGAAAGGGCTTCTGCGCCATCAATATCCAGAAGGCAATGATGAATACCGAAGTCGGTTTCTGCCGCAAGGTACTTTCTGTGCTGGAAGAAATGCAGATTTCGTTTGAGCATATGCCTTCAGGCATCGACACGATGACCATTATTGTGGCAGAAGAAAGCATTCACGGCAAGGAAAAGACCTTGCTTTCGAAGATTCGCAAGGCAGTCAATCCGGATCACTGCGATATTGAACACGGCATTTCGCTGCTGGCAGTTGTGGGACGCGGAATGTGCCGTACCCGTGGTACTGCGGCAAGAATTTTTGCGGCACTTGCACACGCCCGCATCAACATCAAGATGATTGACCAGGGTTCGAGTGAGTTGAACATCATCATCGGTTTGCTGGATGGTGATTTTGAGAATGCAGTGCGCTGTATTTATGATGTGTTTGTAAGCTCCGTGCAGTAATGAATTGACACGAAATGAATCCCGCTTCCGAAAAGGAGGCGGGATTTTTATTGCCTTAAGTAAAACTACTTTACGTTTGTTCAGAATGCCAATGCCGAAAAAGAACGAAAAAGCGTTCTTCTTGACAAGAATGCGGGTTCGTGATATAGTAAAGGAAAGAGAGAAATCGCTGACGTTCCGTTGGCGAATTTACGGAGGTTACTATGAAATATTTGCGGAAAAATAGCTGGACAGCGGTTTCTTCCACTGTCATCATGTCCATAACCATTGTGCTGGAAAGTACAGCGGTTTCAGCAGCAGCGCAGACCAATGACGTGACGCATCTGCAAAATGCGCTCCTGACGAAAGATGCCCTTTCTGCCACAGATGATTTTGATGGCAACGGCAAAGTCAATGCCATAGATTTCGCACTGATGAAGCGTGAACTGCTTGCGCAGTCCGCACAAGTCGGAGAAGTGCAGGATACCGAATGGGCAGCCACGGCAGAAACCGTCAAGCTGATTGGCAGAACGCTCCGCAAAGACGATGTCACATGGCTGGTGCAAAGCGGTTCAGCGGTGGAATTTACTGTGACGGGTACGGCGGCAAGCGTGACTGTGACAGGTGATGGTGCGGTGTATTCGGATGAGAAATACCGCCCGCGCTACGGCATTTTTGTCGATGGCAAACTGGTGAAGGATGTGGTGATGAGTGAATCTTCCCAGACGATAGCACTGTTTTCGGATACGAAAAAGCGAACGGCAACAGTCAAGGTGATTCACCTTTCGGAAGCAAACAATGGTGCGGTCGGCATCAAAACGATTGCCGTGACATCGGATGCGGCACGTCCTGTCAAGCCTACGCCGAAAAAAGAGCTGTCGATTGAATTCATTGGTGATTCAATTACCTGTGCCTATGGAGTCGAAGCAGAGTCACAGAATGTCGGTTTCTCAACAGGAACGGAGAATTTCACGAAATCGTATGCGTATCTGACTGCTGAATTGCTGGATGCAGATTACAGTGCCGTCAGTTACAGCGGGTATGGTATCATTTCAGGGTATTCCAGTGATGGTAAAGCGAATACGGATTCACTCCTGCCCGATTATTACGAATTGGTCGGAAAGCCGCAGGATTATGCCGAAAAATGGGATTTTGCCGCACATCCGCAGGATGTCGTTATCGTGAATCTCGGCACAAACGATGATTCTTATTGCAGTAAGGAATTTGCAGTGCGTGCGCCGTTGTATCAGGAAGAATATGCCACATTCCTGAAAACAGTCCGCCAAAATAATCCTGACGCATATATCATTTGTACGCTTGGCATCATGGGCTGTGAGGAACTGTATCCGTATCTGGAAAAGGCAGTTGCGGCAGTCGGGGACGACAAAATCTCCTGTTTTCAGTCACCCACGCAGAATATGGCAGACGGACTGGGCGCAGACTGGCATCCTTCTCCTGTGACGCATGAGCGCAATGCATATTTGCTGGCAGATATCATTGCACAGACGATTGGGATGGAATGGAGCCGTATCGGAATTGATTTTGCCGCAGATGTGCCGTTTTTCTATCAAGCCGCAGAAGGAGTCAATGCTTCTGCCTACTTCAACGAATGGGATCAGTCGTACAGCGTCAATACAGTGACGGGCGGCAGCAAAGCAGAAGACCTCATGATCCTTCGCAGTCCGCTTGTATTGATCGCAGGCAAATATGAATTATCCTTCCGCATTGCACCGATTGGAAAGATGAATATTCCGTATCAGGTACGCAGCACAGCGGATGCAGAGAAGGTATATTTCGAGGGAACGATAGCCGCAAGCGATGCCGAACAGACCATTTGCGAAACGGTAGATATGGCTGAAGCAGATGAATGTGAGATCGTCTTTTTTGCGGGCGGTATGGATTCTGCAAGACTGATGTTTTATGATGTTGCCATGCTGAAATGTTCCTGATGAAAACACGCTTCCGAATGCCGATCAGAAACGGCAGTACGGAAGCGTGTTTTGTATGGGATTTATTGGAATCATAATATTGCACATTGACAAATGGACGCGATTCTGTTAGAATAAAGTTACGGCATTCTATTGCCGTCAAATATCAGAAAAAGGAGTTTTGAACATGAAACACAAGAAACAACTGATTGCAGCATTGACCGCAGGAACCATTGCAGCAGGCATGATGTCTGCGATGCCGCTTTCCGCATCTGCTGCAGACAAAACATTGCTGGTTCTGGGCGACAGCATTGCTGCGGGATACGGTCTTCCTGAAAATGACTATGGCTATTATGATTATATTGGCAAAATGACGGGCAGTACAGTGAAAAATCTTGCAGTATCAGGTGCAACAACCACTGATCTGCTGGCACTGATCGCAACGGAAGACGGCAAGAAAGCGATTGCTGCCGCAGATACCATTTGCATCAGCATCGGCGGCAATGACCTGCTTGGCCCGACACTGCAAGTGCTGCAAAGAGAATCCGGTGTGAAAGACAATGACATCATGGCGATGTTTAAGGTGCTGTCGAAAAAGGGTTCGAATGCATTAGCAAGCATTCTTGGCTCTTTGTACGAAGAATTGGGAGAGCCGAAAGATCAGGCAGTCACGAACATTTCTTCTATCATTTCGCAGATCTCTGCTGCGAACAGCAAAGCCAAGGTCGTGATCCAGACGATCTATAATCCGCTGGAATATTACACGACATCCTATCAGGGAACAGATTATTCTGCGGATTATAAGTCCCTTCAGAATTTTGCTTCCAGTTGGCTGAACAAAATCAATGATCCGATGAAGAAACTGGAAAATGAAAATGTGAAAGTGGCAGATATTCGTTCTTTGTATCAGGATTCAGGCTGGCTTTATGTGAACGTGGAGAACAAGGACGTACACCCGACACCGCTTGGTCATGCGATGATCGCTTCCGCGATTCTGGACAAACTCGAAGCAAAAGATGCCAAGACCGACCAGATCAATGTCGTATTGAGCAATCTGAAACCGGAAACATTTGCATCCATTCCGCAGGATGATTACCAACTGCTTACGAAATACTGTACTGCTGTGATGGGCGATGTTGACGGCAGCGGCAGGATTGATTCCATTGATGCAACGAAAGTACTTGTGGATTATTCGAGAAGTCTGATTGGCGAGAAAGCACTTATGAATGCAAATGAATTGGTACGTGCAAGTGTGTACGGTGACGGCAAGCTGAATGAAAAGGATGCTGTTGCGATTCTGCGTTATTATGGTCTGACGCTGCTGGGCGGCGATGCCAGCTGGAAGGATGTCATACTGTAATCCGGCATATTGCGATTTTTGCGCACATGATTTCTATGTCAATACCCGATTTTGCCCAAGCTTTTGTCATAAGCTTGGGCAAAATTTTTTTGAGGCAGTTCGGCAATTCTCAATGGATTCAGATTGACAAACGCGATTGAATACGATACAATAGAAGCAGGGGGAAAACATCAGCAAGGAGGAACTATCATGAAACAACCCATCAAGCGAAGTGTTTCCATGCTGCTTTGCGCTGCGGCTGCATGGAATGCCGTGACCTGTGCGTCTGTCTGTCAGGCATCGGCAACGGCGACACCGCATCAGGAGGACTATGCCGAAGTGGATGCCAACTGGGCAAAGCTTCTGCAATATTCCATGTACTTTTACGATGCCAATATGTGTGGTACCGGAGTGCAGGCGCATAATCAGCTTTCATGGCGCGGCGACTGCCATACGTATGATGCTGAAGTGTCGCTGGATAGTACTGCAACCAATCTCAGTGCGGAATTTATCCAAAAAAATCGGGACATTCTCGACCCTGACGGCGATGGCTGCGTGGATGTGTCCGGCGGATTCCACGATGCGGGCGACCATGTGAAATTCGGGCTTCCGGAAGCTTATGCGGCATCCACTGTTTCGTGGGGGTATTACGAATTTCGGGATTCCTACGAAAAAACAGGACAGGCAGACCATGTGGAAACGATTTGCCGCTATTTCTGCGATTATTTCATGCGTTCGACATTTCGGGATGACGATGGCAAAGTGATCGCATTCTGCTATCAGGTCGGCGATGGTGCGATCGACCATGCATATTGGCAGTCGCCTGAAATTGACGCTATGTCACGCCCTGCGTGGTTTGCCACGGATGCACTGCCTACGACCGATGATGTATCGGAATCCGCGGCGGCATTGGCAATTAACTACTATAATTTTCTGGACACCGATCCTGATTATGCGGAGAAGTGTCTGGACTATGCCAAGGCACTCTATGATTTTGCCGCACGCAATGAAAAAGGGGTCGGCAAAGGCGGTGACGGCCCTGCAAGCTTCTATACTTCCAGCAAATGGGAGGATGATTACAGCTTTGCTTCCTGCTGGCTGTATCTGATTACACGCGACCATCAATATCTGGAAAACTGTCTGCCGTATGTCGATTACTATGCGCCGCCCGGATATGTGCTTTGCTGGAATGATATGTGGAACGGTGTGTCCATTCTGCTGGGACGGATTCAGGAAATTTATCCCGAAGTAGGCGAAGAATACCGAAAAGCGGCAGGACGCAATCCCTATGAACTGATTGATTTCTGGTATATGGAGGCAAAAGCACTCCACGCCTGCATCGAAGGCAAAATCGGCATGATCACGCCTGACGGATACTTCTGGCTGGACACATGGGGCAGTGCGCGATATAATACCGCGGTGCAGTTCTGTGCACTCGTCTATGATAAGTACAATGACGGCGTTGATCGTTATACAGACGATCCGTATGAAGATTATACGTTTTCGGAGTGGGC
>JAZUJW010000080.1:0-1534 GCA_045642925.1 Oscillospiraceae bacterium
GCTCTGCGCGAGAATCTCAATGGACTCAGCAGACGCGAAAAATTCCGTATCCGCTATTATAATGGTGATACTTCTGTCATTCATCTGGAAAAGAAAAGCAAGGTCGGCGGCCTTGGCAGGAAAGAAAGTGCATCGCTGACCATAAAACAGGCACAGCAAATCGCAGACGGCGACCTCACATGGATGCTGCATTCCGATGCGCCGCTTGTCAGGGAACTGTATTCCAAAATGACAACGCAGGGCTTGCAGCCGAAAACCATTGTTGACTACACAAGAGAACCGTTTGTCTTTCCAGCGGGAAATGTGCGTGTGACACTCGACTATGATATTCGCAGCGGAATGCGCTGTACTGATTTTCTGGATGCGGACTGCGTGACTGTTCCTGTCACGGACACCATTATACTGGAAGTCAAGTGGGATTCCTTTCTCCCTGACATTATCCGCGATGCAGTATCCCTCGAAAGCAGACGGGAGGGCGCATTTTCAAAGTATGCAAACTGCCGCATATACGGCTGAATATTTTTAAGGAGATTCGTAAAAAATGAGCTTCAACGATATTTTCAAATCCAATTTTCTGGAAAATGTAACAAGCGTCAGCATTCTTGACATGGCGATCGCCATTGTGCTGGCATTCGGACTGGGAATGTTTATTTTCCTCGTCTATAAAAAGACCTATTCGGGCGTGATGTATTCTTCCAGTTTCGGCACAACGCTCGTCGCACTCACCATGATCACGACCGTCGTCATTCTCGCAGTGACCAGCAATGTCGTGCTTTCGCTCGGTATGGTCGGTGCATTGTCCATTGTCCGTTTCCGTACTGCCATCAAAGAACCGCTGGATATTGCATTTCTGTTCTGGTCGATCGCGGTCGGCATTGTCCTAGCGGCAGGCATGATTCCGCTGGCAGTTATCGGCAGCGTGGTCATCGGTGTGATTTTGCTTGTATTTGTGAACCGCAAGGCAAGCAAGAATCCGTACATCGTTGTACTGCAATGCGAAAACTACGAAACGGAAAAGAAAGCACTTGCAGAACTAACCAATCATACCGAACGCTGTGTAGTCAAGAGCAAAACCGCTCGCAAAGAACAGGTGGAACTCAATCTGGAAGTACGCCTGAAAGACGAAAACACCGATTTTGTCAATGCACTTGCGAATATGCAGGGCGTACAAAGCGCGGTGCTGGTCAGCTACAACGGCGATTATATGGGATGAGGTTGAGAATTCATGTCTGCAAGTAAAAACATCGAAAAAATCTGTGTTGTCATAACGGTTCTGACGATTCTGCTTGCATTTGTGTTCTGCAACGGTCAGGCGTTCGGCATTCAGATCTCGGCAAGTGCAATGGACTACGAAAACCGCCTGTTTGACAGCACAAAAGTCCACAGACTGGATATTGTCATGAACGACTGGGACAGCTTCATCGAAAACTGCGAATCTGAGGAATATTCCAACTGCAATGTTGCAATTGACGGAGAACTCATCAAAAATGTTGGCATTCGGGCAAAAGGCAACACCTCGCTGAGTTCCGTCAGA
>JAZUJW010000081.1:0-35125 GCA_045642925.1 Oscillospiraceae bacterium
AGCAAGGTCTTTTTTTCGTCTCTGCCACTCAGAAAGGAGGTCAGTCATCAGGATAGAGCCGAAAACAATGCCCTTTCTTCTGTTGCCGTCCTCGTCCTCACAGTCCTCAATGCTGATCGGGTAATGCTCGTCAAGCTCAAAGAGCATCATCATAACGCCCTCGGCTCCGAGTATCTCATCATCTGCAAGGAAACGGGGATTCACGTCCAAAGCTTCGGCAAGCAATTCGACAAGTGCCTGCTTGGGTGTGCGTGTGCCTGATTCATACTGTGCGATACGGACATCGGCGGACTTCTCGTCAAAGCCGACAGCCATACCGAGCTGTTTCTGCGTCATTCCTCTGAAATCACGAATGCGGTGTATCTTATCTCCTATAATGCTCATGGTGGTTCACTCCTTATTTATGTTCTGTTTGGCAAAATATTCTCCAACATTTTCTGTAGTTCCTTGAAGCACTACGAACGATATGGTTTTATACCATTCCGGAAAAGTGCCTGATACTAAGCGTATCATTTCAAATCCTTTGACTACATATTCATTTTCATGATCATCAATAACCGTATCCCCTAATTTCAAGGCTATCTGATTGCTCAATGCTACTATTAGACGATGACCTTTGATTGTTGTCCTGATAATCTGAAATGCACGATAATATATCAACTCTTTTTGAAAAGACATATTATCATCGTTAATATAACGCTCTAGCATATCATCGAAGGTATCATTGTCTGCAAATCTGTATGGTTCATAGATTATCTCAAATTTAGGCTGTTTTGGCTTACTCTTCTTCATACACATCACCTGCCTGAGAATAGTGACTTTACTGCATTATAACATATTTGTTTAGGATAGTCAATAGATACTAAACAAAAAAATTTAGAAAAATTTGATTTAGGGGTTGACAAAAGCAAAAATGTTTAGTATAATAAGACTAAGCAAAAATGTTTAGATAGAGAATTTTGCTGATCGGATACGCAAATGCGCCCGATACCACACAGAACAATATTTTAAGAAAGGGTTGACTACTATGTCAGAAAAATTTATCCGTGCAGAGGAACTCGCAGAGATCATGGAGATCTCTGTTCCGTATGCATACAAGATCATCAAGCAGCTCAATGAGGAGCTTGACGCAAAGGGCTATATCACCATCACAGGCAGAGTGAACCGTGAATATTTCAAGGAGAGAGTGTACTCAGCGGAACGCCCGGTGAAAGCACCCGAAAAGAAAGAGGGTGAGGACTGATGCCCGTATACAAGGACAAAAACGGCACTTGGTATGTTATGACACGCTGTGATGACTGGCAGGGACAGCGCAAGCAGAAGTGCAAGCGTGGCTTCAAGACAAAGCGTGAGGCTCAGGATTGGGAGCGCAGATTTCTTCTCCAGCAGGGCGGCGACCTCGATATGCTGTTCAAGGACTTCTACAAGCTGTATGAGCAGGACATGAAAGCCCGTTTGAAGCAGAATACCTGGGAGCATAAGGCTTGTGTCATCAAGTCAAAGATACTGCCCTATTTCGGGGAAAAGTCCATGAAGGACATCCAGGCAAGAGATGTGCTGACGTGGCAGAACGAGCTGCTCCGTCACCGTGATAAGAACGGAAAGCCCTATTCGGAGACCTACCTGAAAAACCTGCACAATCAGCTCTCTTGTATCTTCAATCACGCTGTCCGCTACTATGACCTGAGTACCAATCCTGCAGCCAAAGCAGGGAGCATCGGTGTGAAAAATGCCAAGGAGATGAACTTCTGGACAAAGGACGAGTATATGCAGTTCTCCGAGGTCATGATGGATAAACCGATCTCGTTCTATGCCTTTGAGATGCTCTACTGGTGCGGGATCCGTCTCGGTGAGCTGCTGGCTCTCACGACAGCGGACTTCGATTTCAAGAACAGAAAGCTCCGCATCAACAAGTCCTATCAGCGTCTCAAGGGGCAGGACGTCATCACAGAGCCCAAGACCAAGAAAAGCAACCGCACCATTGAAATGCCCGATTTTCTTTGCGAGGAGATGCAGGAGTATTTCAGTATGCTGTATGACCAGAAGCCGGACGAGCGGATTTTCCCCATATCCAAGAGCTATCTGCATCATGAGATGGACAGGGGCGTGAAAGCAACAGGGTTGAAACGTATCCGTATCCACGATCTGCGTCACAGCCATGTTTCGCTCCTGATCGAGCTTGGTTTCTCGGCGGTGGCGATCGCCGACCGTGTGGGACATGAGAGTATCGAGATCACCTATCGCTATGCGCACCTGTTCCCGTCCAAGCAGGCGGAAATGGCGAATCGGCTCGGTGAGCTGAAGAAGGGAGGTGATTTTAATGTCAGCAAGGAATCTTGACAGCAAGGGCAGATTCAGGGCAAGGACAATCGGTTTCCGTGTCTCGCCCGAAGAAGACAAGCTGATCAACTCGGCTGTGGCTCTCTCAGGACTGACCAAGCAGGACTACATCGTGAAGCGGCTGCTGTGCCGTGATGTAGTTGTGCAGGGCAATCCGAGAGTGTACAAGGCTCTGAAAAATCAGCTTGCGGAAGTCCTCGGTGAGTTGCGAAGAATCAAGAACGGCTCTGCTGTGGACGATGAGCTGCTGTCCACGATACAGCTTATCACAACAACTCTGAATGGTCTGAAAGGAGATAGAGAATGACCGAAGAAAGAGAAATGACCGCTCTCGACGCACCTGTTGGCGCAGGTGCAGAGCAGTCATCAGAATTAACACCTATTATTATACCAGATTACGGGGAGGATTTCAAGCCCTCGGAGGAGGAATTGTTCGAGGCTCAGATGCAGTATGAACAGGAAATGCAGGCACAGGCTCAGGCAGAACGTGAAGCTGAACCGGGCTTTATGCAAACTGTTTCGATGCCTGAGCTGTACGAGATGGTCTACCCGGGCAAACCGCCGATCATCGACCACTTCCTCTATCCGGGAACGTACCTGTTCGTGGGAGCACCAAAGGTCGGCAAGAGCTTTATGATGGCTCAGATCGCCTATCATGTCAGCTCGGGTACGCCAATGTGGAACTATTCCGTCCGCAAGGGTACGGTGCTGTACCTTGCTTTGGAGGACGATTACCGCAGGTTGCAGGAGCGTTTGTATCGAATGTTCGGAACTGAAACAACGCCTGATCTTTTCTTTTCAGTTGCTTCCAAGTCGCTGAACGAGGGACTGCTCGATCAGCTCGGTACGTTTCTGAACGAACACTCCGAAACCTCGGTCGTCATCATCGACACATTGCAGAAAGTCCGTGATGCTGAGGGCGACACTTACAGCTATGCGAGGGACTACGACATTATCGCAGGGCTGAAAGCATTTGCGGACAAAACGGGTATCTGCCTGATACTCGTTCACCACACCCGCAAGCAGAAGTCCGATGATAATTTCGACCGTATCTCAGGGACGAACGGTCTGCTCGGTGCAGCGGATGGAGCGTTCATCATGTACAAGAATAAGCGTTCCGACGGCGATGCGACGATTGAGGTATCAGGGCGAGATCAGCCGGACAAGAAGTTTATGCTCACCCGAAATAAAGAAACGCTGTGCTGGGAACTGAGTGGTGAGAAATCTCCCGAATACACGGAGCCGCGTGAGCCTGTGCTTGAAGCGATAGGCGGATTCATCAATGCGGACAATCCGACTTGGGAGGGTACGGCGACCGAGCTGATCGAAAAGCTGGAGCTTGACATCAAGCCGAATGCCCTGTCGCTAAAACTGAATGTCAACGCAGGAAAGCTGTACAATTTGTACTTTGTGCAGTACAGCAATTCCAGAAGTCACAAGGGCAGAAAGATCACGCTCCGCTATGACGAGGATCACCCTATCATAGTTGAGCCCGAATCGGATACCGATGATACTGCCGAGGACGAGTTTCAGTATCAGCCTGTTGATGGCGATCCGAAAGCAACGGTTTGTTATGTCAGAGGTGATAGCGGAAACAAGTCTTTTCATGATATGACTGATGCAGAAAAGGAAAACTTTCTCGCTACAAGTTATTGAGCGTGACGATGTGTGACGGTCGTGACGATGTTTGTGAGGTCTCAAAAAGGCCGTCACCATCGACACGCATCGTCACGGGGCAGAGTTTTTCAAAAAAAGTAATGCGGATATTTGCAGATTATTTCTTTTCAGAAGATACGATTTCTGCAAAAACTGCGGTAACGATTTTTGATTCCTGTACCCACATTTCGGCTGCTGAGTCAGCCGATATAAGCCCCGCAGGGCGCAATAGATACTTTTGATAGACGGTCGTTCGGCTGTCGAAAGTATCTTTGCGTTACTCTTGCCAAGAGTAACAGAAGCCAATTCGGCTCCTGCCGAATTATTCGGTGCTCCGCACCGATCGCCTGCTGTGCAGGCTCATCCATTTTGTCAGCCGCATCAGCGGCATATTCATAAGGAGAGTGATCGTATAGTACAAAGAACTCTGAGCGGTTGTTTCGGTCGTGGAGACCTCAACCACAACAACCGTTCTATCATAACTGAAAATGTAAATCAGGACAGGATCCGTGATGATATGATCATCTGTCAGCGTTCTCTGAAACAGCTCTATCATGAACTGTTCGATGAAGCGTTTACAGAGTATAACGATAAACAGAAAAGACGTGATCGGAAGATCGCAAATTATCAGGAACATATCCGCCACAGCCGACAGGAAAAAGAATTTCATGAAGCGATATTCCAGGTTGGCAACCGTGATGACACCGGAGTGGATTCCGATATGTGTAAAGAAGCGGCTGCGGTGCTTGAAGAATATGCCCGCAGCTTTGAGGAGAGAAATCCTCATTTGAAACTGTTTAATGCTGTGATCCACATGGACGAAAGCACACCACATCTGCACCTTGATTTCGTTCCGGTATGTGATGAAAAACGCAAGAACGGAATGCGTGTCCGTAATTCTCTGACCGGAGCTTTACGGCAGCAGGGACTTGAAGGAGAAGGCATCTCCAATACCATCACTATGGCGTGGCTCGAACAGGAGAAAGAGCATATCGGTCAGCTCATGCTCGAACATGGTATCGAATGGGTGAAGCTCGGAACACATGAGAAGCATAAGAGTGTTTCTCAATACAAGGCTGAGAAGCTCCGTGAGGAGATCGAAGTTGCGGAGTCTGAGCTTGGTGCTGTCAGGCAGGAACTGGACAAGGCTTCTGAAAAGAAAGTCAAGATCGGTGAGATTGAAAGTATCGAAGCTAAGGAGTCCATGTTCGGCAAAAAGGTCACGCTTTCAAAAGAGGATTATGACAAGCTCAGCGACACGGCTAAGAAGTATGTCGCTATGGAGAAGACCACAAAGAAGCTCCGTAAAGAACGTGACACAGCCGTACAGGAGCGTGACGCTGCCAAAGCTGAGCTGCAAACAGTTTCCTCGGAGCTTGCAGGCTACAAAAAGAAAGAGGACGATGCAAGGCACTTCACTCGCAGCAAGATGAACGCTGAAAGTCAGCGTATCACAAGAGAGGAACAGCTTACCCGTAATTTGCAAAAGGCGCTGACCGTCATTGATGCTCACGGTCTGCGTGATGAATACAACCACACAAAAGTAAACTCAGTACAAAGAAAGAACGTGCTGGAATAAGGAGGACTATATTATGATCATCAGAAGCAAAGACAAGGTTAAGGTAAACGGCAAGAACAAGCCCATATGGGTTCTCGACACCGATCCCCTGACCGTTACCCACAACACTGCCGATGCAGAGCCGAGCGTTATTGCGTTCAGCTCCGATCACATCAAGTATCATCTGCACTACTCTGCTGAGTACCGCAAGGACAGGCTGAGAAAACTCGTTACCAACGGAGAGATTGAAACATATCTTGATAAGCTTGATATAAAAGTTGCTGATGCAATTGACAGACAGACTGAAAAAAGTCTTGAAACCGATAAGGAATACCAGACTGCTATTGCTGTTGGTGATTTGAAGAAGGCAAATGGGCTGGCGAATATGGTTAGGCTTTGTGTGAGGGATGTTGTGTTTGAAAGAATGATATATGTGTAAAAAATAAAAATTCAGTATTTCACCTTGACAAACAGTTATCAATATGCTACAATCAATTTGATAATAACTATCAAATTGAAAAGGATAGTGACAATGGCTATATATAATACAGTTCAGCGTCAGGAACTAATTCGATTTCTGAAAAAGCACAGCGAAAAGCCGATGACAATAGCGGAGATATATTCTGTTCTTTCAGCCGATGAGGATTTTACGGATATTCCTGCACAGAGCAGCATATACCGTTTAATCAGGGATATGACAGATGAAGGAATCGTCAGCCGCAATGTCAAAGGGAACAGCAGACAGTTTGTATATCAGTATGTGGGTGATGGTGAATGCAGAAATCATCTGCATATGAAATGTACAAAATGCGGTCAGGTATATCATCTGAGCGAGGAAACAAGCAGAATCATCGTTCAGAATGTACTTGAAAATGCTTCATTTTCTCTGGAGAATGATACTGTTCTTTCGGGCAAGTGTGCAAATTGTAAGTAATTTTTAGAAAGGAGGCTTCTCTATGAACAGCAAAAGCAGAAAGATGATTGCATTACTCGTGAGTATGGTTCTTGGCTTTGTTGTACTGGGAGCCTCCGTTTTCATTGCAGAAAATGCAGACCATGACTGTATCGGTGCAGAGTGTTCTACCTGTATGGCAATGGAACAGTGCAAAAATACCATTCACACACTCGGTCTTGCTGTCGGAGGAGCATTGACTGCTTTCTTTATCAGCTTTGTAATTCCGCAATTAATTACTGTCAAATCAGAAACGAAAGTTCTGAGCAGTACGCTGATATCATTAAAGGTGGAGCTTCTGAGTTGAATCCGCTGGTTTTTTAATGGAATAACATAATTTCAGGGTGTATTTTTTGAAAAATTGCATATACCCTGGGTTTTGTGTACCCATTTTTAAGTCGGATAAGGATTTTTTATACTCGGAGGTTTATTTTTATGTTCAAAAAAAGAATCGGTGCTTTGGCACT
Organism: Oscillospiraceae bacterium; assembly: GCA_045642925.1. GTDB lineage: Bacteria > Bacillota > Clostridia > Oscillospirales > Ruminococcaceae > Firm-04. Next base: position 6,974 of record JAZUJW010000081.1, read on the forward strand.
TTCTGCAATAACAGCTGTCGGAGTAATGACAGGATGTTCTGCTGCGTCTGTAGGCGTGAACAAGGACAAGCTCAGTATCGTATGCACAATTTTTCCTGAATATGACTGGACAAAGGAGATTCTCGGTGAACAGGCAGATAATGTTCAGTTTACATATCTTCTTGACAAAGGTGCAGACCTTCACAATTTCCAGCCTTCTGCACAGGATATGGTGACGATTTCCGAATGTGACCTCTTCATCTACGTCGGCGGTGAATCAGATGAATGGGTTGAAGATGCACTTTCAACTGCGAAAAACAAGGATATGCAGGTAATCAATCTTATGGAGGTTATGGGCGACAAGGCTGTCGAAGAAGAGATGAAGGAAGGCATGATGCCCGAAGATGAGGAAGAAGAGGGCGAGGGCGAAGAGGAAGAAGCTGAGTACGACGAACACTTCTGGACTTCTCTCAGAAATGCAAAGATAGTCTGCGGTGAAATCTGCGATTCTCTCTGCACACTTGATGCAAAAAATGCAGATGCTTACAAGAAGAATCTTGCTTCCTACTCGGAAAAGCTTGACAAAATGGACGGCGATTTCAAGGCTCTGATGGATTCTGCATCCATGAAAACACTTGTTTTCGGTGACAGATTCCCATTCCGATATTTCGTTGATGACTACGGCCTTGAATACTATGCGGCATTTGTAGGCTGTTCCGCTGAAACAGAAGCAAGCTTTGAAACGATCACTTTCCTTGCAAACAAAATGGACGAGCTGAATTGCGATACAATTTTTGCAATCGAAAATTCTGACCATTCCATTGCAGAGGGCATTATTTCCAATACACAGAACAAAAATCAGAATATTGCAGAACTGAATTCCATGCAGTCTGTGACAGCCGATATGGTGAAGAACGGAACTACATATCTCGGCTTGATGCAGAAGAATTATGATGTTTTGAAAGAGGCATTGAACTGATATGAGTATTCAGCTGAAATGCTGCAACGCTGTTCTCGGATATGAGAACAGCGTTGTCAGCGAGAATATAAATTTTTCGGTAAACAAAGGAGACTATCTCTGCATTCTCGGTGAAAACGGTGCAGGAAAGAGTACGCTGTTAAAAACTCTGCTTGGACTGACTCCCGTAATCAGCGGAACGCTTGAATTCTGCGGTGATATGGCAAAGAATACGATCGGATATCTGCCGCAGCAGACACCCGTACAGCGTGATTTTCCTGCATCTGTATGGGAAATTGTACAGTCAGGCTGTCTGAATCGCTGTGGTCTGCGTCCGTTCTATAATAAAGAAGAGAAAAAACTTGCGGAAAACGCTATTGAAAGACTCGGCATCACAAATCTCAAAAAACGCTGTTACCGTGAGCTTTCAGGCGGACAGCAGCAAAGAGTTTTACTTGCAAGAGCATTATGTGCCACAAGAAAAATGCTGATTCTTGATGAGCCTGTTACAGGACTTGACCCGAAGGCTTCACATGAAATGTATGAGCTGATAGCTGAACTTAACAGAGAAGAAAAAATCACAATTCTTATGATTTCCCATGATTTAAGTGCAATTCAGTATGCAACGCACGTTCTGCAAATCGGAAAATCAAATCACTTTTTCGGTACGAAAGAAGAATATCTTGAAAGTCCAGCGGGACAAATGTTTTTGCAGAATGCGTCAAAGGAGGATACATCATGGAACTGATTGATACTCTGAAATTTTATTTCACCTATCCGTTTGTACAATATGCAATGATTGTCGGTCTGCTGATTGCATTGTGTTCCTCGCTTTTAGGCGTTACTCTTGTACTGAAAAGATTTTCCTTTATCGGTGACGGACTTTCACACGTTGCATTCGGAGCAATGGCAGTTGCAATTGTTGTGGGATTGACTAACCGTATGATTATTATTCTCCCTGTTACAGTCATTTCAGCTGTACTTCTTTTAAGGACAGGACAAAACACAAAAATCAAAGGTGATGCGGCTGTTGCGATGATTTCTGTCGGAGCTTTGGCTGTGGGATATATGCTGATCAATCTGTTTTCCACATCAGCAAATGTTTCAGCAGATGTGTGCAGTACGCTTTTCGGCTCGACTTCAATTCTCACACTTACCAAAACGGAATTATGGCTCTGTATCGGAATGTCAGCGATTGTAATTCTTGTATTTCTGTTGTTTTACAACAAGATATTTGCAGTTACATTTGATGAAAATTTCGCCTCGGCAACAGGCACAAAGGCAAATCTGTATAATCTGCTGATTGCGATTGTTACAGCACTCATCATTGTACTTGCCATGAATCTTGTAGGCTCACTGCTTATTTCAGCTCTCATAATTTTCCCTGCATTGTCGGCAATGCGTGTTTTCAAGAGCTTCAAAGCTGTTATACTCTGTTCTGCAATCATATCTGTCATCTGTGCCGCAACAGGAATTTTAGCATCCATTCTTTTCTCAACTCCTGTCGGCTCGACGATCGTTACGGCAGATATTTTTGTATTTATGATTTTCTCACTTATCTCATTTATTTCAGGGAGGGTTAAAAAATGAAAAAACTCGTATCAGCGATGAGTTCGCTTGTTCTTGCATTATCATTATGTTCATGCGGAGACACAACAAAAATTGATACGCTGATATCTTCTGAGGTGAATTCATCTGCATCAAATGACAGCTCGTCCTTCAGTCAGGAAAATAAAAAATCCTCAGCTTCTGATTCCGAAGAATATGATGTTGATCTTACTGTTCTTGATGCTTCCATGATGTATGCTCAGGTGAGTGATATGCTGAATAATCCTGATAATTATAACGGTAAAACCGTCAGAGCAAGAGGGAATTTTTCCTATTTTCAGAATCCGGAAACCCAAATAGAGTATTTCGCTGTTTTAATTTCAGATATCACAGCATGCTGTGCTCAGGGTATTGAATTCAGACTTGACGGTGATTATTCATATCCCGAAGATTATCCGCCGCTCGAAACCGAAATTACAATTACAGGTGTCTGCGATGTTTACACGGAAGGAACTGCCACTTATGTTCAGCTCTTGAATGCAAATTACGAAATGTGATTTTTCACTTGACAACCTTCCCAATCTGCGCTATAATACCAAATAAGGAGCAAGCCACCGGGCACATATTCTCCTATAAGTCGCTGGTTTTTGTTATCATGGCGCTAAAAAAATGATAACTTGGCATCAGTGGGCATTATTATACAGAGCAAAATGTATAACTGAGATACCACAGCACAAATCGCCCAAACAAATTTGTTTAGTGTCTGGCGAAATCTGGGGAGTGGGAATAAGCACAAAATAAAAATGAAGAGCCATCCGATTCGTGAAGGAATCGGGTGGCTTTTTTGGTTATTCCATTATCCTGATAATGTTGATGGCTTTCTTTATGTTTTTTACAGGGTTCTTTAAGGCAACACCGCACAAAGATGGCGAAAAATCTGACTGCGTATCTGCACCACCAGCTCTGTGCGGTGTTGCCTATATATTCTCTCCATTATACCACATCTTTCTTAAATTTTCAACCAATCACAAGAAAAACCCTTATCTTTGTCATTTTGTGCGTTTTTCATGGTAGCGCTTGCAAAACGGCGGCAGATATGCTATAATAAAGTATCTGTTGTTTTGTATTGAACGGGGAAATCCCCTTACATCTAGGAGGCTTCTATGTCAAACACACATAAATACGCACTCGGCATTGATGTCGGCTCTACGACGGTCAAGACGGTCGTATTGGACGAACAGGGTAAAATCCTCTCCCACTGCTATCAGCGCCATATGTCCCGCGTGCGCGAAACCGTCACCGAACAGGTGGAAGCACTTGCCAGACAGTACCCCGATGCGGCGTTTTCCGTCTGCATGACAGGTTCGGCAGGGCTTGGGCTTGCGCAAAGTGCGGGCATTCCCTTCGTACAGGAAGTCCATGCGGCATTTCTTGCCGTCAAGCAGGACTATGCACAGGCGGATGTGGTCATTGAACTCGGCGGTGAGGATGCAAAAATCATTTTCCTGACAGGCGGTGTCGAACAGCGCATGAACGGTTCATGTGCGGGCGGTACAGGCGCATTCATCGACCAGATGGCGACCTTGCTCGGCATCAGTGCTGACCAGCTTGACGCACTTTCCTTGCAAGCCGAAAAACGCTATCCGATCGCATCGCGGTGCGGTGTATTTGCGAAATCCGATATTCAGCCGCTTTTGAATCAGGGCGCACGCCGTGAAGATATCGCCGCAAGCATCTTTCAGGCGGTCGTTGACCAGACCGTTTCAGGCTTGGCACAGGGCAGACAAATCGAAGGTACGGTACTGTTTCTCGGCGGCCCGCTTTCCTTCCTGAAAGGTCTGCGCGAAGCCTTTGTACGTACCCTCAAACTCGATGACGAACACGCTGTTTTTCCAGAGAATGCGCCTGTTTTTGTCGCGTATGGCTGTGCAATGTTTGCAAAGCAGTCGGAGGAAGCACAGCCGCTTGCAGAGGTGCTGGAAAAGCTTGCCAATGCAAAAACAGGCGGCAATACTGTCACAAGTGAACCGCTGTTTGCATCCCATAAGGAATACGAACAGTTCATCGAACGCCACAAGGCGCATGACCTGCCTTTTGCGGATTTGCATACCGCTACGGGCAACGCTTATCTCGGCATTGATGCAGGTTCGACCACCACGAAACTCGTGCTGATTACCGAAAAAGGCGAACTGCTGTTCCAGTATTATGCCGCCAACCGCGGACAGCCCCTTGACCGTATCGTCAAGCGCCTGAAAAATATTTATGCGGAAATGAACCCCGATTTGCACATTGCGGCATCGGCGGTCACAGGCTACGGTGAAGATTTCATCCGCGCAGGTCTTGGCATTGATTTCGGCATTGTGGAAACAGTGGCGCACTTCAAGGCGGCATCCTATTTCTGTCCTGATGTTGATTTCATCATGGACATCGGCGGTCAGGACATCAAATGTTTCAAGATTCGCAATCATAGCATTGACAGCATTATGCTGAATGAGGCGTGTTCTTCGGGATGCGGTTCTTTCATTCAGAGTTTTGCGCAGGCACTTGGCTATGACATTGCAGAATTCTCGCAGCTTGGTCTTTTTGCAGAACATCCTGTGGACTTGGGTTCGCGCTGTACGGTATTCATGAACAGCTCCGTCAAGCAGGCACAGAAAGACGGCGCTACGGTGGAGGACATTTCCGCAGGTCTTTCCTCCTCCATCATCAAGAACGCGGTTTATAAGGTCATCCGTGCAAAATCCATGGAAGAACTCGGACAGAACATCGTGGTGCAGGGCGGTACATTCCTGAATGACGCGGTTTTGCGTTCATTTGAAATGGAACTTGGCAGACCTGTTATTCGCCCTGCCATTTCGGGTTTGATGGGTGCATTCGGTGCGGCACTGTACGCAAAAGAACATTGTCCCGCACAGACCACGCTGATTTCTGCGGAAAAGCTGACAGATTTCTGCTACAAGACGACGAATGCGAAATGCGGCGGCTGTACTGCACACTGTGCGCTGAATATCGTGCATTTCCCTGACGGCGGCAAATTTGTATCGGGCAACCGCTGTGAACGCGGTGCGGGTCTTGCCAACAAAAATTCCATGCCGTCCATTTACGATTACAAATACCAGCGGATTCTGGAGTGCAATACCAAGCCAAACGGCGATGCGATCGGAAATATCGGTTTGCCGCTGGCGCTGAGTTTCTACGAACAAATGCCGTTCTGGACGACTGTTTTCACCCGTCTTGGCTTCAATGTCACGATATCTCGTGAGAGTGACCGCAGTGTGTACTATCAGGGACAGCATACGATCCCATCGGATACGGTTTGCTATCCTGCAAAGCTTGCGCACGGACATATTGAGGATTTGCTGGAAAAGAATGTCGATTTCATTTTCTGGCCGTGCATGAGTTATAATCTGGATGAAGGCGAAAATGACAATCACTTCAATTGTCCTGTTGTTGCGTACTATCCTGAACTTCTGCGGGCAAACAATCCGCGGCTGAACGAGGAGAATTTCCGTCTGCCGTACATGGACTTGAACCGTCCGAAGAGTGTGGAAGCGGCACTGAAAACGATACTGAAAGGGTATTCCCTGCGTGAGAAAATCGCGGATGCAGTTGCGGCGGGCTATGCGGCACAGGAACAGTATCGCGCGGATATTGCGGCAAAGGCACAGGAAATCATTGCAGAAGCGCGTGCGGCCGGCAAGAAAATCATTGTGCTTGCGGGCAGACCATACCATATTGACAAGGAGATCAACCACGGTCTGCAAAAGCTCATTACATCGCTGGGAATGGCAGTGGTGAGTGAGGACAGCGTTGCAGAACTGGGACATATTACAGAAAAACTGGGCGTATTGAATCAGTGGACGTACCATGCACGGTTGTATCGTGCGGCGCATTATGTGACGACACAGGCAGATATGCAGCTTGTGCAGCTCGTGTCGTTTGGCTGCGGCATTGATGCGGTCACGACGGATGAAGTGCGCAGTATTCTGGAAAAGCACGGAAAGCTGTATACGCAGTTGAAGATTGATGAAATCAACAATCTGGGTGCGGCAAAGATTCGTTTGCGCAGTCTGGTTGCGGCGATGGAAGAATAACGCCATATGAAAGCGGCTATTTTATTGAGGTTTCCAAAGGAATTGGATTTCTTCGGACTCCTCGATAAAAGAACCGCTTTTCTTTGTGAAAAATACCAAAATCATGTGCCTTCCTTTGGGATAATCTACAATTTTATGCGATTCACTTGCAAAATGATGTGGTTTTGTGGTATGCTGTAAAGAGAAAGTATGAATCATTCATAAATTGTTTGTGAAGGGTTTACTACTGTTTTATAGACAAGGTAGAATATCAATATATTTCATTGTTTGTTCACAGATTGTTCATATATACGAAGCGAAAATATAGTATACTATATTCTGTATTATTATATCCATTTTTCCGGCTGCGGCTGCCGTTTTGCCGCACGGAATGCTTCGGGCAACACCGCACAAAGCACGCCTGACGGCTTGGCGGCGTTGCCTCAATACAACAATATATTTATCATATCATTCAGATAGGAGGATACAAACATGGCTATGGACAAAGTTCTCATTGTCGATGACGACAAAAACATCTGTGATCTGCTTCGCGTTTATCTCGAAAAAGAAGGTTATACCACACTCATTTCCAATGACGGTGAAGAAGCAGTCGTCAAATTCAACGCACTGCACCCTGATGTCGTGCTGCTGGATGTCATGCTGCCCGGTATGGACGGCTGGCAGGTCTGCCGCGAGATCCGCAAGAAGTCGAATGTCCCGATTATCATGATCACTGCAAAATCCGAAACATTTGATAAGGTTCTGGGACTCGGTCTTGGCGCGGATGATTATATTGTCAAGCCGTTCGATACCAAGGAAGTCGTTGCACGCATCCGTGCCGTTGCACGCCGTGTCGGACAGGCTCCCGCCGAAACAGAAGTGCGCGAAGTGCATTATGATAAACTTTCTGTCAACATGATTCGCTATGAACTGAAAGTGGATGGTAAGGTGCTGGAAACGCCGCCGAAAGAACTCGAATTGCTGTTCTGTCTGGCTTCCAACCCCAACCGTGTCTATACCCGCGACCAGCTTCTTGATGAAGTCTGGGGATTTGAATATTACGGCGACTCCCGCACCATTGACGTGCATATCAAGCGCCTGCGCGAAAAGCTCGAAGGCATTTCGGATAAGTGGTCTTTGCGTACAGTCTGGGGTGTCGGATACAAGTTTGAAGTCGAGGACGGCAACGACTGAATGCCATGCTGAAAAGTATTTACAGCCGCATCTTCTATTTCTGCATCATCGTTCTGATTTTTTCCTCTGCATTAACAGGATTGGTCGTCACACTCTGCGGCATCAGCAAGTATAAAACGGAAACCATTGCAGACTTTGGCAATACTGCCCATGTGCTGCTGACGCGCATCAAGGAACGCTATATCGAGGCGGGAACATTCCCGAAAAAAGAACTCGAAACGGAATTGCAGGATTATACACTGACGTATAACATCGACTGCTACGTGTTTGGCGTGGACGGAAAATGCCTTGTCCGTTCCGATTTTAATTACACGGATATTCCGTTCCCTGATTCCATGCGTGCAGCAGCGGTGAAAGAGCCGTTTTGTCAGCTCGGCACAAACTACGGCAACTTTTCCGAAGCTTCTGCCTGCTACGTGGAACGGTTTGTGCTGGATGAGGAAAGCTATTACCTCATGCTGATTATTCCGACCATAAAGCTGTCAGAGTATTCCGTGCGGATGATTGCCGTGCTGCTCGTGACGGTACTGCTGATCGCATTGGTGGCTGCGCCGTTGTTTTATCTCAATACGGCACAGCTTCTCAAGCCTGTTGTCAATATTACACACGCCGCAGAAGCCTATGAAAAGGGTGATTTCTCGGTGCGTCTGGAAACAACGGGCGGCGATTCGGAACTGGACTATCTTGCAGAAACAATGAATCGCATGGCGGACTTTATTGATAATAACGAACAAAGCCGAAAGAACTTTGTTTCGAATGTTTCCCATGAACTCAAAACGCCGATGACGACCATCGGCGGCTTTGTGGACGGCATTCTGGACGGCACGATTCCGCCCGAACAGGAAAAACAGTATTTGCAGACGGTTTCTTCGGAAGTCAAGCGCATGACACGTCTGGTACATTCCATGCTGAATATTTCCCGTTTTGAGGAAGGTTCGATGAAACCGAATTTCGTTTCCACCGATATCACGCATCTGGTCATTATGACACTGCTGCTGTTTGAGAAAAAGGTGGATGCGAAGCATCTTTCTGTGGAGGGCTTGGAGGATTGTCCGCGCATCAAGGCTGAATGCGACAAGGACTTGATGCAGCAGGTATTCTATAACCTGACAGAAAATGCCATCAAGTTTGTCAATGACGGCGGTACGCTTTCTGTGGCGGCTGAATCGGATGAACAGCAGGTGCATATTCATCTGCGCAATACGGGCGAAGGTTTGACCGATGAAGAAATTTCGCACGTCTTTGAACGCTTTTATAAGACGGATGCATCCCGCGGCAAGGACACGACAGGTGTCGGTCTGGGACTTTCCATCGTCAGCCGCATCGTCAGACTGCATGGCGGTACGATTGCTGTCAAGAGCGTTCCGCAGTCGTATACGGAATTTGTTGTCAGCATTCCGCTGGAACAGGAAAAGACGGCAGAAGACGCTGTCGAAGCACCACAAAGCAAACCAAAGCAAAAGAAAAAGCGAAAATAACATTGCTCTCCCACAGCATCGGGAGAATTGGAGATACCCTTTATGTTTGATGAAACACAAAATGACCAACAGCCGCAGGATGCGGCAGAACCGCCCATATCTGAAGAAGAAACCGTATCCACTGAAGCGGAGATGACGGACGTGCCGCAGGAGACACTCCCGCAGGGATTCATTCCTGACCCGTTTGCGGAAGAACCGCAGGATGACGCAGAACCCATCACAGCGGATGCACCTGCGCGGGAATTGCTTTGCGATTATCCTGCGGAGGATGCGGAAGCCGTGCAGAAGCCGAAGTCCAATGTGGGCGGCATCATACTGCTGATTCTGATGTTTTTGATGGTGCTGGCATTTTCCATGCTGTGCATCATGCTGGACATTCAGAAAGGCTCTCCGTCGGGCGGTTATCGTGCAGGGGATATTGTACAGGTGAATCTGCTGAGATCCGAACGCAAAGACATTCCGGAAGAACTGCGGGATGAAAACGGCAGGTATACCATTGTCGGCATCGGCAAAGTTGTCATGCCGAGTATCGTGGAAATTTATACCTACACGGAAAATGGTGTGGCGGCAAGTTCGGGTTCGGGCATTATTCTGACGGAAGATGGCTATATTGCGACCAATGCGCACGTTGTGGCGAACAGCAAAACCTATGAGGTCACGCTGAACGATGGCACAAAGCACAGTGCGGAACTGATTGGTCACGATACGAAAACCGACCTTGCTGTTCTGAAAATCAACCAAAAAGGCTTACAGCCTGCGATTCTGGGCGATTCGGACAAGACCATGCTGGGCGAAGATGTCTGCGCACTGGGCAACCCTGCGGGCTTTACCGCTTCCATTTCAGCGGGCATCATTTCCGGTCTGAACCGTTCGATTCAGGTCGATCAGACCACGTTTGCCATGGAATGCTTCCAGACGGATGCCGCCATTAGTCCCGGCAATTCGGGCGGTGCACTCGTGAACCGTTACGGCGAGGTCATCGGCATCACCTCCTCCAAATACGGTTCTTCTTCCCTGTTTGACCGCGGCTATGAGGGCTTGGGCTTCGCAATTACCATCAATGAAGCGCTCCCGATTCTGACAGAATTGCTCGAACAGGGCTATGTCAGCGGCAGAGTGCGCATCGGTATTCAGTTCTATGATGTTGATAACATTCCGGAAAACGAAGACCTGACTGTGCCGGAAGAACTGAAAGGCAAGGGCATTCTGGTCATGGCTGTGGATGAGGATTCCGACCTTGCACAGACGACCTTCAAGGCGGGCGACTGGATTCTTGAAATGAATGGTCATGCCGTTAAGGACTACGATACCGTGCTGAGCGCTATCTCGGGACTCGGCGCAGGCGACCGTGTTCACGCGCATTGTGCGACAGTGAATGCGGAAGGCAAAGTAGAATACTACGAAATTGACTTTACGCTGATGGAAGATACCTCCGGCGACTACTGAGCATTTCCATCGCAAGATTGATTTATTAAAAAAATTGCTCTGTCATTTTCCGTGAAAAGCGGATGACAGAGCATTTTTCATTGCAAAAAGTCAGTTTTGCGCTCCAAAATGGACGCTGAGAAGCTTCTATTTGTAAAAATGCACAAAATACAGGCGCAATATTCTCCCAATCGCCACTTGATTCTTCCTTATAAATCATGTATAATGAGTACGAAGAAATCAATTGGAAGTTCGTGACACTGAGATAGGAGGTCAATATGCCCCAACTAGTAATGCCTTCTGAGAATATTCCCAATCCGTTGGATACCCGTATCCTGAAAACACCGAGTGCGACGGCTCGCCGTGCCTTTTTCTATTTGCAGGAGTGCGGACATCTCAAATCGGGTGGGAATCACCACACAAGCCGTCAGAATTTGCAGTCTTTTCTGCTTGCCATTGTGCTGGACGGCAGAGGAACGCTCAATTATAACGGACAGAATTTCCGTCTGGAAAGCGGTGACTGCTTCTTCATCGACTGCCGTGTACCGCATTCCTATCAGAGCGACAACAAAGAGCCGTGGGAACTGAACTGGGTGCATTTCAACGGCTGTACCACGGAGGAATACTACAAGCTGTTTACTGCACAGCTTCCGCCCGTGTTCCATCCCGTGACAACAACAAAATTTGTGGCGCTGCTGCAGGAATTGATGCGCCTGAATGCGGAAACCTATGCAGATACGGAGATACTGACTTCCGGACTGCTGGCTGACCTGCTGACCATGCTGCTGACGGTCAACAGCATCAGTGAGGAAAGCGATACCGCTTTGCAATCAAAACTGAAAACGGTGCTGGCATATATTGATGCCAACTTCACCACGGAAATCACGCTGGACGACCTCTCACACCGCTTCTATATCAGCAAATATTACCTCACACGCGAATTCAAACGCGCCTACGGTGAAACCATCTTCCAGCACATCATCAGTCTGCGCATTAATTACGCAAAGCGTCTGCTGCGCTTCACGGACAAGTCTGTGGAGGAAATTTCCGAACTCTGCGGCTTCAATGACCAGAGTTACTTCTCGAAACAATTTAAAAAAGCGGAAAACGTCACCTGTCTTGCCTTCCGCAGACGTTGGCGCGACTAAACATCGCACAGACGGACGGTTTCCCCTCATCACACTGCGCGGAGCGAAGGATACGGCTGCCGCGCAGTTTCATTTTCTGCACTGGATGAGGTGATCGGTGCGTTTCCGCTGATTCTGAATACAGTACCCGCGCAGGTATTGGATGCGGCACGGCTGATGCGGCTGCAAAAAAATGCGCTGGTCATTGATCTGGCTTCAAAGCCGGGCGGGGATGGCTTCGGAGCAGCTTGGTGCGGTATTGTCTTAGTTCATGCGTGTCTGGGCGGCAGGGTAGAAGTCCTCGCCGTCAATTCTGCCGTATTCCCATGCGTGCGCAACAGACTTGCGGAATGCACAGCCGCCGACAGGTAAATCACAGAGCAAATGCAAAGACGGATCCATCTCGCAAAGTTCCCCGATACTGACGACCACCGCCTCTTCATCGGTGTGCTTGCCGTCACAGACGAATTCCCATGCGTTGTCGTTAAAGTGGTGACAGACCATCGTGACAGGCGCTTCGCCGTCCAGAACGTGCGAACAGGTGAATACCAGCAGGTCGGGACGGTCGGTAAACGGATAATGTGCCATAGGACAAGATACCTCCAAAACTATTTATATAGTACAATTTATATCATACCGCATTCCACAGGAAATTGCAAGTAATTTTTTTTCATTCGGCGGAAAATGTTCGTAACGGAACAGTGACTATTTGTTACTGTTTTGTAATAAATTGGGTAAAAAACGTTAAAAAGCGAATTTCAAAATCAATTTATCCTTAAAAATTTGAAAATGTCAAAAATGAATTGTGTGGAGTCTGCACAAAAAGAATGACGAAACGATTTTGGGGATTGACTTTTCGAGTGATTTCGTGTATATTTGTATTATGAAAACATAGGAGAGAACCAAGGATATGAAGGAAGCCTGACACCTGATTGTCGGAGGAAATCCCCTTTGTTCCACAAGAAAGTCCGTGAGGCAGCACTCACATACTTTCAAAGCTGCGCATTACGCAGCGAAATTACACGCCGCATAAGACGGCAAAATTTCAAAGCTGCGAAACGCAGCAAAATTTTCGCAGCAAAATTAAGGAGGAAACTTATCATGAACAAGCTTAAGAAGTCCCTTGCTCTGGTTGCAATGCTTGCAATCGCTTCCACCGCATTTGTTGGTTGCGGTGATTCTTCCGTAGCAGAAAGCTCCGAAACCAAGGAGTCTTCCGCAGAATCTTCCGAGTCCTCTGAAGAGTCTTCCGAATCCTCTTCCGAAGAGTCCTCTGAGTCTTCCAAAGATGAAGAGTCTTCCGCAGCATCTGCTGACATCAAGCTGGCTGATGGCGGCGACACCCTCACCATCCTCTGCTGGACTGGTGACGACATCGAGAAGATGATCGAGAACTTCGGCAAAGACAACGTAAAGTATCAGAACGTTGGTAAGAACGGTTCCGAAGCAAAAGAGCAGTACACCCAGTACTTCGCAGGCGGCGATGACGTTGACCTGTTCGTTCTGGAAGCTGACTGGATCCTGGACTACATCAATAATGACGAATACTGCGCAGACCTCGCAGACCTCGGTTTCACCGATGCTGATTTCGATGGCTGCTATGATTACACCGTTTCTATCGGTACCAATGACGCTGGCAAGCTGAAGGCTGCTTCTTGGCAGGCTACTCCTGGTGCTTATGTCTACAGAACCGACCTGGCTGAGTCCATCCTGGGCGCAAAGACCCGCGATGAGATGCAGGAACTCTGCAAAGACTGGGCTACCTTCGAGAAGACCGCTGAAACCGCTGCTGCTAAGGGTGTTGCTATGGCTGATACTCTGGGTGGTATGTGGCAGGTTTACCAGTACAACAAGGCTAATGCATGGGTTGACGCTGACGGCAAGCTCGTCGTTGACGACTACTGCAAAGACTATGCTGAACTGGCTAAGAAATGGTACGATAACGGCTATGTTACCAAAGAGTCCCAGTGGAATGACGGCTGGTATGCAATCAGCGAAAAGGATCAGACCATGGGTTACTTCTTCTGCACATGGTGCCTGGGCGCTGGCTCTATGCTCTCCAACGCTGAAGGCGGCGTAAACGATGACGGCACTGCTAAGAACGAGAAGCTGTACGGCAAGTACAACATCTGCGCTGGTCCTTCTGCTTATGCATGGGGCGGTTCTTGGCTGGCAGTCAGCCCGAAGACCGACAACGCTTCTCTGGCTCACGACTTCATCAAGTACTTCACTGTTGATGAAACCAGCATGGAGAACTACGCTCTGTTCAAGTCTGAATTCGTTAACAATCCTACCGTTATGAAGAAGATCGTTGACGACGGTTCCAACAAGAACGCTCTCCTCGGCGGCGAAGACCAGTTCGCAGTTCTGTACGAAGCAGCTTCCAAGATCGACCTCGATGGTAAGATCACTGCTTACGACTCTGTAATCAAGGGCGACTTCAACGATGCTGTTAACAAGTACGTCAACGGCGAACTCGCTGATGCTGATGCTGTTATCAATGAGTTCAAGAAGAGCGTTGCTTCTGACTGTGAGGGTGTTACCGTAGAGTAATCTGCGATACGCTATGCGGACATTCAGACATTTCTACAGAAAATCCAATTGAATAATGCCTGAAAAGCAAATGGAATATGTGCCTATAGGGCTTCGTGCCCTATAGGCTATATTTTACTGTCTGCACGTTTTTCTTAATTTTGTTTGAAAGGGTGTGCTGAATGGCTACGGCTGCACAAAGACGGATTAAATCTGTCAGTTATGCGAAATACGGTTACTTGTTTACAGCGCCGTTCTTTATCGTATACTTCATTTTTATGTTCTGGCCTCTGATCCAGACTTTCATTCTTGCGTTCTACGGCAATGGTGATCCTTCTAAGGTCAAAACTCCGACCACCATTAATGACTTCATGGGCTTCCAGAACTTCCAGACCATCTTGTTTGGCGGCTCTGATTTCAAGTCTCAGGGTATTCATGACGACATCATTCTTTGCCTGAAGAATACTGTTCTGATTTGGGTCGGCAACTTTGTTCCTCAGATTTGTCTTTCCCTGCTGCTCGCAGTCTGGTTTACGGACTTGCGTGTCAAAATGCCTGGTAAGGGCTTTTTCAAGGTTGTAATGTATCTGCCGAATATCATTACCGCTGCATCTGTTGCAGGTCTGTTCCTTTCCCTGTTCGGCGACTCCCAGTTCTCCGCTGCCAACACCTTCCTGATGAACAGCGGCTTGCGTGATGAACCTTATCATTTCATTACGACAGCTACGTCTTCGCGTATCATCGTTATGTTTATTCAGGTATGGATGTGGTTCGGCAACACCATGATCATGTTGATGTCCGGTATTCAGGGTATCAACGAATCCCTTTTTGAAGCGGCTGAAATCGACGGTGCAAACTCCCGTCAGACTTTCTGGAAGATCACATTCCCGCTGTTGAAGTCCATTATGGTCTACACCTTGCTGACCTCCATGATCGGTGGTTTGCAGATGTTCGATATCCCATATTTGCTCCACACCGGTACGGTTATGAACGACCATATCAAGACAGTCGCTGTCTTTATTTTCGAAAAATTCCACAAGGATTATATGTCTCCGTCTTACGGCTATTCTGCGGCTGCTTCTGTCATCCTCTTTGCAATCACCAGTGTTCTTGGCGCTCTGGTATTCTATGTCCAGCGTGATAAGGATGCCATCGAGATCAAGAAGAAGAGAAAGCAGGCAATGAAAGACGCGAAACGTAAGGCAGCTAGAGGAGGCGGATTCGGATTATGAGTCAGAAAGTTACATATGCAGGCGAAAACTCCGCAAGTTTCCGCACAAAAGTATTGATGAAGTCAATCGGCATTTATGTTGCCCTGATCGTTTTGACGCTCATCTGCTTGGTTCCGATTTGGATTCTGATTGTCAACGCAACGCGTGACCACAACGATATTATCAGTGGTTTGACTCTGATTCCGAGAAATTACCTCTTCAAGAATATCGAAACACTGAAAACCAATTCGCTGTATACCACATTCTATCATCCGCTGATTGGTATGCGCAACAGTTTGATTATTGCAGGCTGCTGCTGTGCTTTGACGATATTCTTCTCTGCTATGACCGCATATGGTCTTGTTGTGTATGATTTCAAGGCAAAAGGCCCGATGTTTACGTTCATTCTCGCAGTTATGATGGTTCCTTCGCAGGTTACTGCCGTAGGTTTCATGAAAATGCTCGTCAGCCTCGACCTTTTGAACAGCTACATCCCGTTGATTCTTCCTTCGATTGCAGCACCCGCAATCGTATTCTTCATGCGTCAATATCTGCTTTCTTCTTTCCCGCTTGATATCATTGAAGCAGCTCGTATTGACGGCTGCAGTGAGATCAGAACCTTCATTAAGATCTCTCTGCCTCTGATGAGCCCTGCTTTGGCTGTTCAGGCAATCTTCGCTTTCATTTCCAAATGGAATGACTACTACAACCAGTCCCTCGTACTCGTTTCGAACCGTCCGAACCAGACGACGATTCCTATGATGGTACAGGGCGTTACCGCAATCGACAGAAACCCTGATTTCGGTGCAAACTATGCCGCTATTGCACTTTCTATCGTACCAGTTGTTGTTGTATATATCTGCCTCTCCAAGTTCATTGTTGGCGGCGTTGCTGCCGGCGGTGTCAAGGAATAATTTTCTACCGGACAAGTAATTCAGCACAAAAAGCACGGTGTTTGTCTAACACCGTGCTTTTCCTTTGGAAAGGAGCACATCGGAATGGAGGACGCAAGGTTTGCTGCGGCGGTTGCGGCGGCGATGCAGGAAGTCGGCGGCAAGGGAATCGGTACCATGCGCGAAAAAACGCTGCATTTGGCACTGAAATATTTTTTTGCCCCTGATGCGGAATGCCATGAGAAAACCATTGGCGCGTTCATTGCGGATGCCGTGACGGAAGATGGCGTCTTTGAGATTCAGACGCGCGGTTTTGCCAATTTGCGCACGAAGCTTGCGGCATTTCTCGAAGTCTGTCCTGTGACGGTCGTTCATCCGATTGCGAATCCGAAATGGCTCTATACTGTTGATGAAAACGGTGTGTTGCTTTCCAAAAGAAAATCTCCCAAACATGAAACCATTTTCACTGCCATGCGTGAATTGTATACGCTGCGCGAGCTGATCACCAACCCGCGTCTGCGTATTTGTTTTGTGTATGTGGAAACGGCTGAATACCGACTGAAATCGAGTCGGCGCGGCAAACGCGGTGAGAAACTCGACCGCGTACCGCTTTCCCTGCTGGGCATGGAGCACTATGCTTCCCCACAGGATTATCTGCGCTTGCTCCCTGAGGGGCTTCCGATGCCGTTTTCGGTAAAGCAGGCGGCTGACTTGCTCCGTGCAGATGAGAATGCTGTACGGATGCTGCTGTCGCTTCTGATGCGGCTGGACGTCACTGAGAAGGCAGGGAAGTCCGGCAATGCAACCCTTTGGCGCGTGCGGGAAGGGTTTGTGTAAGCCTTTTCATGTTGCTCCAAAGCCATGCGGGGCTGACTTCGAAGCCGCATCCAAATGTGGCATAAAGGTCATCTGGGCGCTTTCTCTTCCTGCCAAGACTGCGCCTGTCACGGCAGGCAAAATCGTAGCAGAAACTGTGGAAAATATTCTTTCGGAGCGCTTCTTTGAAAAGGAGGGACTCTGATGGGAGCATATTCATTACAGGGATGCCGTTTGGGTTTTGCGATGTGCGGTTCATTTTGCTGCGCACAGAAAGCACTGCAAGCGGCACAAGACTGCGCGGCGCTTGGCGCTGAGATCCTTCCGATCGTGTCGGAACATATCGCCGATTTGACAACGCGCTTCGGTTCACCTGAAAGTGTACTGGAGCCTCTTGCGACACTGGGCGGCGGACGACTGATTCGCAGTATTGTGGACGCAGAACCGATTGGGCCAAAGAACCTGACGGATGCGCTTGTGGTTTGTCCATGCACGGGCAATCTGCTGGCAAAGCTTGCCTGCGGCATTACTGACAACACGGTGACGATGGCGGTCAAATCGCATCTGCGCGGTGGGAAACCCGTGATCCTGTGCATTTCCACCAATGACGGCTTGTCCGCTTCAGCACAGAATCTTGGCGCATTGCTGAACCGCCGACACTATTATTTTGTCCCGTTCGGGCAGGATGCTCCACAGAAAAAGCCTTGTTCGCTTGCGGCTGACTTTACGCAGGTGCCGAAAACGATTGCAATGGCGCTTGCTGGCGAACAGATACAACCCTTGCTCTTGTGAAACTTAAAAAATGCGGCAGTTTTTCGCAACTGCCGCATCGGTATGTCTGGTAAATATGTTAAGTTTCGTTATATAACATTTGTGCATATTGCTGGAATATTTTACTGAATTAATACTCTCTGTAGTACCCATTTTCTGTTAATAATATTGATGGTTTATTAAACAGACTGTAATGTTTGTAATTTTGGACAAATGTATAATATAAAACAAAGTGTCTTTTTGATGGCTTTTTTGTCGCATATTGTACTAAATAGGCACGAGAAAAATAGCATAGGATCCCCATGCATAAGCGTTGAAGTTAAAGCATATAATTAGGCTGTGATTGGCAGATGCAAACTCACAAAAGCACGAAAAATGGCGTTCTCACTTTATCTTTATTCTCTCAATGGTATGTTAATAATTGTAAATGTTAACATACCGTAATCAAATGGGAAGTGTGCTAATAGGTCGTGCTGTAAACAATATGTATAACAAGATGCGAATATTACAATATATTGATAAAATTTGTTCAAATATCTCGAAATTTACAATCTGTTCACATAATCGTCATAATATATTCATATGTAAGGAATATAATATATCTTGTAAGGATTAGTAGCAGTTTCAACTATAAGTAGAAACAAATCCGAAAAGAGGCACATAAATATAAAAAAGGAGAGGTAGATTGTATGGAAACAAAAGGTATTAGTAAGCTCGACCTGAAGAGACAGAACCGCCGCCAGATTTTGCGAGTCATCCGTGAGAACGGCCCGACTTCGCGTGTTGACATCGCAGCTCAACTCGAATTGACCCGCGCAGCTGTCACCATCATTACGAATGAGATGATCTCTCAGGGCGTTCTGGAGGAACTCGGTGAAGCACCGATCGATTATGAGCACCTCCAGAAAGGCCGCCGCAAGATTCTGATTGGCATTAACGCGAATTATAAGTTTGCTTTGGGTGCAATGATTAACGAAAACAATATCAGCGTTGGTCTTTCTACACTTGATGGGGAAGTGTTGGACAAAGAGTATCTCGTAATCAACGCAGATACTGACCAGCAGGATATCATTTCGTTCATTGCAACCGCTTGCCACAAAATGATGAAGAACAGCAATCTGAGTCCGAAGCAGATTCTCGGTCTGGGCTTGGGCGTTGTCCCTTCCCGCTGGGAGCAAATGCGTGCAGAAGTGACAGATGGCGAACTCAGCTTCTCAAAGCTCCGCTATATGATGGAACTCGAACTGAATGTCCCTGTACACTGCGCAAATGCCATCGGTCTGTATGCAATGGCAAATCTCGATTTCACCAATGGCCCGCGCCAGAATCAGGTTTTGCTCTACTCCGGTTCGCAGTATAACTGCGCAGTCATTTCTGATAACGACCTGATGCGCGACTACGTCATCAACACCGACTATATCGAACGCTGCATCGTCCGCAAGGGCGGCAGAAAGTGCCCCGGCTATCCGGACGGCTCTGTTCATGCAGAACTTTGCCCGAATGTCATGCTGGAACGTCTGAAGGAAATTTTCGATGCCGATAAGACACCGATTCTCTACAAGGCTTGCGAAGGCAAGGTGGAGAGCATGGACATGAAGAAGATTCGCTACTCCTATGAGGAAGGCGATGCAGGTGTTGCTGAAGTCATGGACGACATTCTCGAAATGCTCGCACTTGCGATTCACAACCTCAGCGTAGCACATTTCTCCAAGCGCGTGATTCTCCAGAATTTCTGCTTTGGCGATGCTACCAAGAAGATTCTTCGCAAGACACTGGAACGTCTGGTCGGCAAGGAATCCATGCCGGAAGTCGTATTCAGTGCAATCGAAAGCGAACGCAGCTTCCTTGCAGGCTGTTCCCTCGCCATCGAGAATATGTTCTTCGAACAGGGCGGCATGATTTAACTTCTGACACTTCACACAAAATGTTTTGTTCCTTTCAAAGGCAAACCGCCGCGGGTAGGCTCCGCGGCGGTTTTGCTGTATATTCAGATTTCAGATGTCATCTTCCTGATTGATGAAGTCTGCGATGATGTAGCGGGGACGCGCTTTGACTTCTGCGTAAATTTTGCCGACATATTCACCGATGATGCCGAGGGCAAGAAGCTGTAAGCCGCCAACCAGCCAGATGGAGCACAGAGTGCCGGACAAGCACAGTTCGCTGTGTCCTGCAATTGTGGCAATCAGTGTCCAGAGGAAGGCGATGACGCTCAGCACAGACATGATACAGCCGACTGTGGTAATCAGTTTCAGGGGCTTCACGCTGAACGATGTGATGCCGTTGATGGCGAAGGCAAGCATTTTTTTCAGCGGGTACTTGCTTTCACCAGCGAAACGCTCGTGGCGTTCGTAGTAGACATTACAGCTTTGGAAGCCAATCAGCGGCACCATTCCGCGGAGGAACAGATTGACTTCGCGGAAATTGCCGAGTTCCTGCAAGACGCGCTTGCTCATGAGGCGGAAGTCGGCGTGGTTATAGACCACGTCTGCGCCCATGACTTTCATGAATTTATAGAAGCTTTCGGCGGTGAATTTTTTGAAGAAGGTATCGGTATCGCGTGCGCTTCGGACGCCATAGACGACCTGATTGCCTTCGTAGTATTTTTTCACCATTTCGTCGATGGTGTTGATATCGTCCTGCAAGTCGGCATCCATGGTAATTGCCATGTCGCAGAGTTCCTTGACGGTCATAAGACCGGCGAGCACGGCGTTCTGGTGACCGCTGTTGTGGGCGAGGTTCACACCGGAGAAGATTTCGGGGTTTTGGGAATGCAGTTCCTGGATGATGCGCCATGTGGCATCTTTGGAGCCGTCATTGACGAAAACGACGCGGCTTTGTGTGGAGATGAGGTTTTGCTCCTGCAAGGCGTGATATTTTTCAAGCAGACGTTTGGCGGTTTCGTGCAGAACAGGTTCTTCGTTGTAGCACGGAACGACCATGTATAGAATTTCGGGCTGATCCATAACAAACTCCTTTTGCATATGCGATTGTGTTCCAATATATTATAGCATAGAGCGAAGCAGAATGCAAGGAAAAGTTCTGTGACGATAAAAGAGGGAGAATGTGACCGATTTGCCAGAGCATTTTCCTCTCTCCTGACAAAGGCGGCTACATCCGCGGAGCGCGACCAAAGGCTCTGCCTCTGGATTCCTCATGATTGGGCGAAGGACAGGTGGCTCTTTCAATATTCTCATTGGCGGCGAAGCGAATTCCTTCACTCCGCCGCCCTATTCCAAAGCCGCTTCACAGCTCCCGCCGTGGGAGCTGTTCTTTGGACTCCACCTTCCACTCGGTCAGGTTCAGTCACTCCCGCTTCGGATTCGAGCAATGTCTGCCGCTTGTTGATAGTATATGCAGTTTACACGAAAATGCGCAGACATTTTTTGGCAAATCGCCGTTTTTTCCCTTTTCTCAAAAAAGTTTTGTGAAAAAGTGTACCGAAACGTACACTTTTTGCCCCGTTTTCAGGTATTTATAGAGGGCTGTTCGGATGGGAACAGCAAGAGGAGGTGCTTTCTGTTTTGGATATCCAAATTGAAGTCCATGACAAAATTGCAGCGGCAATTCATCCGCCCCAAATCGTCTGCGGCAACAGCGACTATCATGTGCTCTTTTCTCTGGATGCGGAGTGGGACGCTTATTCCGTCAAAACTGCACGCTTCGCCTATTGCCGCAACAAAGAATGGCAGTATCAGGACGTACTGTTTGAAGGCGACAGTGTTCAAATGCCCGTGCTGAACGACATCTACGAAGTCGCAATCGGGCTTTACGCGGGCAACCTGCACACCACAACACCCGCACGTCTGGTCTGCATCCCCAGTATCACGGACGGCGCACCCGTCCACGATATCCCTGCCCCCGATGTCTATAATCAGCTTTTACAGTATCTCGCAGACATTGTCAATGGCAGACAGAATGTCGCGGAAGCCGCCCTGCTGGTCGCGCCGCTTCCCATTCTGCCATCCGGTATTGCAACGCTCTCACCGCTGGATTAAGGAGGAATGTTATGGCAATTGAATATCTCGGCAACTGTGATTTCGCCCAGACACACGATTTCACCAAACTCGGTGAAATGCTTGAACCCGTTCTTGTGCCCGAATATTTCGCTTCTATAAGCGTTGCGCCTACGCTTATCACCTGCAATGATGCAGAGGAAAACGCAGTGCTGTCCCTTGCCTATCTGTCCGGTCAGCTGGCATTACAGGCAAATATCCATATAGGCAGTTCCATCACAAAATCTGCGTCTTCATATTGCCCAAGCAAACTCTACCGCTGCAAGCATGGTGTTTTGCTGCGAATGGATGCTAGTATTTCTACCAACTTCGCCTATTTGCTGATCACAAAGAATCAGAACGGAAAAACAGTCGTCGTCCTGCCCAACCTTACTACTTCCTCAGGTACAACGATCGCCACAACCTCTACAACGAATATTGCGCCAATTTGTTGGGATGACAGCGCCACAGCGACATTTTCCTTTTCGCGTGCCGCGTTTGGCAATTACCAGACATTACTCACGCCGTTTATCACAACAGCAACGATCGGGGAACGGTCTTTCACACCCGATGCTTTCTGGATTCCGTTCTATCAATACAGCGAATTCGGCAAGCTGACCATTGACGGCGTGGATTATCTCCACACAGGTTATTGGGCAATCAAGGATGAATAACATAGGCTGCATCCAGTCAAGAACTCCTGACGGTTTTGCGATGCTGCCTGAACGCAGAAACGCCGCCCGTTTTTGAACGGACGGCGTTCTGCATACTCCATTTATCCATATTTCTATCTGGGAAGCAATCAATAAATTAATTCTTTCCACGTCTTTTTTCCCGTAGTATCGGTACTTTCGAAAATGACGCGGCGCGTGCTTTCGTCAAAATAAAAATGTTCCAGCGGTTCTGAATTGCCAAGTGCATACTCATGCGTTGTCAGCTTGTCACCGTTACTGTCATAAACACAAATCTCCAATCGCTGTCCTGAACCATTATTCAGCAGCGTACTGGTTGCAAACTGGTCTCCGCTCGGTGCGGAATAAATTCTTGTGCTTTCCTGTGAACGCTCAACCGTCACCATTTCCGCTTTGTCATTTTCCAAGCGGTAGAGTGTACCGGTTGCAACGTCTGCATCATAGAAGAACGAACCGCCGTCATACGGCTGCATGGCAAAACTGCCGCCATCCTGACGAATCTGTGTGGTTACTGTGCCTTGCCGCACCTGAATCTGTCCAAAGCAGGAAACGAGCTGATTGTTGGAATTTGCTTTGCCGCAGAACATCAGCCGATTACCGCAGGCATGGAGCTGTGTGATTTCCTGTACTTGTCCATTCGTATGCTGCGGGATGGTCGTCACCACAGAGGGGTTTTTCTGTCGAAAACCCATGCGAAGAATATTCAATCCCTGCGCATTGTGCGTTACGGCGTAGAGCGCTTTTTCTTTCATGTCAACTGCAAATGCATCCACTGCACCAAGTACCGATACGTCGACGTCCGCCTGCTGTTTCAGCGTGTTGCGGTATGTCTGAAGATGGTCATAGCATTTGCCTTCCCATTCCATTCCGCCGTTCGAAGCAGTTGTCAGTACCCAGAAGCCTTCCGAAGTGTAAACCGGTACGTTGCCGCTGTGAATGCAGCTTTCTTTGCCGTTTTGCAAGGAAGTATGTTCAATTTCGTACTGTGTGCTATTTTCATTTGCAAAGCACAGCAGATAATTGTCACGTCCGATGGAACGGCAGCCGTACAACAGGTTATCTTTTGTATCGGAAAGATATTGGCTGAGATATTCGTAGCAGCTCTTGGCAGCCCCAAATTTTGTATCTGCTTGTCCACCGAAGCACACGGCAGATTGGATTCCGCCGGATGCATTCTGATTGTTGCCCGAGAACTGTAATTTCAGCGGGAATCCCGCACAGCCTGTCAGCAGCATCGGCGCCAAAGCCATAAGGACGATGATTCTCAATTTCATGATACAACCATTCCTTTCATATAGTACAGTGCAATGTTCGTTTGCATCTGTTTGTTTCAGATTTCGGTGGGGAAGATATGCTCTTTTCTGAACCCCTACATACATGAATACGATTTTCGATACCAAATCTGTACATCCAATTATAAAATTCGGCATAATTCACAAAGAACTGATTAATTCTTTGTGAATTATTTCTTTATTTGTTCTTCTGTTCTATTAGACCCCGAATATAGACCATTCGTTACAACTTTTTAGAAATATTTGTAGATTTGCTGAAATATGATGCTGTCTGCTTGCAAAATTGAGACAAGTTTGCAAGCAGCTTAAATTTACTTAAATTTTCCCAAAGCATACACCTTGCATTTTGAAACACAATGCATATTCAGCAAATTTCCATATTGCAACAATATTATCATATAAATTGGCAAGATAATCACTTTTCATGTTTTCTTTATATATGCTATAATCAAAGCAGATACGTCATGTATCACGAAATGAAAACAGGGGGAATGTTTTTATGATTATGAGAAAATTGCAAAAGCCATCCCGTTTCTGCGGCTTGTTGGCGGCAACTGCCATGCTCGCAGGAACACTTTCGGCAATGCCCGTTTCGGCAGACGGAAAATTTTCAGGCAGTGACATTTCAGAATGTCAGTATGTCATGGAAGTCGGCAAGGAAGTCACCACTTCGGATGCCTCCGAAACCAACGGCATCGCCACAAGCATTGAGCTTTCCTGCGCTTCCATCGGTCTGCCCGCCGGCGATACCGTTTCGGAAGTCTGGGTAAGCTTCACGGGTGAAGCAGGCAAGAATATCATGCCTGCACTGGGCTTCTATGCCCCCGGCTACAACGAGGATAACTGGTATGCCGATTCAATCATCGTGTCCGAAGGTTCGGGCGTGGTCATTTTCGAAATTCCCGAAGAGTATCCGATGCCCGACCAGTTCATGATTCAGCAGTGGTGGGGCGATATCGACACCTTTACCGTGGATGCGGTCGGTCTGATGACCGCAAGCGCAAGCAGTTACGGTACGGTCACGCGCCTCGGCGACTGCAACAGTGACCGGAAAATTGACATTGCCGATGCGGTCGCGCTTGCCGCATTCCTGACCAGTGAAAAAGAATTCGCAAATCCCGCAAATGCTGATATGGACGGCTCGAAAACACTCGATGCACGCGACCTTGCACTGCTGAAAGCACTCATTCTCAAAACGCCTTCCGGTCCGGAAAGCGGCGAAGGCTTCAACCAGACTGCCATGGAGTATGTTTCCAACATCAAAATCGGTTGGAACCTTGGCAACACGCTCGATGCTCTGTCTGATTATGCAAAGAGTACCTACGATTTTGAAACTGCATGGGGCTGTCCGTACACCACGAAAGCCATGATTGATGCCGTCAAGAAAGCAGGCTTCAACACCGTTCGCGTGCCTGTTTCATGGGGACAGAAAATGGACAGCAACTACAAAATCAATGATGACTGGATGAACCGCGTACAGGAAGTTGTAGACTATGTTATAGACAACGATATGTACTGCATCCTCAACATCCACCACGACAACGACATTGCCAACCATCCGTACTTCTACCCCGATTCCGAGCACCTTGCACAGTCCGAAAAATTCGTCACTTCTGTCTGGACACAGATTTCTGACCGTTTCAAGGACTATAACGACCACCTCATTTTCGAAACCCTCAATGAACCGCGTCTGATTGGTCATACCAATGAATGGTGGATCGATTCGAGCAATGCAGACTGCATTGATGCCATGAAATGCATCAATACCCTGAATGCAGATGCGCTCAAAACCATCCGTTCTTCCGGAAGCAACAACGAAAAGCGTTTCGTCATGATGCCGACTTACTCCGCATCTCCTGATGTTGCAAACCTCAACGGCATGGAACTGCCGAATGACGAGCACCTTATCGTTTCTATCCATGCGTACAGACCTTACAACTTCGCCCTTGCCAATGACGACACACAGACCGACAAGTGGAATCAGGCAACTGATGCTTCGCAGGTCACGGATTTCCTCAATGCTGTCAAATCGAGATTCCTCAGCAAAGGCATTCCGGTTATCATCGGCGAATTCGGTGCGATGAACCGAAATAATGAACAGGCTCGCGCAGAATGGGCAGAATTCTATGTCAAGACAGCAGATTCCTATGGTATCCCCTGCGTCTGGTGGGATAACAACGCCTTTAACGGCTCAGGCGAAAACTTCGGTCTGCTGAACCGCGGCAACTGCCAGATTCAATATCCGACATTGCTCGCAAGTTTGATGAAAGGCGCCGAAAACAGAGGATAATTTCAACGCGCAATGCTCCCGCTTCCCGCAAGCGGGAGCATTTTTTTCCTGCGTGGTATGGGGGATGAAGATGTCAACAATGCGGTGCCGCTGTTGACTTTTTAGAAGAAATGTGCTATACTAGGGTATAGTACCCTAGAAAGATGGTCATTTTGCGAAAGGAGGGATTCCGCCACATGACTTATGTAATGAGTGACCTGCACGGTTGCTATGAAAAATTTCTGCAAATGCTGGAACTGATTCATTTCACGGAGGAGGATGACCTCTATTTGCTTGGTGACTTTGTTGACCGCGGAGAAGCGCCCATTCCGCTTTTGCTTGACTGCATGGAGCGTATCAATGTGTATCCGCTGCTTGGCAATCACGAAGCGATGTTCCGCGGCTGTGTCATGGATCTGCCGCTGGATGTCACATTGGATACGCTGGATGACTGCCTTTCACCGCCGCAGCGGGAATTGTTCGGCACATGGATGCAAAATGGCGGCGAACCGACTTTCTTACAATATATGATGCTGACACCGGAGCAGCGTTCTGATGTCATGGCGTATTTGCAGGAATTTCAGCTTTATGAAACCTGCGAAGTCCGTGGTGTGCCGTTTGTGCTGACGCACAGCGGTCTGGAAGATTTTGATGAAGGACGACCGCTGGAGGATTATCCTGCGGATGCCTTTCTGAATGCGCGTCCCTCGCCGGATGCTGTTTTTTATGAAGACCGATTCATGGTATTCGGTCACACGCCGACACTGACATATCCTGAATTGCACGGCAAAGCAGAAGTCGTTTTCAAAGCCACGTACATCAATGTGGACTGCGGTGCATATTTTACGGAATCAGGCGGAAAACTAGCGTGTCTTTGCCTTGATAATATGGCAGTTTATTATGTTTGATACCAAAGGAGAATTGCAATGTCGAACCCGAAAGCGCCCCGTCAGCTCAGTGTTTTGAATCTGGCACATCGTTTTTTGCATGACCATGTACAGGCAGGTGACCTTTGCATTGATGCCACGGCTGGGCGTGGATTTGATACGGCGCTGCTTTGCGAACTGGTTGGCGCGGAGGGAAAAGTGCTTGCATTTGACATTCAGCAGGATGCAGTGGACAGTACGAAAGCGCTCCTTGCCGAAAAAGGCTTTTCGAATGCGGAAGTATATCTGGACAGTCATGCGAATTTGCCGCAGTATGCGGAAGCGGGGAGTGTTTCGGCGATTGTGTTTAATTTCGGGTGGCTGCCGCGAGGGAGCCACGAAATTTTCACGCACGCAGATTCGAGCATTGCGGCGCTGAATGCGGGACTGAAGCTGCTGCGGGTAGGCGGTGCGATGTCGCTTTGTGTGTATTATGGCGGTGCGAACGGGTATACGGAACGTGATGCGCTGCTGGAATATTTCCGCACGTTGGACAGCACATATTTTACGGTATTGCAGTGTCAGTTTCCGAACAGGACGGGCGACCCGCCGTTTGTGGTGTTTATTACGAAAGATGCACAGCCGCCTGCGTGGGCATGAGGAGGGATGACTGCATGACAGATGTAGCACCGACGCTTTTGCCGTTTTTGTGGCGATTTCTGATCGTATTCGGGTTAATTGCGGTGATAGCGGTATTGACGCCGAAGATGGCGGCGAAAGTGGATGCGATACGGGCGAAGAACAAGGAGAAGCATCCTGACGATGAGAATTTGCAGAAGGTGCGTGGGATATACGATATGCCGCCGCACGATGACAAATAAAATCTCCCGCACCCAATCATGAGGATTCCAAAGGGAATCATTCCCTTTGGCAGAGTCCAGAGGCAGCGCCTCTGGTCGCCGGCCGCCGTCGGGGCAACACCCCCCTCTATCCTTACAACTAATCAGGAGGGGGGTTTGCGCTCTGCGGAGCGCGG
>JAZUJW010000082.1:0-20381 GCA_045642925.1 Oscillospiraceae bacterium
ACTTTCATTTCGCTTCGCGTGCATAGCCGCTTTATTACGGAAAAATATGCTGTTCCAACAACGCTGTGATGTCGCCTGCAAGCTCTGCCGCCGCTTCCATATTGTCCGCTTCTGTCAGTAACGTGGCAGTCTTTCCTGAACGCGACGGCCTTACCAGTGCATTCCCCTTCCCACTGCTTGCAAAAAATCCTTCCGCCGTTTCGAATGCCGCGTATTTTTCCCGCAGTTCCCGCAGCATATCCCCCTTTCCCGCATCCCTTCCACTCCCGATTCTGACAATTCGCTTGACTGTGTGACACGCTGGCAGCATCCCAAGCCATTCCCGCAGAGAAATTTGCTTTTCTGCATATGCACGTAAAAAATCAGCACAGAGAATCGTGCCGTCCAGCGAAAAACCTTGCCTGACTGCCATCGCCCGTGCGTCTGCATCCGAACCATCAGAACAGGATGCATACCGCAAAATCCGCCGCTGATACGCATTCGCCATTTGTTCCGCCGCCCGCGGCATCCAGTAAGGCAATGCAGCATCTTCCCCTGCCGCCAACCGTTCCAGACACATCAGCATCAGCAGCTTTTCATGAAAAATCCAGCCGCATTCTTCGGTATATACCGCTAGCCGCCGCCCATCCGCAGAAAATTGCAGCGTCATCAGATTGCCCCGCCTTTGACGCAAAAGCGGCTGCATCAGGGAATGCAGTGCCGCAGATGCCGTGCTGATTTCCACTGAAACAGGAATGTGCTGCGGCAATCGCTTTTGCAGCTGCGGTGCGCATAGTGTTTGCAGTCCGTTGCCATTGACGATATTGCCGTAAAGCGGCGGGGCATTCCAGACAGGCTGCGGCGGAGAAAGCAGTAATGTCTGTTGCTTTGCGGTCAGGGGAAGCATTCCGTGCGCAAAAATGCGCAGGCGATGGTCAGCGATGTGAAGCAAAAGCGGCGCATGACTCACGAGAGATGCCGCAGAAAGTGCGGGCAGGGAAACGTGAGAAAGGGTTGTGACACTGCCGCCTGCTGCTGCGGCAGCCCCCGCAAGAAATCCTGTGGCAGCGGCAGAGAAGGCACTGTCTGATTCACTGCCAATGAGAATTTGCGGAGAAACTGTTGGGAGAATGCCGCCGAGTGCAATCAGATGTTCGGGTGTCAGGTCGCCGCTTACCATGCCGTCTTCTTCGGGCATCAGAAATTGTTGGAGTTGATACATATTGGGATACCACCTTTCTGATGACAGGATGCCCGTGCGAATGGCAGGTTATGCGCAATAGATGCATTTCAAATAGATATGTTAAATAAATCTTAAACAATTCAGGTCTTGATTCTTAATCGAATTTGCGCTATAATAGAGGTGTAATCAGGCAGCACACCTGATTTCCATCGCAAATCCTTTTACTCTCCACCTTTGCGGGCTTTGTTCTCCGCATATATTTTGCCGCAGAATCGGTAAAATATCGGGAGGGGCAATCGAACACACTGCCTCTCCCGTTTTTCTTTTGACTGACATTCGCTGAAAGGGGGGCATCCTTTTGCTTGAAGCGAAAAATATATGCAAACACTATCAGCCGAAGAAGGGTGTTTCTGTTCAGGCGATTGACCATGTTTCCCTGCGATTTCCGGAAAGGGGCATGGTTTTTCTTCTGGGTAAATCCGGCAGCGGAAAATCGACGCTGCTGCATTTGCTTGGCGGACTGGATACCTGTGATGAAGGCGAAATCATTTTCAACGGTATTTCATTAAAAAAATTTCGGGCGCAGAGTTTTGACAGTTATCGCAATACCTGCGTCGGTTTTGTGTTTCAGGAATACAATTTGCTGTCTGATTTCTCAGTTGGCGCAAATATTGCAATTGCACTGGAATTGCAGGGCAAAAAAGCAGACGATGCGGAAATCAGCCGCATCTTGCATGAAGTCGATCTGGATGGCTTCGGCGACAGAAAACCCGATGAACTTTCGGGCGGACAAAAACAGCGTGTTGCCATTGCCCGCGCACTCGTGAAGAATCCTCAAATCATTCTGGCGGATGAACCGACAGGTGCATTGGATGCTGAAACGGGACGTCAGGTGCTCGGCACACTGAAAGAACTTTCCGCAGAGAAACTTGTCATTCTGATTTCCCACGAACGGGAGTTTGCAGAGCAATATGCAGACCGCATCATTGAAATGGCAGACGGAAAAGTCGTGCGGGATGTGGAATGGATCACGGAACAGCCGGAGGAAAGTACGCTTTCTTTTCGTTCTTCCGCCATTGAGATCCCATGCGGTTATCAGTTGACGGAAGCAGACCGTCTTCGCATCAATGAATATCTGGAACGTCAGAAAAATGATGCGACGATGATGCAATCCGATGATATGCGCGGATTTCAGCAAACGGATGAAACCCGCATTCCTGTACCACAGGGAGAACCACCGGAACTGATTCATTCCAAGATGCCGCTGCGCAGAGCATTTCATATCGGATGCAGTAATCTCGGACACAAGCGATTCCGTCTGGGCATGACCATTTTTCTTTCTGTTGTGGCATTTTCCATGTTCGCACTGGCAGATACATTTCATTCTTATGAGCATATCCGTGTCTGCACAGATTCTTTGCTTCAGTATGAAACAGAATA
The DNA here is from genome assembly GCA_045642925.1 of Oscillospiraceae bacterium. Lineage (GTDB taxonomy): Bacteria > Bacillota > Clostridia > Oscillospirales > Ruminococcaceae > Firm-04. Next base: position 2,603 of record JAZUJW010000082.1, read on the forward strand.
TGTGACGGTGCATAAAGCAGAGAAATGCAGTGATTCACTTTCTGCGTACTGGTCAACGGAAGGCGTGCTTCTTAGTGATGATGACCTGACGGTGATACGGAATGATACAGGCGTTGCGATGACGGGCATATATTTGCCGCCAAGCAGCAATTTGAGTTATTCTATGCATTTTGACTATACGGCATTGCCCTCGAACAACACAGTGCTGATGAGTGAATTCTGTGGATTTACAGAGATTTCGGAAGAAGTGCTGGCAGAAATGGGATGCAGTCTGATTGCGGGCAGCATTCCTGACGGCAATAAGAATGAAATTGCACTCAGTCTGGTAGCCTGTGAGCCATTTTTGAAGGCGGGTTATGCGCCGGTGATATGTGATGACAATGGCTTTGTTTCCTATAATCAATGGGCTACAAATGAAGAGGATGGGAAGTCCCTGCGTGTTGTAGATTATTCGAAGATAACAGCGCCGCAGGATATGATTGGAAAAACGCTTCTGCTGGACAAAGTGTCTTATACTGTTACAGGCGTTGTAGATACGCATGAAGATACAGAACGATACCAGCCGCAGCGGGATGCGGAAGGTGTAGTTTCCAAATCGCAGCGGCTTCTGAACGAAATGCTGCTTGCGGAATTTGATAGCGCGGTGCATCATAGTCTGACGGGCTGCGCAATGGTTGGCAGTGGGAAAGTAACACAAATGATAGAAGCGGCACCGAACACATATGCGCCGAGAACGGGCTGTGGTTTTTCGATGCAGAGCAATATCTATGCAGACCGCAATTATGCTGTGAAACCGACGCATTATACGACAATGTCCCGTATTGCTTCCGATGAGATTCTCTGGCTGGACGGCGAACGGGAAAGTCTTGCAGAAAATGAAGTGATTCTTTCCGTGGACAGCATTCAGTGTGTGCTGCGCAACGGCAGTACGCTGTCGCTGTTTTCAGCGAATGAAGCGATCACACTGGAGAAACTGCAAAAATTGACAGCAGATATTGGCACGCTGAACGGTTCAGTGGAAATCGGTGGTGTCAATGCACAGCGGATGGAAGCAGTGCAGATCGTCGGATTCATTCAGGCAGACAGTGTTTATCATGGAACGATGATTTGTGCAGATGCGATCGTAAAGCAGTTGATTGATGTAGACGGAAAATATGTCAATGCATTTGGTGCGATGCCGGATAGCAGGGATGCGCTGGAAGAATTTGTGCGGTACTGTTATCGTGATGATGTAGATGTGCAGATGCGGTATGAACTGAATCATGCGGTGACATATGAACTGGATAAAATTGATACTGTATTTCAGTTGTTTTATACGGTGCTGAGTGTATTTTCAGGTGGATTTGCAATTTTTGCCATGCTTTTGATGGCAGGCTTCATCACACGCAGTATACAGCACAGAGAGCATGAGATCGGTATTCTTCGAGCGATTGGAGCGCGGTCGAATGACGTGCTGCATATATTCCTTTCAGAAACGCTGATGATTGCGCTGATGAACTTTTTGCTTTCGATGAGTTTTTGCAGCGGATGTGTTATGCTTGTTAATTACGCTGTGCGCCGTTATTATCATATTGTGGTACAGCTTTTACATTTTGACACACGTCAGGTATTGCTGCTGCTGGCGGTGTCGATGCTGTCCGCATGGCTTGCAGGTTTTGTGCCTGCATCCAGTATTGCCGCGAAGAAACCGCTGGATGCGATTTGCGGCAGATAAAGTGATAAGTTGACCTCATCCATTCTTCCTCATATTTTGTCAGGCAACCCCCAAAAAAGCGAAATCCCTCTCTTTCACAAATGAAAGAGAGGGATTTCGCGTTCTGTTGGTACAAAATAATTCACGACAAAGGCGGCTATGCACGCGAAGCGAAATAGTTACGGAGTAACTTTCCCTTATACAAAACAGCGAGAATGCGCTTATGTCAGCTCAATCGGAAATCGTTCCGCTTCCGTCCGTATCGCACTGTCTTCATAATCAAATGTGTATGTCCGATACGCATTGATGCAAATAGTATTGTCCAGTATACTCAACCGCGGCGTTTTATACCCGTAATTCATATGTACATGACCATGTACATAATACTTCGGCGCGTATTGTTGTACCAATCCGCGAAATGCCGCAAACCCTTTGTGACAGATATCATTTCCGTCATGTACACCCTCCATCGGTGCGTGTGTCATCAGAATGTCAAATCCTTTTGTGCGCCATAACTTCATTCGTAATCGCCGAATCCGCTTCGCCATTTCTGCTTCCGTATATTGATGCTTTCCGTTTGAATAACGCATACAGCCACCTAATCCTAGAATGCGGATACCATTATGAATGTATACATCATCCTCCACACAAAAACATCCTTCAGGTGGATCCTGTGCATAACGGCTGTCGTGGTTGCCATGAATGTACAGCAAAGGAACATTCGAAAAGGTTTCCACAAATTGAAGATAATATGGGTTTAAATCACCGCAGGACAAAATAAGGTCAATGCCCTGAAGCTTATCAGGAGTGTAAAAATCCCAGATGGCATTCGATTCTGTATCTGACATCACCATAATCTTCATGGTCAGCGTATCCTTTCGCATTCCGAATTTGTCGTTATTCCGAGAAAATTTTTGTCATTCTAACCCATGGTGCAAAACAAAACTGTGACAGCTGTCAACAAGCTGTTCTGCTTTTGGCAGTTCGCCAATGACATTCGCACAAAGCCAATTGGACTTGATAATTGCTTCAGGAGATAGTTTTTCGTCGGGCATCGCAATCTGTGTGCCGTTTTGTGTGATGATAGGGCCTGTGAATGGATTGAAGCGGTTCTTGGAAATCAAATCCTGCATGATGCGCGGTAAACGAAGTGTATTTGCAGGAAGCTGTGTGGTCGAATACGCGACATCGATCGCACCGGACGAAAGCCCCCAGTAATATGTCAATGCCTGATTTTCATTTTCGTTGGCATCATTTTTCCATGCACCAATCAGAATGGAATGCACCAGTTCCTCATAAAGCCGTCCCCAGTTCCAGACGGGTGCTGCCAGACGAAATGCGGTGTCGCCGACCAGACCGTATAAACCAAAGTCGGTATCTTCCGAAAGCGGTGCGGTGATGTCACGGTTGGAAACAAGGTCGATGTTTTTCGTTTGGAAATAGGCAAACGGATCGTGATTTTTCAAGGATGACCAGTCCAGATATACGACAGCGTGCGGGTTGACCAGTTCTACGCCGAGTGCAAAGGCATTGATGGCGGCAGGCGTACCCAATACGGGATAGTCCGCAATATAACCGATGCGGTTGGATTCTGTCAAAGAACCAGCCAGAATACCCGTCAGGAATTTTGCTTCGTAAATACGCAGATAATAGGTGCGCACCTGCCGATAGGTGTTGTTCATGGAGCAGTTCAGCAAAATAACATCGGGGTGTGCGACCGCCATGCGCATGGTGACGGCATGGTAAATCGGGGAAGTCGTAAAGACGACGCGGTAGCCGTCTGCAATTGCCCGTGTGATGACGGTTTCTGCGGCATCTTCAGATGCTACAAAAGCGTGCGTTTCGATGGCATCGCCAAATACGTCTTCGATGTAGCGCCGTCCCAGTTCGTGATTGAACACGAAGCTGGAAAACTGTGGGTCTTTCGGGTAAAGGAAGGCGATTTTCAGCGGCGCAGTTGTGCTGCCCGTCAGCACAGAGGATATCGCGCCCAGCGGCAGGATTTTGCTGAACGATGCTTTGCGGGAAGCTTCTGTCGGAGAAAGAATATGAGAAGTCGGCTGTTCTTCTGCAAGCAGTGTAAACTCCGACCAGATGCGGTCCATGCGCTGCCGAATCTCATTCGAGGAGAGATTGCAGAGTGCGGAATAACCGTAAATTTCAAGAAAATGCAGGAAAGCATCGCCTGCAACAAGCGTCAGGCGCAGACCGTTGCGGTCAATGTAATGCTGTTCGAAAACTGCATAGAGGAATTTCACGGCATGACGCAGGTCGTCCGACCAAGGACACGGTTTTCCCATTACGGGGTCAATGGACGGAATCGCTTCCAGCAGACGCGGGAATCCGCCGACCACGGACATTTCAATTTCATACAGTCCCGTCTGCCGATAGAATTCAATGAATTCCGCATAAAGCAAATGCTCTGTGCTGTCGGTCAGATGCGGCAAAACACGCGTGACGACCGCATCAATGCTGACACTGCCGAAATATTTCGATACACTGACGCGCTTGTTGCCCTCTATCACATAAAAGCGCTGCATATATTCCAGTACGACAATCGGGTCGTTGACGCCCTGTTCGCGTACACTGTCACACAGCGCTGACCATTTGCTGGCAAATTCTGTTTCTGCGCCAAGCAGCGGCATGAAATTGGAGGCGAAGGCGGAAGTTCTGCCCGAATCTGCTGTTCCGGCAATCAGAGAAATGGGGATTTCCACACGTCCAATCGGAACGCGGGATTCTTCGGGATGGCTGACAAGCAGGTCTTCCAGTACGGGCAAATAAGGATATGCGCCGCGTGCAGCAGCCTGACGGTTACATTTTTCTGCGAGTTTTTGTGCTTTCAGGTAATCAGAATAAGACATGGGATGCGCTCCTTTCTTTCGTTTATTATATCATATGCTGCGGGAAAAAACAATGCAGGATTTTGTCAGATTTCGTCCAGCTTGGCAATGCGCAGGATCATGCAGGTAATATCATCCGCATTGACGGTGTGGTTTGCATCTAAATCAGCCTGCAAAAGTCCTGCTTCCGAAATCGTGACGGGGTCTTCAGTCACGTAGCGGCTCAGTAAAATGACATCGCTGATATTCAGTTCGCCGTCTTCATCCACATCGCCATTGCCTTTGACGGCGGCTTCTGTAGATACCGCAGAAGTGGCTGTGGTTGTCATGGATGTCGTCGTATCCGATGCAGTTGGTGTGGTGGTCACGGCAGGCAGGGTATCACTTACGGTCACTTCAAATGTCAGCGGTGTGTTTTCGCCCCATTCGGAAATCGTGTAGTCGGTATTGATGGTGATGGAGTACGTGCCTGCCTTTGAGGAATCGAAAGTGTTTTCGGTGATCTCGAACCATTCGCTGACATCGTGATACCATGTGTTGAAGCGGCGCTGTTCCACGAGCATGACTTTCATGCCGCTGAGGTCAAGTGTTTCACCGAGCGCATAGGTTTGTTTGGGCGGCTGTGTAATCAGCAGATAGACATTGGAAATGGCATTGGTGCCGCGGTAATGTCCGTTTTCATCCCATACAGGCAGGTCAGAATCGCTGATGCAGGAAGTAGTGACAGGCGGACGCTCTGCTGTTGTGGTGACAGCGGTCGTGGTCGATACAGTCGTGGTCGATACGGTCGTTGTATTTTTTTCCGAAACGGTCACGGTTGCCTTTGCGGACGTTGTGGTGGATGGAACAGAGGATGTGGTCGTTACGGCGGGAAGGGCCTCTCCGACCGTTACTTCAAAGGACATGGGCATTTCGGTGTTCCATTCCGGCAGACGATAGTCAGTGTCAATCGTCACGGTATAGGTTCCCTCTTTGGTGGAATCGAAATCCGTGTCTACCAGTACAATGCGCTCACTGACATCATGATACCATGTGTTGAAGCGGCGCTGTTCCACAAGCATGACCTTCATGCCGCTGAGGTCGAGCGCTTCACCTATGACATACTGCGTTTTCGGAAACTCCGTAATATAAAGGAATGCATCGTAAATTGCGTTCGTACCGCGGTAGTGTCCGTTTTCATCCCATACAGGAATATCGGAATCGCTGATGCAGGTCGATGTGACGGGCGGACGTTCCTCCGTAGAAACCACAGTAGATACCGCAGGTTCTTCGGCAGTTGTCAACTGCCGGCTGAACGCATTGACAGGTGCAGTACCCGCTGCACAAATCACAACGGAAAGTACCCATGCTGCCGCTGAGACAGCCGTCTGAATAGAAACTGATTTCATAACAAATCCTCCTTTGGGGCATCGGCGCATAAAGGCGATGATGCCGATATGTCATCAAGTGGTCAGGTGAGCTTTGTGTGGTGCTGTTTTGACAAAAACAGCGTTTCCACAATTCATGGAAACGCTGTTGAGATCCGATATTATGCGGTAAAGAAGCGCTGATTTGCCTCGAAGGTTGCACGGGGTTTGATTTCCTGATAACCCGTGACATCTGCGGGCAGGCTCAGATTCGGTGCATCGATCATCGCAGTCATGGGTTCCGGACAGAAGTAGCCGTTGAAGCCCTTATCGTTCCAGATGATCCAGAACTTGTATTCGGGGCTGACTTCGTAGCAGATCTTTTTGCCCTTGACAACATCTTCTGCAATGACACCGTAGAAATTCTGACCATCCAGCTTGCCGCTTTCTGCCTGATACATATCATTGCTGATATTCTGGAGAACGGGGCATTTGGTGCCGTTTTTGTATTCCAGATCGGAAAGTTTCGGCTCCAGCAGGCGTTCTGTCGGCAGGCAGCGATCATTGAGTTCGCAGCGCTTGCCGATCGGTACGATCAGGCGGATATCTTCTTCTTTGCCGCCATCGAGAAACGGCGACTGAATCGTGGTGTGTGTTGCCACAGAAATGGGAAGCATTTTCTTTTCTGCCAGATTCGTGATGGAGATTTTATGCTCCAAACCGCATTCGCTGAGTGTGAATGTCAGTTCTGCGATAAACGGAATCGGCAGGTATTCGAAGAACGGGTCATTCTCATCATAGCGGTACTGTGTGACGAGTGTTGCACAGTTATCATCCGCATGATGTGAAACAACAGTATACTTCCGTTTGTGCAGGAAGCCGTGGATATGGTTATGGAACGGTTCTTTCTCATTCACGGGAAGCTGATAAACAGCATCGGATGTTTTCAAAACACCATCCGCAAAACGGTTCGGCAGATAAAGCGTGGGCAAGCCCCAGACTTCTGCGGACTGCATGATTTCTTCTGCTGTATTTTCTGCACGGAAACGGAACACGTCAATACCGTTTCTGACATCGCGCAGACGCAGAACATTTGAACCGATTTCATAAGCGATAAACGCTTCGTATCCGCCCGCACAGAGCTGAATACAGGGCGTACCACACAGCATTACTTGCTGGGTACTGTTCATGAGAAAGACCTCCTTTGGTAATGCGATAAACCAAGACACATAGTGCATTATCATATATCCGTTTTAGTATATCATATTTTCATCAAAAACGCAAGAGGATGTTAGAATTTTGGCAATGTGTACGAATATTGTTTTTATTTTTGGGCATATCGCAAAAGGTTCGCAAAATAATACACATATATGCAAAAAACGCGCATCGGCTGTAAACCGATGCGCGAAGAAAAAAGAGGAGAAATCTGTGCGGAAAATCGACTTATGCCTGTGCGCTTGCAACGCTTTCCTTTCGGAACAGAAACGAAATACACCAGACTGCGGAAATCGCAACCAGAATGTAGATCACTCTGCTGAGAATGGATGCCGCGCCGCCAAACAGAAACGCTACAAGGTCAAGCTCGAACAAACCGACAAGTCCCCAGTTGATACCGCCGATGACCAGCAGAATCAACGCAATTTTATCCCACATGAACGATAACCTCACTTCATGGTAAGTCACGGCGGACAATCGGAACTGTCCTGCCGCAAAAGTATCATGTGCAAAATCCGTTGCAATATTCAACAGGAAATTTTTTTCATTCGATGCTGATTTTGAATTTTCGGGCAAACCATAGGAAAAGCGGTTGACAGCGCAAAATGTGGGTGCTATAGTGAAAACAGACGGTAAACATCTTTGAAAAAGCTATATGCGATGGTGTTTAGTTAGGCGAATTGTCAAGCGCTCTGCCAAGCCATACAAATGCGTTGCTGTCTGCCTGCCGTACATATATGTCATACTGATATGTGTTCGTTTCTGCTACAGGTACCAACATTGCTTCTTTGACATTCTCAATCTGATACGCAAAATCATTTCCTGCTTTCATATAATCCAGCGTTTGCACTTCGCCAAAGCGAATGCGCGTCAGGAACGGTGCATCAATTTCCCAGAGATATTTATCATACGCCGTGTGTTCCATGCGCTCCGGAATATTCTCTGCACGTTCTTCTGCCAGCATATCATCTGCCAGAAGCTGATGCAGTTTCGCAACTGCCTGTTCTGTTGCTTCGTCGGTGTTTTGTGTCATATTCGTATATTTTGTATCGTCATAAGCGGTTTTGGTTTCATACGTGAACGATTTATCCGATTCCTGTACCACACTGATTTTCGCAATGTGGGATACCAGCATATTCATGTCAATGGCATCCAGTGTATCGCTGCCATCCATGTCAACATTTTCCAAGCCCTCGTTCGGAAGCAGGAATGCACCGGATTCATTCAAGTACTGTCCAAGCATAATCACGTCTGTAATGTTCACTTCGCCGTTGTTGTCGATGTCACCGGTAATATACTGGTCGTCCACCACAACACGTACTTTATATGTTGCAACTGCATCATGATAAATCACGCGAATCTCATATTCGCCCGGATGGAAGGCATCAAAATCCTGTGCATCAATGACAATATCCTCTACCCAGGAGGAAGGACACATTCCTGTATCTACGATTTCTCCGTCCAGATAATGACCATAAGTGATGTAGGGATCGAATCGTGTAACTTTTTCACCGATATGGTAAATTTGTTTTTCCATATAGCCGAGGTTGAGGGCGAAAAATTCACCTTCCTGCGGAACACCAATAGAACCGGTACCGAAATTGCTATAGCGTCTGGTGGTAGTTACTGTTGTAGAAGTTGTTGTGGTGGTTGTGGGGAATGTGCTGACTGTTGTGTATGCTTCGTTTTCCAGACAATACTCACAAATCGGATCTCCGTCAGGTGTATAATGAAGTTCGTTTAATGGGTGCAGATGATGGCAGAACTGACAGTAGAAATCAGCAGTGGTTACTGTGCTGGTATAATAGAAGTTGTTGTGTGTAGTGGTTGTTGTGTAGGTGTAAACGGCGGTTGTTGTGGTCGTTGTTGTGGTGGTGGACTGCATCGGGCGATCCATCCATTCGTCTGATGACATGGTCGTGACAACGAAAGGATTCTCGCGGGATGCTTCTGGCAGGATTTGGCTTTCTGTGTTCTGTTCTGCTGTAATAGCGAGAACTTCTGCGGGAGATGGCGAATATTGCCATTTGCCTGTTGCGGCTTCCCCGAGGGCAGTCGTGATGGCAAGCGCGGCTGCAAGGAATCTTGTAAATTGTTTCATAAGAACATCCTCCTTAGAATAAATGAAATGCGTTTGAGTCGGACGCGCTTTGTATGTCCGTTCACTTCATCTAACGGAGAATGCCATGAAAAGGTAACAGCATATTTTGCGATTTTTTTGCACTTTGTAGGAATTGCTAACTGCGAGTCGAAAAAATATTGTGCAGTGCACATTTTTGCACAAATCCTGTGCTGATAAAACGAAAAAAGAAACTTTAAGGCAACACCGCACAGAGCTGGTGGCATAGATGCGCAGTCAGATTTTTCGTCAGATTGTACAGAAATGATGCCGCTGGGCTGACGCCCAGCAAAGAATTTCTGTGCAAGATGGCGGAAAATCTGCAAGCAGATGTACCGCCAAGCCGTAAGGCGTGCTTTGTGCGGTGTTGCCTAAAGCCATGTTCTTCGATCAGATGTGATGTCAGAATATCTATGTCCGCCTTGTCATCCGTATTCAGCATTGTCAGATCAATAGAAATGCAATTGCCAAAATCAGAAAAATATGGTATAATACAATATCAGACACTTTATCAAAAAAATTCTTTCGGAGGATCGCTGTGAAAAAACGAATTTTCCAAATCATCCAGATCGGTTATAACAAAGATACGGTCAGCCGCGCCTTTGACTGGTTCATCGTCATTGTCATCGTACTTGGCATTGTCGCCATGTTCCTCGAAACATTTGACCAATTGCTGGCATTTTACCCGCTTTTCAAAGGTATCGAATATTTCTGCGCAGTCATTTTCGGTGTCGAATACGTACTGCGCATATGGACAGCAGACCTGCTTTACCCACATCTCACGAAAACACGCGCAAGACTGCGCTTTTTGCGTTCGTTTGACGGCATTGTGGATTTGCTGACGATCCTCCCCTTTTTCTTCCTGACGGGCTTCATCGTCTTTCGAATGCTTCGCGTTGTCCGAATCTTCCATTTATTCCGTATCAACGCACAATATGACTCGTTCAATGTCATCACCGCCGTTCTCTACGAAAAGCGCAACCAAATCATCTCATCTGTATTCATCATCATCATTCTCATGCTTTCCTCCTCTCTCTGTATGTACAGTGTCGAACACGATGCGCAACCGAATGCCTTTGAGAACGCATTTTCCGGAATCTGGTGGAGTATGTCCACGCTGCTGACGGTCGGCTACGGAGATATCTACCCCGTGACCATTGTCGGAAAGATCATGGCGATCTGCATTGCATTTCTTGGTGTCGGCGTGGTTGCCATCCCTACGGGTATCATCAGCGCAGGTTTTGTTGAACAATACACGCAGAGTGAACACAGCGATACGCATTTTCATGACATTGAAAAAGTGGGGGAAATTCTCGTAGAATCAGAAAATGAGCTCTGTGAACATACCATCAGGGAAATATATGAAGAATACAAAATGCAGATTCTTGTCGTCATTCGTGAGGACATGACCATCATTGCCGCGCCGAACCTCATGATTCATGCGGGGGATATTCTCATAGTCAACAGCGACAAAATCATCAAGCGAAAGAAACATAAATAAACGAAGGTCTGTGAATTTTCATTCACAGACCTTATTTTTACATGGTATGTTCTGTTGCATCGCCGCCTGTGGGTACCCACTCGGTCAAAGCGCCATCTACGAAGGCGTATCGTGCAAAATCGGCAGGATACTTGGATTCGGAGCAAGTAGCGGTCAGTGTTTGTGATGCACCTGCTTCGATATCGTCAATGAAGAAGGATTGCTCGTGCATCGGGGCGTCATTGCTGTCATAGAAACAAACACGAAAATATCCGAACAACCGAACGGAATTGCCATTTTTCACATCACAGGAAAGGACATAGGAACCGTCCGACTTTTTCACAGAGAAGTTTGTAATGTCGAGTCCTAAAAACAGCGGGGATGCTTCATTATCCTCATGAAATTGTGGCTGGACATCCTCACCTGTCGGTGCACTCCACGGAACAATATCTCCTTCACCGCCGGCAGGCGCACTGCGATAGGAATTAGATGAGGAATAGACAGGTTCATCCTGCATCATTTTCTCACCTGCGGTGACGGCGCAGACCATCAAAGAGACCATCACGAGCAATTCAATCAGGTGTCGGAGAATATGGGATTCTTTTTGGACGCAAGCGGATTCATCCTTAGGCTTTTTCATGGCGATTCGTTCCTTTCAAAGAGATATTTTTAGTATAGCATATTGAATGATTTAATTCATGTCTTTTTTATGAACGAAACAAACAAATGCGACCATGAGGCATTCGCTTTGTCCACCATTTGTATATTATATGTATTGCAATCAGATAATGGGTATGATATAATCAAGGTATCGAATTTCGATTCGGTATCACAGGTGACTTGTTTCCGGCTTTCGTTTTCTCTCTCTTTCTTCCGAAAGTTGGCGACAATAATCTCCCGAATTCGGCCGCTGATTTTGAGAAATCGGCGGTCATTTTTTGTGGAATTCGGAGGAAAATGGAAGCACTTCCCGCGCCCAATCATGAGGAGTGCAGAGGGAATTGATTCCCTCTGGACTCTGCGATTTAATTTCACTTCGCGTGCATAGCCGCTTATATTACGATTTCTCGCTGTTGTATCGTGCGGCATCTTCTCGGCGAAGTTCCGCTCTGCGAATCTTGCCACTGCCTGCCGTCTTCGGCAAACTCTCCCTGAACTCCACAACTCTCGGATATTTGTACGGCGCTGTCGCCTTCTTTACATAATCCTGAATCTCTTTCTTCAATTCATCCGACGGCACCGTACCCTTCGTCAGCACGATCGTCGCCTTGACAACCTGCCCGCGAATCTCATCCGGCACACCCGTCACCGCACACTCCAGCACATACGGCAATTCCATAATTACACTCTCAATTTCAAACGGCCCGATTCGATAGCCGGACGACTTGATCAAATCATCCACTCTGCCAACATACCAGAAATATCCGTCTTCATCTTTCCATGCCGTATCACCCGTATGATAGAACCCATCATGCCACGCCGCCTTCGTATTCTCTTCATCACGATAATACCCCAGCGACAAGCCGCAAATCGGTCTGTCTTTCAGCTTGATGCAGATTTCTCCCGTTTCACCTACTCCCGCTTCACTGCCATCCGGCAACAGAATATGCACGTCAAACAAGGGATTCGGTCTGCCCATACTGCCCGGCTTCGGCGTCATTCCAACAAAGTTCGCTACCACCAATGTGGTTTCCGTCTGCCCAAAGCCCTCCATCAGCGAAAGACCTGTCGCTCTCTGGAATTGATTGAATACTTCCGGATTCAGCGCTTCTCCCGCAATTGCCGCATATTTCAGACTCGACAAATCATACTTCGACAAATCTTCACGAATAAAGAAACGATACATAGTCGGCGGCGCACAGAAACTCGTAATGTTGTATTTTGCAAACATCGGCAGAATGTCTTCCGCATGGAAACGGTCGAAATCATACACAAATACAGCAGTTTCGCACATCCACTGTCCGTACAGCTTGCCCCAGAGCGCCTTGCCCCAGCCCGTATCGGAAATCGTAAAATGAATGCCGTTCGGATCCACATTATGCCAGTACCGCGCCGTGGTGTAGTGTCCCAACGGATACTGATAGCTGTGCATTGCGATTTTCGGATAGCCCGTTGTGCCGCTGGTGAAGAACATCAGCATCGGATCTGTGCCGCAGGGCGTATCTTCCGTGCGGTAGAAATGCGTGCTGTATGCAGGCAGTTCTTCATTGAAATCATGCCAACCGTCACGCTGTCCGCCAACCAGAATCTTCGTGATCAGACTCGGCGACTGTTCTGCCGCCTTGTCGATTTCTTCTGCCACATTACCGTCTGCGGTACAGACGACCGCAGAAATACCCGCCGCACCAAAACGGTAGGTGTAGTCATGCTCTACCAATTGATTGGTCGCAGGAATAACAATTGCGCCCAGACGATGCAATGCCAGAATCGAGAACCAGAATTGATAATGCCGTTTCAGCACCAACATGACACGGTCGCCGCGCTTGATGCCCAGCGATTTGAAATAGTTTGCGGTCTGGCAGGAATATTTCTTGATGTCCGAAAACGTAAATCTGCGCTCAGATTTATCATTTGCAACGTACATCAATGCCAGTTTGTCAGGGCATTTTTCCGCAAGTGCATCCACAATATCAAATGCAAAATTAAATTTGTCTTCGTTCTGGAAATGCACACCGGAAAGCATTCCCTGTGCATCCGTTTCGCAGGACACAAATTTCTCGGCAACCGGATGCGCAAGTCCTGCTTTGTCAACATTCGTGGAGATATGCTCCTGCACCTGTTCCCGATATTCGGTCATACCCGTAGAACCGTTCGGTGCCATCACAAATGCGTAAATTTCGCAGTCCTCACCGCCTAATGCGATTTCGTCATGCGGTGTGGAACTGTCATAGTATATGCAGTCGCCCTCGTGCAGGGTTTCGGTGTGTGTACCGATAATCATGCGGAGTGTACCCTTGATGACGATATCCATTTCCTGTCCTGCATGACTGCCAAGATGCAGCGGACGGGAAAGTGCTTCTTCCGAATACGGAATCACAACATGAAACGGCTCTGCGATTTTATTCTTGAATTTATGTGCCAAACGGTTATAGGCAAAACCCGCACGGCGCACGATGGGCAGTCCTTCGCCCTTGCGCGTGATGGTGTAACTTGTCAATTCGGGGCTGTTACCCTCCATCAGTTCGGCAATGTCCACATGAAAGACACCTGCACACTTATGAATGAAGCTGAAACTGAAATCCATTTCGCCGGATTCCAGATGTGCATACTCCTCCACAGAGAAGCCTGTTTGCTCTGCCATTGCCTCAATGCTGATGCCCAGATCCTCACGCAGACTGCGAATGCGCTGCGCGACCTCTTGAATTTTTTGCTCCGTTCCTGCAAGGACAGATGGTTTCTGCTGTTCCATGCGGCATTCTCCTTTCGAAAATTCAGTTTATAAAATAAAAAAGCCCATCTCAAAGAATCCTTTGAGACGAGCTTTGAAAACCCGCGGTACCACTCAAATTGCGCAGTGATATTTCACCAGCGCCACTTTCAGGCTCATTGCAAGCCCTATGCATTCACGCAGCATCACGGAAGCGCTTACTGTCAGTTCGGCACTTCGGCTCAGAAGGGATGTGTTTCAAGGGACGCCGCCGATTTCCACCAGCCATCGGCTCTCTGTGTGCGCTGAGATCGAAACATTTGTCTTCGTCATCGCTTTGTTTCAGTATAGCACATTTTCTCTGATTTGTCAAGCCGTTGCCAAAATTTCACGGCTTGAGATAATCGCGCAGAAATTTGCCTGTATAGGATGCTTCACAAGCGGCAATTTCTTCGGGCGTACCTGTGGCAACGATCATGCCGCCCTCATCGCCGCCCTCAGGGCCAAGGTCAATGATATGGTCGGCGACCTTAATGACATTCATGTTGTGTTCAATCACCACCAGCGTATTTCCTGCATCTGCAAGCCGCTGCAAAACCTCGATCAGACGGTGAACATCCGCATTGTGCAGACCAGTCGTCGGCTCATCGAGAATGTAGATGGTTCTGCCTGTGGCACGGCGCTGCAATTCGGTCGAAAGCTTGACGCGCTGTGCTTCACCGCCCGAAAGCGTTGTGGCAGGCTGTCCGATTTTGATATAGCCCAGACCAACTTCGCGCAGTGTTTCCAGCTTGCGGGCAATTTTCGGAATCGCAGAGAAAAATTCAGAACCTTCTTCTACGGTCATTTCCAGCACATCGTAAATCGACTTGCCTTTGTATTTGACTTCCAGCGTTTCATGATTATAGCGGCTGCCCTTGCAGACATCACACGGCACATACACATCAGGCAGGAAATGCATCTCAATCTTACAGATGCCGTCACCTTCACACGCCTCACAGCGTCCGCCGCGGATGTTGAACGAGAAGCGTCCCGCCGTATAGCCGCGTGTTTTCGCATCCGCCGTCTGTGCAAACAGTTCCCGAATATCCCCGAAAACACCTGTATAAGTCGCAGGATTCGAACGCGGCGTTCTGCCAATCGGCGACTGGTCAATGCAAATCACCTTGTCCAGATTTTCAACGCCGATAATCTTATCAAATGCACCTGCACGCACTTTTGCACGGTTCAGCGATGCCGCAAGATGCTTATGCAGAATTTCGTTCACCAGCGAAGATTTTCCAGAACCCGACACGCCCGTCACACAGATCAATTTGCCAAGCGGAAAATGTGCTTCGACATTTTTCAGATTATTTTCGCGTGCGCCGTAAATCACAAGTTCTTTTCCTGTGCCTTCCCGATGCGACTGCGGCACGGGTACGAACTTTTTGCCGCTGAGATACTGTCCCGTAACGGAATGTTCACACTGAATGATTTCATCATACGTTCCCGCGCAGACAATTTCGCCGCCGTGAATACCAGCCCCAGGTCCGATATCCACAATATAATCTGCGGCTTTCATGGTATCGTCATCATGTTCCACGACAATCAGCGTATTGCCGCAGTCACGCAGTTTTTGCAAGGTGGCAATCAATTTTTCGTTGTCGCGCTGATGCAGACCGATACTCGGTTCATCGAGAATGTACAGCACACCCATCAAAGACGAACCGATTTGCGTTGCCAGACGGATGCGCTGACTTTCGCCGCCGGACAGAGAACCTGCGCCGCGTGCCAGCGTCAGGTATCCAAGCCCGACACTCTGCAAAAAGCCAAGCCGTGCCCGAATCTCCTTGACAATCAGGCGGGCAATCATTTTTTCACGGTCTGTCAACTGCAATTCCGCAAAAATACGCACCAAATCATTCACGCTGTGATGGCAGAGCGTGTCAATGTCCATGCCTGCCACCGTCACACACAGCGATGCTTTTTTCAGTCGTTTGCCGTGGCATTCCGGACAGGGATGCTGTGCCTGATAGACCTCTAATTCCTCTTTTGCCCGCATGGATGCCACCGCATAGCGCCGCTGTAAATTCGGAATCAGTCCCTCAAACGGATGCTCAAATACCGCACCGCCGTATTCTTTTGCCTGATACAGCGTCAGATTGTGGTCACCTGTACCGTAAAGGAACAGATTGCGTTCTTCTTCTGTCAAATCACGCACAGGCTTATCCAAATCCACACCGTACTCTTTCGCAATTGCGTTTGCATACATATTGAATGTGGATTTCGGATCGGCGTAATTCCAGCCGAGCACCTTGAAACCGCCCTCATGAATCGAAAGTTCAGGATTCGGCATCAGCAAATCGGGGTCGAATACCATATTCACGCCCAGTCCCGTACAGCTTTCGCACGCACCGAACGGATTATTGAACGAAAACATACGCGGCGAGAGTTCCTCCACGGAAATGCCATGTTCCGGACAGGCATATGAAAGCGAATACAGGCGTTCTTCTCCGCCGATGACATCGACCATGACCATGCCTTCTGTCAGAGAAGTTGTCGTTTCCAGACTATCCGTCAGACGGCTTCGAATCCCCTCTTTGATGACCAGACGGTCTACGATGATTTCGATATTATGCTTTTTATTCTTATCCATTTTAATGGACTCGGAAAGGTCATAGATACTGCCGTCCACACGCACACGCACATAGCCGGACTTTTTTGCCTGTTCGAGTTCTTTCGCATATTCGCCTTTTCTGCCGCGGACAATCGGTGCCATGAGCTGAATGCGGGTACCTTCCGGCAATGTCAGAATATCGTCTGCAATCTGGTCTACGGTTTGCTGTTTGATTTCCTTGCCGCAGACAGGACAATGCGGAATGCCGATGCGTGCATACAGCAGTCGCAGGTAGTCATAGATTTCCGTGACAGTACCGACAGTAGAGCGCGGGTTTTTCGATGTAGTTTTCTGGTCAATGGAAATCGCGGGAGAAAGCCCCTCAATGCTGTCCACATCGGGCTTTTCCATTTGACCGAGGAACATACGCGCATAGGAAGAAAGGCTTTCCATATAACGGCGCTGTCCGTCTGCGTAGATGGTATCAAACGCCAAAGAGGACTTTCCAGAACCGGAAAGCCCCGTAAATACGACCAATTTATCACGCGGAATCTCCAGATTCACATTCTTGAGATTATGCTCCCGCGCACCGCGAATTATGATTTTGTCCAGCATCGGAACTCCATTTCCTTTCCATTTCATAGAAAATAAGAACATTCGTTTTGATGTATTGCTATTGTAGCATATTCACGCACAAATGTCAAGCCATACAATGCCGAAAGCCGAACATGGATGTTGCGGAAACATGAGAAAGATGACGAAGACGGTTGAAACGAATGTGTCAAGCAAGAAATTTCTGTGCATTTCGCCCAAATACAGCAATCCCTCTTGGCATTATATCATTTTGATAGTATCATATGCTCATGAAGTAAAGAGTACTGATACGATTCTGGCTTTCCGCACACATTTTCTGAATGGAGGATACATATGAAAAAACGAGTGATTGTCTGGAGAATTATGCAAGACTGCAATATGCGATGGAGCGATTCATGACGGCGGCACTTTTCTTGAGGATTCCAAAGGGAATTGATTCCCTTTGGCAGAGTCGAGAGGCAGAGCCTCTGGTCGCGCTCCGCAGAGCGCGAAACACCCTTTTTCGTCCAACTAATCAGGAGGGGGT
>JAZUJW010000083.1:0-18393 GCA_045642925.1 Oscillospiraceae bacterium
ATGATGCAAGAAGCATCAGAGCCGTCAGAAATGCGCCAATTTGCAAATGCTGTTTTTTGTGCAAGTTCAAACAAATGCACCTCCTGTAAAGTATAGAAAAATATGGATATGAAGTCTGCGCCGCAACACAGGCATCAATATTTATATTATAAAACATACATCATATATTTTCAATAGTTTTCTACACAATTTAAAGATTTTTCAGAAATCTTAATAATTGAGCATCACTTATTCTCATAATGTACAATAATCCCCGTGAAGCGATGGAAAATCGTTTCACGGGGAATGAAACAAGTTATCTTTCTTAAGGCAACACCGCGCAAAGCACGCCTTGCGGCTTGGCGGCACATCTGCTTGCATCTATGCCGCCAGCTCTGGGCGGTGTTGCCTTAACATTCAAGTGGCGACATTCGTGTTTAAGTTAATTTTATAGGGGGAATATTCAAATGAGAAACAAAATCAGAAAACTGACTGCTGCTGTATCATCCTTGATACTTGCTGCGTCCAGCATTGACACGGCATCTCTGCTGAACGACAGTATCGTTTGTGATGCTGCTGACAGCGGAATTCCTGTCATGGAGTACCTTGACCGCGGGATATATGCTGTCAGAGCTTGCAGGATTTTTTTTCGTCATTTTCTTGATGAAGAATGCGGATACAAAAAGCAAGAGCCTCGTTCGGTTCTGCAACCTGACGAAGCTCTTGGATTCAGAGCGTTTTGTCACGCGAAAACCGCAGTTTTCTCGTGGACTTAGGCATCTGTTTTCTTTTCTTTTTTGCGCTTTCTGGAAATGATGACGGCTACCGCGATTCCTGCCGCAACGATCGCCGCAGAAATACAGATCAGAAGGATGCTGCTGTTGTCGAATATCGAACTGACAAAGCTGCCGTCATGATTCAGCGTCACTTCAAGATCATCTGTTCCGTAAATATATACCCGATTGCTGATGCTGCTGTCAGATTTCAGCGTTCCTTTTTCTGTGACGACCATATGCTTGATGAAAGGAAGAACATAGCCGTTTACGACGACACCCGATACAGGCTTGCCGTTTTCGGTATCGTTTACGTTTACGGTATGACAAGTGACGGGTTGATGCTTTTCATTGTAGATCGTATCCTTGCAGGATGTTGTGTGAATATGGTCGCTCCATTTTGCTGTCAGCACGGTCATGCCATTGCTTATGATATCAGCGTCCCAGCCGCTAAAGTATTTTCCGCTTTCCGCTTTGAAAATGCCGGATGGGATTTTCTTTGTTGCTATGCCGTTTGCAGCAACATAAGTCTTTTCCTGCCGATAGGAATTGCCCGACTTCAGTCTGATGACCATGTTTCCGAAGTAACCGCCGTTCCATGTTTGGATCAGCGACGGTGTGCCTCTGTCATAGGTCTGGAGCAGACAGCGGTTGAAATAGAGCGGTACTGCTTTTTTGCAAAGATTTACCATGCCGTATAAGAATGCGGCAAGTGAAATCACGCACGATATCAACTCAAAGACCAGAGGAGACATCTTTTTTCTCCTTTCAATACAGCATATTATATAATATTATATCACATAATAAATATTTTTTCAAGATATTTCTGCGATTATTTCCGTTTGTCATACAAAAAACAAGTGAATGTGCAGATCAAAACAGAAAACACATTTCCTGTTCCATGATGATGAACAAGAATTGTGTTTTCGGGACGGAACGGATATTACGGAATAAGAGCAAAGCCGAGCAGATTGCGGTCTGCTCGGCTTTTTATGCATATTCGTTATCAAATCTCTGAATCAGAAATATGAAAAATCTATCGTTTGCAAGCAAAAAAATATTCACCCCACTTTTGTGAGGTGAATATTTCACATTGTATCATCTCTGATACGATTATGGTCTGAGTGACCCGACTTGAACGGGCGGCCTCTACCACCCCAAGGTAGCGCGCTACCAACTGCGCCACACCCAGACAACATAAAGTATTATATCACAAAGGAATGGAAATGTCAAGCCTTTTTTTCGAAAAAAAGAAAATTTTTTTGAAAGCGATGCCTTTTATGCAGAAATGAATGCAGATAAAAGCAATTCCGGATACAAAACGGCCACTTGAAAATGCATGAAAAAAACTTTTGGGAAGTCCTGCGCTTTCAGGGTATTTCTCTTGACTTTTTCGGTAAATTGTGGTATTATTAACTCTATAATGCACGTTTGAAAAATGCAAATTTCGTGCAGTATGAAAATTAATTTTTATGAAGGAGCTTGTGTGAAAATGCTTGAGAAGATTGAAAAAAGAATCGGTAGTATGAAAAACGGCGGATTCCTGATTGGCGGCATGATCGCATCGGTGGTGCTGACCATCGTCTTCTGCATCCTCTACCAAAACCACATCAACAATGGCGAAGGAATTTTCTATACGATGTTCCCGAACCAGATGCAGAATGTTTATGTGGAACAATTCAGTTTTGCACCATTTATCATCTCCTGTGCACTTACTTGCATCTGGTTCTTCATTTACGCAACAGCAGAGGACGTACAAACGATCGTAGACGCTGGCAAGGGCAAGGCGATTGTCGGCAGCATTTTGCCGAATATCATTCTGTTTATCGCATTCTGGCTCATCTGCCTGCTGTTCGACAAACTGAATCTCTCCGTGGGACTGTTTTCCTGCTATGGATACATGAATTTCCTGACCATCATTGTCGGTGTTGTGTTCGCAGTGCTGAATATGGTTGTCTTTTCCGTATGCAAGGTAATGGGACACAAACTGTAATACATCATTGATAACCGCAGAAAAATCCACACAGAAAGGAAGTATTTTCATAGATGGCTGACGTTGTAATCAATGCCTTCGGCGGCGAAGGAACGCTTTTTACCAGAACATTCCTGACGGCATATCCTGCATGGTCATGGGATACACCGCAAAATTATGACCTCTACCTGCGCTGGATCGACCTTGCAAATGCAGTCGGCAATAATGCAGATACTGATGCGGGCAAAACAGACCGCATCCTCAAAATATATGACCAGACGGTTTCGGAACTTGCTGCAACCGTATTCAGTGTTCCGCGGCTTCACTGCGATACGCTTCAGCTCCCTGAAAGTGCAGCAAAGCTTTCGAATGCCTACAATGCGCACCCGAACCGCAGTCTGCTGGCACTGGCATTTACAAATGCCGAACAGGAAGCTGACCATTCCAAAGGCTTTCAGGGCGACCCCTGTGCGGGTACGGTCTGTCTGCGCGGCGGCGGCAGTCCCCTGCCCGAACACTACTTTGAACCGAAAAATGTCAACGGCATGGTGCTGACCGACATCAAGACATGGATCACGGTCGGCGGCTTCCGCGGCGGCGGTACTGCAACGACTTTGGTGCCATTGGAAGCAGAAGAACGCATCAAACAGAATCAGGTGACGGGTGCAACGTCCGTTCTGGTTGCGGCACTGCCGTATTCCAAGCATGAAGACGACCCGAATGATTCCGTACATCCGCAATTGAAATCGGACTATGCTTTCTGCGGTTCGAAGGCAATTTTGTCGGGTGACTTTGATATTGCCAAGTGGAACAAACGCTATTTTGTATCTTCGTATCTGTCAGGCGGTACGGTTTACCGTCCTGTGACGGCAGGATTCAGTGTAGATGACCAGAACACCATGCTGATCGCACCGAATCTGCTGACAGCAGACTGCTGTTTCCGTGCCATCAACAACAAGGATACATCCTTTGACAACAGCAATGTCTTTCTGCCATTTGTCGCAAATCAGATCTCCAACGGCTTCGGCTATCATCTCTGCATCGACATTAAGAAAATGCGTGCGGTCTGCTGGTTCAGCGGCTTGATGAAGGAACTCATCGGCAGATGGGATCTGCACAATGAATCCGCAAAGCGCAGTGCAGAGGACAAACAGAAGGTTGAAAACCTCAAAACCTACTGTGAACAGGTCATTGCCTCTTTTGAGGAACTGCAAAAGGGCAGATGTTCCGGAACGGACGCTTTGCCGTTCCGATTCATGCCGGATTCCTTCTTTGTCAATTTCAAGAAGCAGTACAACAGCAAGGATTGGTGGGAAACGCTTGCAAAGGGCGTAGAAAAAGAAGAACCGTTCGAACAGGGTCTACTAAGCAAATTCAAGCAGAACTCTGTCAGCACGAAATTCCTCTCGCCGCGTCTGGAAAGCAAAGAACCGATTGATGCCGTACTGAAGAAGATTTTCGACGAAATTCTGAAATCGACCGAAGGCTGGACATATTCCAAGAAGAACGGCTCCAACGAAGACGGCGGTATGCGTCCGATGTTTCCGCTGGGTGCGGCGATCGGCAGTGAATACCTCCAGTTCGGCACGAAGCTGGATAATGGTCAGACCACGTCTGTCATGGGCGCAGTTGCCGGCGAAGCAGACAAGGTCAACTGGGACGGCTTTATCGGCGGCCCAAGCGGCAGATTCAACGACTTCGAAGGCAAACTGCGCAAAGCATCGCCGAATGACCCGACTGTCGTGAAGTATACCTCCCTTCTGCTAAGCCATTTCCTGAAGAACCTGCGTGAGATCCCGTTTGTCTGCGATTCTGAACAGCCTGTGGCAGGCTCTATTTTCGAGGCATGGGCAAATCATCAGGGCACTGCGCCGACACTCGATGTTTGCTCCATCCACAATCAGTATCTCGGTACATACAGCAGATGCGGCTATTTCATTCTGCCGACACCGGAAGACTGGGGCGAACAGTGGAAAGAACTGGTCGGCTATCAATTTACGACGGAACAGGCACCGCAGTCTGTGGATGACATCATTGCCGATCTGACCAGTTTCGAAAAGCAGATCGTATATACAATGCTCTGCGGTATCCGTCATTATAATAGTGCAAATCCCGGTGCGGCGATCCAGACAGCCGGCGGCAATACGCATCCGAATTTCAAGGATGTCGAAACGCTTCTCGATATGCTGGAAAGCAAAGTCGCGGGCAGTATGCAGAATCCTTCCGTTTTCCCGAATGTTGCCTGCAATCGCATCGACTACCTGAACCCTGTCTGCACTTTTGTAAAGAATCCCTGCAATCCGAATAAGATTTTTGCGAAACAGCTTGGTTATTATCGTGTCGATGAGTTCAATGACAACGGTATTTATGCGGTCTATCCGTTTACCGCGCTGTTTGTCAAGTGGCTGGATTCGTTTGCTGAATGCAAGCTGAATCTGCGCGTACAGTTTGACCCCAGCGGCAGCGGCGATGCACAGCGCATTGATGCCGATGTCGAATACCGCCGTGAAAAGGACGGTATGTGGGAAGCCCGCAGCTTCTCGTACCCGAATACTTCACTGGTGAAATTCCGCAATATGCCCGCAATTTCAATGGTTCCGCAATTCGGCGGATATGACATCAACAACAACGCGACCGCAGAATACTGCTATCTCTGGATCGACCGCGACAGCAATGTTGATGCGGTACTGCCTGAACTGGAAGCGGTTTTGCCCAAAACAGGCAATGGCGCACGCGGTGTCTGCAAAGTGCTGGTAGAAGGTCTGCCCGCAGGCAACCAGTGGAAACTTTGCCAGAAAGTTCAGAAAACCAATGGCAGCAAAACTGATGCCGTATGGTCGTACAAGAGCACCGTTGAAAAGCACTGGTGGACACTTGTCAACTGCAATGACAATACCCAGAGCTATGGCTGTCTGGGATGCAATCCCCTGATGCTGACCGCCGACCAGAATTCCGTCAGCATTCCTGTGGAACAGTATCAGCCGGAAGAATATGACCTCGATATGTATTTTGACTTCGGTACGGCAAATTCCTACATGGAAGTCATGGTCAAGGATATCAACGGTTCGCCGAAGGGTTCTTGGGAAAGCGAAGCTTTCGCACCGCATAAAACCGAGTATTATCTCACAATTGATGCCACAAAGCTGGATGAGAGCGATACCATCGTGAAAATGCATGAGGAAAACCTTACGCCGATCGAATCCAGAAGCGAGTCGATTCCTTCCATGGTACAGGCATATGCGCAGCTCGAACAGGCAAGCAGTGCGACCTTCTTCAGCGACAATTCCCAGCAGTACACCGAAGGCAGAATTGTCTACCCGAACAAGCGCACGCTGGACAAACTGTACACCTATGCGCGTTCCTCCGAGAAAACACTGGAGGAAATCGGTTTCTGTGACCAGATGAAAGTCAAGCGCAGCGGCGGCGGTACGGTCGTGACACAGCAGCTTCCGCTGATTCGCTGGTTCTTCATGAAAAGCTTCATCCAGAATACCATTGCCATCTACTACGAGCGCTACCATGCATGGCCGCGCCGCCTGAACATGAATTGCAGCTACCCGACAGCCGATTTGCGGCAGGAATACCAGAACCGTCTGCAAAACTTCCTCGTCAACCAAAAGCTGGAATTCATGCCCGAAGCCATCAGCTTCGCCTGTGCTGAGAATGAAAACGGCGTCCAGAAAGCACAAAAGCGTACTGTGACCATCGACATCGGCGCTGGTACGACCGATATCGCATTCTGCGACTACGACATTGAGAACAATCAGTGGCAGCCGATGCAAATTGCATCCCTCCGCTTTGCAGGCGAAAACATCGTCGAACAATCGCTGGTAGAAGCCCTCTGCATCGACAAAGTGCCGATTCAGCAGGTATTCCGCGGTCTTGACCCCGCGACCACAAGTGTGTTGGCAGGTTTGATCGAAGATGTCAAGTATCGCCGTTCGCTGATTATTCAGATTCGCAACCTCATCAACAACAAGAACCTCCAGCCGCCTTCCGGACTGGATGAACACGTCCGTATCCGTATGATCCTGCGCACCATTGCACTGCTGCTGGTGGTCAAGAGTGCAGTTCCTGCGGACTGGAACAGCTACGAACTCTATGTTCACGGCGGCCCCATCACTTCTCTGCGCAACATGGATCTTTCCTTCGGTATGACCTTTGAGAACATCGTCTATGCCATCTTCGGACAAAGACCTTACTGGGATTCCAACAAGAATGCCATCGTCCGCGGCATGAGCAACAGCCTGACAGCAAAGACACGCATTTCCAAGAATGTCCGCATTGCCAACCTCAGCGACCAGGGCATTGCAACGGTCTTTGACCAGAATGACACGCCAGGCAATCACAATATCAGCTTCGATGCCTATGACCCGAAGGAATTTGTGGAACAGGTGCTTCGTGTGCTTGCCAACATCGCTCCCGATGCCGAACTGCCGCGTAATGTGCCGTACAACAATATCGCCAAAGATACCGCACTGCGCAGCCTGATCGCAGGCGCACAGAATGCACAGAAAACACAAAAGCTTGAAATTCAGAATGCCGTCACAGACTGCGAATACTATAAGGAAATGTCTGAGAATCTGATCGGCGCATACGATCTGGATTGGGCGTTGCGTTCTCTGCCGCTTTGGTAATTCCATTCGAACGTCATAAAGGAAAGGAAAGCCGACGTGATGCATCCATCTGCCGCGTTGATTCGGCTTTCCTTTTCCTGATATTACAGAGGAAAATGATATGGCAAAAAATTATGAGAATTACTTTCAGGTGACTTCCAACACTGAACAAATTCTGACCATTGACATTGCGCGCAAGGAAACCCCGATCGACAGCTTTACATTGACTGTGGAAAATCAGAATCTGGTGCTGCGGTATGCCGATGGCAGTTCCTCGATGGATTCGTACCAGTTAAAACTGGCTTCAGAGAATTTCTACTATAAGCTTTCGATTGATGATTCGTACAATTTCACGCTGTATGAATGCGTAAAGGGCAATCCTGCCGCGGAAACCGCAGCGGTCATGTTCAATCTGCTGAGCCACAGCGAAGCCCTGAAAACCGAAAATCCCCATCCGATCGCCGCTTTGGTACAGGTGACACCGAATTACGGCGTTTGTGAACTGGTCAGTGCAGACGGCACGGCAGCCACCGAATTGCCCGCCGAAACCACCTACCAGACACTTGACAGTGCCATCACCGTGTCAATGACGACCGTAGCCAATTCCGCGCCGCTGCCGCCTGAAGAACCAAAATCGAATTCACTTATCAGTACGCTGGTCATCCTGCTGGTGATTCTGGTCGTATTGATGGCGGGAAGCATTGCGGTGCTGAAAAAGAAGAACGATGCGCAAAAGGCTGCACTCGCTGCAAAACGCGAAGAAGAACTGAGCCGTTCTACGCGCAGTATGCCGCCGCGTATACCGCGGCAGGCAACCTTAACGGAGCGTCTTTCGAAAAAACAGATGGGAACAATCGATATCCCACATTATCAGGAAGAACCTGATGATTGGATCGAACAATCACAGAAACAGCCGCAAAAGCCTGATTTCGAAGAACCTGCCCCCGCGCCTGCACCTGTTCTGCCTGAAACACCACAGGAAGAAACATTCTCGGAGGATGAGATCCAGTGGGTTGTACCGCAGATGCAAAGACGTGCACAGACACAGGAATTTCCGATCCCGTCACCGCAAAGCGGCTCTTTTTATGATGACGCAGCGGCTTCTGTCCCGCAGACTGCCCCTGTACAGCAGGAAACACCTGCTTACCAGAATCCGCCTATACAGCAGGAAGTACCTGCTTACCAGAATCCGCCCATGCCGCTGGAAGTGCCCGCCCCTGCACCAGCACCCGAACGGGATGATCTGGATGCAGATGAATGGACACGCATGAAAGCAGCAGGCATCGAAATGATGTTCTTCAAGGAGGAGCGTCAGTTTGACGGCACATGGTGCTTAAAGCCGATGGTCAGCGGCAGAAGTTCGTTCATCCTCTGGAAGGAGAAAGACGGTATTCTCCGCATCATCCTCAGCCCGCTGATTTACGGCAGTGATGACCCGTTCGGCGGTACAGGCATCAACATCATCAAGCAGTTTTTTGAAGGCGCAGACGAGTTCGGCGGCAGGATCACCAACATGACACCTGCCATGTTTGAACCCGCAGACAATACCAATTCCGTCTACCGCTGTATGCGGCGCGGAATCATTATGCAGAAGGAGAACGATTGAGCATGAATCAGAAATTCCATCGCAAATGGCTCGCATTGCTGACAGGCATCGTCATGATGCTTCCTGCCTATGGCTGCGGCGGCGGTTCGCAGCAGGGCGGCATTGATTTGTCACAGCACAAAAATATGTATTCCATTCCGTTTCAGACGGATGCGGCAGCAAGCAATGCAGTGCTGATTCAGCCCGGCTATGTTTCCTGCTATCAGGAAAAATCAGAGGAAAAGCCGAAAGTCCAGATCTGGTATGACAATGCCGATTCCAGCACCAATGTTTGCTCCGATATCGGCGAGATCAATAATGGTGCGACCGCAGCAGGACTTGACCTTTCCCTCAAGTACATCAAGGAATTCTATAACCGCCTGCTGAATACCTCCCTGAACTTTTCGGGTGCGGAATGCACGGATTTGTACACGCTTACAGGCAATGCGGCGGTCAACCTTACAGATGCTTCTGCAAACAGCGTGACATGGAACACCGTGCCGCACGTTTCGACCGATGCATCCCCGACCGATGCCGCATTTTATGTCCGCAGTCTGCAAATGCAGGATTTTGATTCTCCGGAATATGTGGAACTGACCGACAACTATTATCAGGTACTTGGCGAAGGCGCACTCCGTCAGCTTTACAAGGACGGCGGCAGAATCTCGGATGATTCTTTTGCAAAGGACATCAATGTGGTGTTCTCCGACTTGGCAGATGCCGACCTTTCCAATACAGCGCTTGCAGAAATGATCGTAAAGCGCCTCGATACGGCAAGAGCCGCAGACAATGACGTTTCTATTTTCTGTCTGGGCGTAAAACTGCCGTACACGGGATGGATCGCCGTTCCTGACCGCACCAACAGTCTCCAGCAGATGAAGCTTTACCGCCAGACCTATGTCAATCAGGAAACGGGACGTTCGTATTATCTGATTATTTCCGGCCCGACCGAAATCACCCGCGCATATGCGAACAGCCTGAAAAACGGTCTTTCCGAAAAAATCATTGCCGACCCTGACAATACGGACGGCTATAAAGTCGAGAGTATGTTCACCAATTTGCAGCTCGAAGAAGAAACCACCACAGAAGAAGACCTGACGGGTGCAGAAGACGTGATCCAGCTTATCATCCCCGAAGATGCGCAGGCAAAGAAAAAGCCAACGCCGAAACAACAGCAGGGAACCACTGATACTACCGAAGCGACCACAACGGATACCACAGCGGAAACAACAGTCACCACCGCTGCTGACGATGACAACCACTTTGAAACACAGCATTTCATGGCAGTGCCGAAGGAAGAACTGTTCACGCTCTATAACGGACAGGATGTCAGCGCACTGACCGAATATGCCGAGAAAAATCAGTTCCGCTGGAAAAAATTCATGAACGGCGTGAAAATCACCAGTCAGGGCGCAGTCGGTTATCCCGCAGGTCTGAACGCAAAAGTCCGCAGTGATGCCAACGTCCAGATCGTTGGCTCGAAGCTGTATCAGGCATCCCTGACCGCAGACGGCGCGTGCAATTGGGTGAATGTCAGCAACTCCGATTTTGCAAATTATGGTACGCTGACCACACTGAAAGAACAGGTTTATCTCGAATTTACAAAGAAACAAGCGCCTGTTGATACCTTCACATGGCTGCTGGAATTCGACCTTGCCAACGGCAGCGGTGCAGATTACACGCAGTTCCTTGACAGCGCCTTCACGGAATCCTACTCCACCGCAGATCTGTCGGACAGCAGCTATTTCTGTGCAATGAACATGAACGAGTTTGCTGAAACCATTCTTTCTGCGGAAGATACGCAGATCAAGCAGAAATACTATGTGCTGATCACACTGAAGGATACGCCTACCACCGCATCCAAAGCGCCTGCAAGACAGAGCGCTCCCGCACAATGATGAAATCCCACCGCAAGTTCTATCGTTTCAGGGCGCAGCCCCTGAAGCGATAGAACTTCATGTTATCAACCCTGAAACAGCAAAGGAGTGTTCGCGGATGAACAAAAAAAAGAAAGCCGCCAAAGCAGAAGAACTGCCCAAGGAAACCCAAACGGCATCGGCAGAAGCACCTGCGGAACAAGCGCCTGCCGCTGCACCCGCCGTCCGGAATGAACTGACGGCACTGGTGACAAAGCTGGAAAACGAAAATGCACTGAAATCCGGCAGCAAGAAACGCTTTATTTTCCTGCGCGGCATCATCATCGGTGTCCTGCTGGGCATTGCGGCGTTCGTGATTCTGGAAGCACTGGCGTTCGGCACGGGACTGCGTTTATATTGTATGCTCTGGGGCGCGGTAGTCGGTATTCTCATCGGTCTGATCGAACTGCTGCTGAATGCCAAAAGCAACAAGATTATGAAAAAACAGGATACGCAGGCAAAGCTGCTGACGATGAAAAGCCAATGGCAGAAGGAACTTCTGCGGAAACAGATGATGGCAACAGAAGTCTGCAAGCGCAAAAGCAAAGTCGTCCCGAATGTGGACGAAGACCAGAACAGCGGAAAGCTCCTCTCGGAAAGCGTCTTGCAGGATCTATATGAAAACGAAGCCATGCTGCAAAAACTCAGCGCATTGGCGCAGGAAACGGAGGAAACACAGGCATGAAGCTGGTACAGTGCAAAAATCTCGAATGCAGACGCATTCAGCTTGCAGCAGAGCATTGCCGTTACTGTGAAATGTCTGCGCTCGAACCCATCGGCACGATCGGTGTGCATGAACGCATGATTGCAGGGTATGAGTATGCCTGCGCCCTGATTTCCAACAGCGATTTCCATGGTGCGCTGGCGATGCTGAATCAGGTCAAGCAATGGAGCCCGAAAGAACCCGGTGTGTACTATTACCGCATGATGGCAAAATTTGAATGTACCACCGAAAGCGAATTACTGGCGCATGGTTTCGACTGCCGCGAAGAACACGGCGACATCGACTTCTACCTTGCACGGAAATTTGCAAAAGAATTTCAGATGAAGAACGAATCGGAATTCTTCGCCCGCATGGAAACTGTGGAAAACAAAATTCAGCAGGCACTCGAAGCCGCAGAACGCGAAGCCTTTGAGAAGGAACTGCTTGCGAAGCGGAATGAGATGCTGCATTTCAAATCGGAACTGGAAGCCATGCAGGACTCGCTGTTCCAGAAACAGAAGGAAAAACTGGTGCTGGAACTCGAAAAAAGCAATCTGCATTCACAGCTTCGCAGCCTTTGCTATGCAAAAGAAAATACAAGCCTGAAGGATGCGGCTGCAAAAGTCAAAGACATCGGCGAAGAAATCGAATCGCTGGATAAGGCGACACTGGAATCCGATATGGTACATACTTATTATGTCGATATTTTCGCGGCAATGCGCAAAGCAGTCGAAGCAGGCGACCAACTGGAACGCTGCCGTTCACAGCATCCGTGGCAGTGGGAGATCCAGATGCTTTCGAAAAAGCAGGCTGCTTTGGATGCGGAGATCGCTGAGATGCAGGAAGCACTTCTGACATTGCGCGAAGAAGTCAGCGAGCTCATGGAAGCGTACAGCAGTCTGGAAGCAGACTATGCAGAAGTGATGGATGCCATCGCTTCGTACCGTTTTCTGGACGGGCTGCATTACACATCGGAAAAGGCGTATCTGCAAATCGTGCGGACTGCCAGCGGCATTCAGGAGCGCTGGCTTTCCCTGCCCAAGCGGACTGATGCATGATGCAGCAGCGCATACAAAATCATAGAATGGGAGGCTGTGCGTGATGGAATGGAACGCTGCATATATGACGGAATTTCTGGATGACCTTTCCGTGCTGAACGACAGTATTCAGTCGATTCTGGCAGCGGATGAAGTACAGGAGGAAGAAGCACCTGTTCAGCAGAAAACCGCCATGCAGAAAATACAGGCTGAATTATCCAAAACAAAAATGGAAAGCAGTACGCTCTGGTCGGAATTCCGTGAGCAGACACAGGAAATGGAAGAACAGATCCAGCGCTGTCAGGATGCGCTGGGATATCTCAATGCCGCAAGACAGAGCATTTTGTGCGCAGAACAATACGAAAAGCATACAAAGGGGCAAAGCGCCGCAGAAGCCATCCGTGTCCTGCGGGACGGACTGCATTTTACAACGGACGATGTGCTGGAAAGTGTGGAAGTATTCGCAAAACTTGCCAACGCGATCAATCAGGCGGCAAATCACAACGAAAAGAAGCAGCTGAAAAATCGCTGCATTGAATTTACGGCATACGCAGAACGTGCAAAAACACTGCTGGAAGATGAAATTCAGGCAAAGCGTACACAGTTTGCGCAGCAAATCGTGACAGCAAGAGAAACCGCACAGCATCAGCAGAATGCATTTGCCGATGCGATTACCGAGATCTGGGAAAATGCCAAGGCGGAAACCCCGACAGTCATCAAAACTGATACCGATCAGAAAGTGCTGAAAAATAAGCTACAGCTTGCCTTGCGTGATGCCGAAACCGAATTCACGATGAAGCACAATCCTTCGGTCATGCTGGAAAAATACTGTGCGCTCTTTGACAGTGAACCTTCCGTGACCAACTGGAACTTTGCGAAGAATGTGCCGTCTGCATGGACTTGCGGAATGCTCCAGTATGATACGAAAAACATGGGACTGTGTGATGAAGCAGCAGCGTTTTTGCAGGAGAAATATTCTTTTCTTTGCAGCGGAACAGTCTTGCAGATGCCGCTTTGTCTGCCGTACAATCAGGGCATGAACACCGTATTCCGCTTTGCGGAGGGACAGTCTGCAAGCCGCATCGGTTCAACGGCAGTCAATGCGATTTTCCAGATGATGATGACATTTCCGCTGGCAAAGCTGAATATTCTGCGAATCGACACAACACTGGATTATGAAGCACAGCTTTCGATTTTCAATCAGCTTGTCGAACCGACCGTGCCGCAGAGCAACGTACTGGTACATGACCGTGTCTGGACAAAGGCGGAGGACATCAATGCACGGCTGAACAAACTGGACGGACACCGTTCCAGCATCCTTGCCAATGTGCTGCAAGGCAGAACCGAAAACCTCAGGCAGTACAACGAAGCCAATCCGCAGCATCAGCAGGGTTATCATCTGATTGTTGCAATACTGGATGCCAATAAGCCTGAAAGCAAGCTGATTCTGCCGAAACTGGAAATGATGGCAAAACGCGGGCCAGAATCCGGTGTCTTTACGATGGTCTTTGAACTGAATGTCAAGGACATGAGGGACGGAAACGCAGAAGACAAGAATATGGCTGCGCTCCTCAAGGACGCAGAAAATCATTTTCTGTTCCCGAAGAAGGAAAGCCGCGTATTCTACCATACCATGTACCCGATGAAGTATAAATTCTGCTGGAAGCCGCTGATTTTCCCGACATCAGAGGTCAACGTGCAGTTGGATTTCTTACGGCAGCTTTCTGCGGATGATAAAAAGAAAGCAGCGGAGATCCGCCTGAAAATTGCCAATATCATCCGCGACTATCAAATGCAGGTACTCAAACGGATGCGTGACGGCATTTTTCAGGCAGTGAAACAAAAATAAGGATGCAGCGGAGGATGGAAGGCATGAATTGTCCATTTTGCAAGGCAGAAATGCAAGAAGAAGCGATATTTTGTCCGAAGTGCGGACAAATACAGAAGGCATCCGCTGCCACAGAATCGCCCGACAAAAAGTCTGCATATTGGGGCAGTATCGGCGAATTGTCTGTCAGAGATGCCAAACAGGATGACGAATTAAAGAAATCGATCAAACAGAAGCTCAAAAAAAGCAGACGTATATTTATCATTTTGCTTGTCGCCGTGAATTTCGGATTCTTCGGATATGAATACGCAACCAAGCTTCGTTTGATGCGGCAGTACAATCAGGCAGAAATGTATCTGGAAGAAGGCAAGTATACAGAAGCGGAAGACGCTTTTCTGGCGCTGGACGATTACAATGATGCCAAACAAAAAGCAGACGAATCTCGCAACAAACGCTTTGAAGCAGACTATCAGAATGCCATTTCAAGTTATGAGAATCAGGAATATCGCACGGCATACGAACAGTTTCAGGCTTTGGGCGATTATCAGGACAGCCGCCAATATGCGGTCAAATCCAGAGATGAAGTCGTCAAAACATGGAATGCATTTGCTTCATGGGATTTTTCCAGGTCGCTGGATGAATGCAGTGGTGCGGAAGCAACCGTCAATTCGTTGACACAAATCGACGTGCAGAATATCTATGTTGATAAAGCGGCGGCATTTAACGGCAAAGACACATGGATTCAGTGCGAAAAACACATGGATTGCGAGTCGGGCTGGACTGCAACCGTACTGTTCCGCTGTCAGGATGTCAACCGTTCTAATGAATCGGTGATTTCGTTGGGTTCGGGTGAAGATGTCCATATGGCACTATCTGTCAGTAGCGGCCACTTGTGCCTGACGCACTACTTTGAAGGTGGAGAAACAATTTTTCTCAGTAATCCGTTAGAACTTGAGAACAATAAATGGTATCAGGCCGTTCTGAGTGGAGATGATGTGCTGAAACTGACTGTCAACGGTCAAACCGAGTCGTCCGAACCGATTCCCATAGAGTATTGGCCATGCGACATCATATCTATCGGCAGAGATGCTCAGTATGCGGATGATAATGTTTTTTACGGAGAAATCGCAAATGTCGCATTCTATGACTATAACGTTCCGGAGGAAAACCTTTCTCTGCTGACGGATAGTATCATGAATCTGGATGACGCACAAACAGACAAAACCTATATCCCGTCAGATGCATATTTCTGGAACGGGCATCACTATGCGCTGTTCCGGAATTGCACAACAATGGAAGAAGCTGAACAGTATTGCAATTCCCGCGGCGGTTATCTTGCCGTGATCTCAACAGCAGAAGAAAACGAGATCCTCAATTCCATCAGTGAATCGGATGCAGTATTCGGCTATCGGACAAAAGACAGCGGCGCAAGCTGGTCTTGGGTTGACGGAGAAGCCTCCGATTTCACCAAATGGATGAACGATCCGCCGCAATTGGATTCTGACGTGAATTATGCAGGATTTGCAAAATATGTTGGTTCGGATGCCTGGGTCGCATACGGTATCGATGCAAATAATCCAAAGAAGCTCATTTATATTTGTGAATGGGATTCCTGAGACATCGCGTGCATCGGATACCCAATAGAATAGGAATGCGGGGACTTGATGAAGCCCCCGCATTTTTTCGCTTTTCCCTCGATACTTCAATAAAATCGCTGTATTCTTTCCATATGATATCGGATTGACAAACGATGTATAATCTGCTATGATGTAAGTGAATCATACCTGAAATCGGCAATACACCCATATCAGCCAACGATAATATATACAACAGGAGTGATAAATCCATGAAAAAACACAAGACCACTGCCCTGCTGATGACAGCAGTCATTTGTTGTTCTGCCGCAATGTCACCACTCCCCTCTGCCGCATTCCCTATTCCCGATATCATCACCGTTTCTGCCGCAGAGGACTATGCCTGGAGTTCCTACCTCAAAAAATCTGCGGACTGGTTCGGCTCTGCGGAAGCGCTCGGCATTGCCAATGATATTCTCAAATTCCAGCTTTCAGACGGCGGCTGGCGCAAATTGATGGCAGATACCTCCCAGACAGGTTCATGGGCAAAGTCAACCATTGACAACGATGCCACGACCTCACAGATTCGCTTCCTTTCCCGCTGCTACACCCGGACAGGCGATTCTAAATACAAAGACGCGATGCTGCGCGGCATCGACCTGCTTTTGAACGGACAGTACAGCAACGGCGGCTGGCCGCAGGTGTTCAATGATGCGGGAACATACCATGCACACATCACGTTCAATGACGGCGCGATGATGCACGTTCTTTTTTTGATGCAGGAAATGCGTGATAAATCAGGCGATTTCACGTTCATTGATGATACCCGTTCCCAGAAG
Source organism: Oscillospiraceae bacterium (assembly GCA_045642925.1). Lineage (GTDB taxonomy): Bacteria > Bacillota > Clostridia > Oscillospirales > Ruminococcaceae > Firm-04. Next base: position 16,823 of record JAZUJW010000083.1, read on the forward strand.
GCTTCTGCCGCCATCCAAAAAGCCATTGACTGCATTCTCAAAATGCAAATCGAACTGAATGGTGTCAAGACCGCATGGTGTCAGCAGCATGACGAATTTACACTTGCACCTGCACCCGCACGCGCTTACGAATTGCCATCCGTCTGCACCAGTGAAAGCGTCAACATCATTCTGTTTCTCCGTTCAGAGGCAAACGGCAATCCTGCCATTATGACAGCCGCCAATGCCGCAGTCGAATGGTTCAAGAAAGTCCAGCTCAACGGCATCAAAGTCGTGGAGCAAAATGGTGACCGCGTTGTGGTATCCGATACGAATGCCTCCCCGCTTTGGGCGCGATTCTACGACTTACAGAATCAACAGCCGTTGTTCGTTGACCGTGACGGTTCGATTCACAAGAACATGGCAGAACTCAGTCAGGAGCGCCGCACAGGGTATTCATGGTACGGCAACTGGGGCAAAAATGTAGTGAACCTTGAACCGCTTTCGGATACGCCGCCCGAACCTGTCTATCTCAACGGCACATTGATTCAGAATCTGACCGTGTATGATACAGGCAACGCCGCAGACTGGTCGATTCAGCAGGGGCTTGGCACTGGCGCAAAAATCTATGGTGACCGTGATTTCACTTATGTTTCGCAAACAGAATGGGATGCAGATACCGAATACATCCGTACCGCGTGCGATTCCAAAAACAGCACGGCTGACCTTGCGTCATTCACTGCTGCATCGGATGCATCCGTGTATGTATTTCTGGATACGCGGGTCAAGACGGTACCGGCGTGGCTTTCGGCATGGGAAAAATGCGCACTGGATACGGCAATTGCCTCCAGCAATGACGTGACGTTTGATATGTACAAGCTGGATGTCAATGCAGGAGAAACGGTCACACTTGGAACAAACGGAATGTCAGGGAATTGTATGTGTTATGCGGCGGCGGTAGTGAAGCGGGAGACTGTTACCACGACGACAACGACTGTCACAACAACGACAGAAACGACGATGCCATCCATAGAATTGCTGCGAGGGGATGTAGATTGCAGTGGGGATGTGAATGTGAATGATGTCATTTTGCTATCGCGGTACATTTCGGAGGACAAGCTGGTGAGTGTGACACCGCAGGGCATAGAGAATGCGGAATGTGATAGAAAAGAAGGCATCACGTCCTCGGACATAACAGTGATTTTGCAATACATTGCGCATTTGATTGACGATATTTAACGATCTGGCTATGCACGCGAAGCGAAATGAAAGTTTTGCGGGAGCTTTTTCAAAAGCTTGCGAAGTCCAGAGGCAGCGCCCCTGGTCGCCAACAGACTGCAAGCAGTCTGCACCGCAGTCGGCGAAATTTCCTTTTTCGTCCTATCTAATCAGGAAGGGGGTTCCCCTCGTGTCGTACCTGACATAAATTTAGAGGCAAGAGAACTGCGATTACCAGTTCTCTTGCCTCTTTGTCTTGCAATCGGGTACTGCATGGGGAGAACCCCTTAATAAAGTTCCCCCCATACCCCCTCCTGATTATTTTTGACGAAAAAAGAGTATTTCGCGCTCTGCGGAGCGCGACCAGAGGCGCT
>JAZUJW010000084.1:0-9146 GCA_045642925.1 Oscillospiraceae bacterium
ACAGATTGGATTCTGTTCGGCTTTTGAAATCTTGAAAAGAAATGCATCACGCAATTTCTGATACAGAAATATCGGAAACAAGGTAGTTGCCCGTCTCAATACCATATTGGAATGAAAGATAATTCGGGTTTTTGATAACAGACAAAGTATCAGTACAGAAGGTGAATGTCTGCGGCGTTGATGTTACATCAATGGTTTCAAGAATATATTGTTCATAGGTAACGTGATCGCCGATAAAGACAAGGATTTTTCCGTTTCCCGATGAACAACTCGCAGTAAAGCGAAGCTGATACTTTTTGCCCTGCACAAGGCCGAGATCTTCATAATTGGCAGAAACAGAGTGTGCAGATGTACCAATCTGGGTACAGACGATTTTCTGATCCTGTACAGACGGGAAACTTCCGCTTGCGACTGCACCCTGTGTCGTATAGAAATGCCAGTTTGCAGTATTCATCAGCTTGTTGACAACTGTTTCAGCACCTTGCACACCGCCGTATCTGTTGACTTTATTGGTCAGATACTGCTTTGCGTATGATGGTCTGTTTTTGAAGAAATCGGTAATCAGATTCCAGTGATAATCGTAATAATAGCCTGCATTGGTGAAACGCCGTTTCGTTTCTTTGATCAGGAAACTCCATTTGCTATCATACTCTGAAAGTATCTGCGATGCTCTGGACGGTTCAAAGTAAGTATCAATGATCTCATTGTATCTGTTGTAGAACTTGTTGCGGAACGTGTCATTTGCAAGCAGCTCGTTGAAAAGCTGACAGCTGTTGTACCAGAGCTTGTCCGAACAGATATTTCCCAGATGGTCATATTTGTAGGATGTTGTCACTGTATCATCATTTCCCCAAGCACCCGACGACTGGTCGAGGTCGTAGATGACATATCTCCACTTGCCGTCATAGTAATCCTGAGAGGGATCGGTCGATTTAGTTCTCCACATATCCCAGTTCCAGTAGAAAGGATACTCGCCGGGTGTTGAATTGCCTGACCAGTCAGCATTGCATACATAGGTTTCTACGGAGATATAGTCGATCAGGCTGTCAATGTCAATTTTGTTGCAGACTTTTTGGTAGTTCGCATCCACGGAAAGGTCATTCTCATATGCAAAATTGATGATGTCTTTCAGGTCAGAAGCAACGCTCTCGTTATTTTCAGGGGTATTGATATACAGAACATCGTCTTTATCTATACCGTAATGTTCAGAGATGAAAGATTCACCTCTGCGTTCACGAATGAAGTAGAAGCCCCAGAATTCACCGTCAATGAATACGGCACAGCCCTCCGAACTCAGCGGCGTGATGGTGTCCATACCGCTGATCATTTTGTTGACTGCCTCATCACGGTAGTGCAGCCAGGGGTAATCCGAGCCGCCGTTATGAAGCGTGATCTTATCAAACGAAGTGATCGGATTGCCGTTGATATCGGTCAGACCATCGATAAATTCATACTCCATCTTGCCTTTGCCGTATTCCTTACGGGCATAGAATTTCAGACTTTTCTGGGCAAAGCCTCTGGAATAATTTCCGGAGATTCTCATGCCGACATCTTGCGAAAATGCAAGCTTTCCGTTCTCAAACACCTGAATATTACAAGGCTTTTCGATCTGCTCTGTCGGAAGTGCACTTGTTTTGCCCCAGTTGTAATTGGTATTATGCCTTACATCATTTGCATACTTCCAATTTGTGTATTTGTAATCGTTGCCGACAACATAGATTCCATTGTCTTTATCGAACAGGTTGTCTGCATCTGTCGAAACGGAAATCACTTTCATATCACTGTATTTAGAATACGAATTCCCGATATAGTTTTTATTGATGTAGTATCCGTTTGTGACTACTTTTCCGAAATTTCCTGAGCTGTTTTTGCATACCGCACGGATGACCATGCCTTTTTCCACCTTGTAGCTTGGTGCCTGATAGCCCGGACGCTCATTCGGATAATAGCTTTCAATCGTAATGTCAGTTCTTGCACTCAATACATTTGCGTCATTTGTATTGTCATAGATTTTGATCGGTGCTGAATACAGCTTGGCAGTTTTGGAAGACGTCGGATCAGAGCCGTCTGTTGTATAGTAAATCGTTTCTGACTGAACTGACGAGAGTGTCAGCTCAAATGCATCCTCATAGAATCCTGCCTCTTTTGAAAACAAGGGTGATTCAACAAAATCAGCCTGTGTTTCGCTGTTTTCGGCATTCGGTGACGGTGAAAGAAAATCGAAAACATCGGAGCCGTTTTTGAATCTTCCGTATGTGACATCTGTTGCAAGTTCAGGTACGGTCACAATATCAATATCTGCACCATTGCTTCCGTCAGAAAGTAAGGGAGCAGTCAGATAAACAGTTTCACCGCTTGCTGAGAGGTTGATCGGTGCAACATATTCCATTCCTTCGGTCAGCAAATCTTTATCACAGGCAACAAGTATGTATCCGCCCGCTTCTATCACAGTATTCTCAGGAAACTGGAATTTATATCGTTTTTTATTCCCTTCTGAGATGCCGACTCCGGATATATCCATGTCCTTCGATGACTTGTTATATATTTCGATCCAGTCAGGCGATTTGCCGTTACTGTCTTTCAGCGAAGTTTTATTCGATGTACATACTTCATTGATCACAAGTCCTGCATAAAGTGATGGATTTGCACCGAGAATCAACTTCCGTTTCAAAAGCGTGAAATCGACTGTATTGACGACGTTGTCTTGGGATAAATCAGCATTTTTCCAGTTTGTAAGCTCAGTGCTACAATTGATCAGCCATTTCTGAAGCATAACTGCGTCTGCGATACTGACGGTGCCATCAGCATTGACATCTCCTGACAGCGTTTCAACAGTGTCAGCAGCTTGTACAGCTACATGAATCGGATAATTCATTCCGATGGATGATTCCGATAGAATCAAAGCCAAAAGAAATGATAGTCTGTTCTTTCTTCGCATGTTAACGCACCTCCTATCACTATTATACAGTATTGTTATGTAAATGTCAATAAAATCCGCTACAATAACAAATCCTTTTTATACCAAGGGATAATTGATATTTTGTAATGTTCATTCTGGCATAATATCCTCTTTTTACAGAAATAGAAAAACAGCCCACCGGGTATGTCTCCGTCTTACGAAATGAATCGTAGTTAGCAAACGTACATAGTGGGCTGCTTCATTATTTTCCTTTTGGTTTCTATGGCATCATGATAGCATACCCGCAGCATAAAGTCAATCCTGATATTCATAAGGCTGCTTCCATGAAGCCTGACTTCGTATCAGATGTATAAATGAAAAGGGTCCTAAGAAGTAATTCGCTGCTTAGGACCCTTTTTCTATTCTGATTTGTTCAGATTCACCCTTTGTATTGTTGTTCTTATGTCCGTGCAGTCAGGAACTTGACCATGCTGCTGACATCAGCGGAATCTATTTTGCCGTCCATGTTGAAATCTGCTGCGTGTTCTTCCTTAGAGCCTGTGAAGCCATTCATCAGACCACGCTTGAGCAGTGTGAGATCAATGCCATTCACAACGCCGTCATCGTTTAGATCGCCTGCAAGCACATCATCATTCGGAATTGCGAGTGCGATTCTGTCCACAGAGGGCGCAGTGCCCTGATCGTTGTAAAGCTTGATCGTATTTTGTCCTGCTTTCAACTTGACCTGAACATTGACCGCACGGATGCCTGTCCAGTCCCCCTTATTCGCATAGCAGTTGTCGATCTTCTGTGAAAATGCGCCGTTGACATCGACTTTCAGACTGCGCGGTTCGCCCGAAACATAATAGATGCGGAGCGTATATTCGCCGTCTGTGGGAGCGGTAACGTTGGTAAATGTCACGCTGCCGTTGTTGCTGCCACCGATATATCCGACATATGCGCCGTTTGAGCTGTATCTGCCGTCACTGCCGTCTGTGATTTTTGCACCGCTTCCGATGCTTGCCTTTTCAGCCTCATAGCTGAGATAGTTGGAATACGGCGTGGTGAGCTTCATTGACCCTTTGGTAATCTTTATCGCGCAGCCGCCGTTTGCAAGCAGGCTTTGCTCAATCACGTCTTTCTTGGTGAGACCCTCCTTGACGGTGACTTCGAGATCGCTGCCGTTCGCATTATCGTGGAAGATGTAGGCATTGTATGTGCCGTCATCGGTAATCAGTTCGGAGAGCTTGATGCTGATTTTTCGTGCCGAGATCGTGGATGCACCGATATACCAGTTGGTGCCGCTGCGGCGAGCCGTGACATTAAACTGCATCGGTCTGCCGTCAAGCACTTTCATGTCATCCCAGACAACAGGAACATCATTCAGGAACGGCAGAGCAGAGGAACCCTCATAGGTATAAACCGAATGTGCGAAGTGCTGCAAGCCTGATTCAATGTTGACAACATCTGCAAGCGCAAAGCCTGCTGTCGCCTTACTGTTCAGTACAGGAATACCGGTCGGGGTAAAGTCTGCCGAGCCTGCCACATTTCTTGTGAAGGTATAGGAGACACGGTTTTCAAGCGAGGGGCTGGTGAACCACTTGTAATACTCCGTGCCGTTGACTGCCTCAAACGAAACGACATTTGGATAGGTACGGCTCTCACCGCGAGGAAGCGTGCAGCCGTGGAACAGCACCATGAGTTTATTCTTTGCAGCGATCGTTGCGCAGAGATACATCTGTTTCATGGTCTGTTGTGTATCACTTTCGTAGTAATCGACCTTGACGCCCTTGACGCCGAGTCCGCTGACACGCTCGAATTCACGCACGATGGTTGCCTCATCGAGCAGCGAATAGTACGGATATGCGGGATGTCCCTGACTGTCCTTATAGCCGCTGTGACCGGAATTATTGACACCGTACCAGAGCCAGATGCCGACGCCCTTTGATGCGCCGTATTCACAGAGTTCTTTCACCTTGGCTGCACTGTCATCCCAGAGTGCCCAGCCAAAGTCAACGCAGACATATTCCCAGCCGTTTTCAGCAGCAAAGTCGATATAGTCTTTCTGCGTATGATATTCAACAGGTGAATCGCCGCCGCTGCTCCACCATGACCACGCAAGCTTTCCGGGCTTCACCCAACTAATATCATCCAATCGGGAGGGCGGGTTTAAATTCAGAATAAGGTCGCTGGAAGCCATCTGATTCAGGGAATCACCGATCACGACAGCACGCCAAGGGGTCTGGAATGCTTTGTCGAAGGAGATGCCCTGAACCTTGTTGCCGCCCTTGAAGCGCAGGCTATGATAATTTCCGACAAACTGCAAGGTGCCTGCGCAGTATGGCGTTTCCTCATTGAACACATTTGCTTCAGAGACCGTGACCCAATAGCGGTCATTGATCACGCCGGTGTATGGGCAGGAATATGTCGCGTTGGTTTCATTTGCTCTGTCACGCGGCAGTTCGACCATATCCCATTCGTATGTATTGTTCGGCCAGTTGCCCCAGAATGTCGATTCGCCGGGGAACATCACCTGAGTCTGCTCCTCTTTGATCGAAGCACCATGATTGAGCCCGTAGCGAAGACCGATACCGTCATTATATGCACGCAGGGTGACGGTCAGCGTACTGTTGCCCTTTGAAAGCGGGAACGAGATCTCCGTATAGTTGTCACGGATCGTTGTATGCTTGCCGTAGGGCATTTCATACGTTTCATCATGATCTTCGATGGTTGCAGTCGGGTCAGTCTGTCCGAATCCGCTTGCAAGATCTTCTGTTGTTGTGACGATACCGATTCGGGACGGCTGGATCACAATTCCGTCAATGCCGTCACTCAGTTTATTTGCGGAATAATAGTATCTGCCGTTTCCATCACGCCAGAATTTTACGGTCAGTGAGCCATCAGGCGAAGCCACCTGAAGTGAAGGAATGCTTGTGACTGATGTGCCGTCAGGCGCACGCGAACCCTCGGGATCCGTTGACGGTTCGCCTTCTGTGATCGTATCATTTTCGAAACTGTATTGCAGCAGTGCATCGGACGGTGATGCAATTTGTGAGGATTTCAGCGGATAATCGTAGAAACAGAGATCATCAATTTTTGCGCGGAGATCATTATCATTATAGAGCGAATGACCGATACCGCAGTATGTATACGATGAAAGTAACGAACCGTTGAACAGGCTTGCACAGGCATCTGCAAGATCGTCTGCGCCCTCGCCTGATTTGGAAAGTGCCTTGCCGTCGAGATAAAAATCTGCTCCGCTCGGTGAATAGACAGCCGTCAGGTCATGCCAATCAGAATCGGGAGCTGAACTGAGCGTAAAGATCGAACGTGCATCCGCCGTTGAAGATGTGCCTGCAAAAACGCTTGCACGGAAAGCGGTCTTATCATTGACATCAATCGAAATATCGGGTGAATTGTAGCCGTCTGTATTGCCGCCGCCAAACGCGATCGGTGAGAACTGGAAGATTCTGGAATAGTTGGAAACAGACGAATCCAGTTTGATCTTCATACCGACGGAAAAACCATCCTTGCAGCCTGACTTGAACAATTCCGGAAGCTGCAGCCAGCCTGAGCCAAATGCCCCCCCGCCGAGGGAAAGTACATTTGATTTCAGATCCGCATCATAGATTACAGCTGCACTGCTTCCGCGAATCACAGCTTCATCCTTTTTTGTTCCCTGACTTGCTACTGTCGCATTGCGATACTCAGTTGCCGCATGAACATAACGGTCAGGCGAAGCATTCCATTCGGGTGCTGACATCTCTGCCAGCAGACACAGCGCAAGAAATAAACTTCCGTATCTTTTCCTTTTTGTCTGTTTCAAATTGATTCCTCCTAAAAAATGAAAATATAGATAACCTTTGAGCAGCGGACATTCGTCACATTGCATTACGATGAAAGAAGGAGGTGAACATCCTTGCCCAAAAGATTATTTATTGAATTTCTATCTATTTTGTCATTATACAAGATAAATAAGTTGATGTCAATGCACAATATTCAAAAATTGTGGACGATGTGAAGTTTTTTTGCATGAAAATCTGTTTGTCATGCCATGCAACACAAAGTGAAGAATGACTCTGTTTGTTATGAGAGAAGCACACGGATTTGGATACAGCGGCTTTTTCTATTGACAAAAGCGGCATTTGCAAGTACAATATAGATAGGATCTTCACAGCGAAAGGAGCAGACGCATGGCACGTTCATTCACAGGCAAAGAGGCAAAGGAACTGATTGCGGAACACAAGCAGCTACAAAAAAAAAGCAGAGATGCCGTTCGCTTTCATCTTGACTGCACCGCAGATGTGCGGAACGAAACACAGCGTCTTATCGGCATTCGTGCCTTTTCGGAATGGGTGGAAGCCGACCTTGCTGCCCGTCGTCCCTCAGAACAGGCGGACAGTGTGTTTCGAGTCCTCACCGCCGCACTTGTCCGATACCGCGGCAGCCGTCCCCTTGCCGAAAGCTGCAAGCTGCTCCAAAGCCGCTATGCTTCTGACGTTGATCGAAATCTGAAAACCGTTTCGGCAGGCACGAATCAGTTCAAATGGCTGGTGACTTCCTCCGAGAAAAAAGAACGGGCAAATCAGGCATATGTGTTTTTGTCGGAGCTTCTTGCGAATTCCTATGCACAGACCATTCACGCCTGTGATGTCGACACCAACGCACTGCGTTATCAGGCAGAGCTTGCCGCACAGATGGATTTTATGGAGAACCGCCGCGAATTCCGCCGCGAATTGCAAACCGTTTCAAATGCCGCTGACCCTGTGGCGTCTGTCCGGAAACTGATTGCAAAAAACGCAGAGAATCAGGATCTTCGCATGCAAGCAGCGCAACGCACCGAAACCGCTCGCACCGCCGTCATCGACGCTGCAAACCGCATGATCATGGCTGAGGTGCTGCACATTCTCGAAACGATTCCTGTGGAGGAACTGAATCGTGAATCCGGCAGCGGCTTTCGTGTCAAAACGCTCCGCGATTACGGATTCCAAACCATGGCAGATATCTATTCTGCATCCGTGCATCAACTTGCATCCGCGCACGGAATCAGCGAAACTGCCGCATCTGCGATGAAATTACTGGCATCCAGACTGGCGGAGCAATCTGTTTCCAGTGCAAAGATCAAGATCAGTGCGGACAACCGAACGGACGAATCAACCGCGCTATTGCAGGAAATTTACGTGTATCGCTCGCTTATGCGAATGCAGGATGCTCTCATGGCGTTTCACCGTCCCTTTGAGGAAAATCTGCGTTTGTCGGAATACGACTTGAAAGCGGTGGAAGACGGTGTCAACTGGCTATTTCTTTCAACAACCGAAAAGCAAAGGGTGCTAGAAAGCTATGCGCATCTGAACAGTATGTGCGCGGGCAGTTATCAGACCGAACTGCGGGCAAAGTGCGCTGAGATCATGGCAGTTGCAACACCTGATGCCGAAACGGTCTGGGAGGATTTTCAGCAAAATTCCATCGCAGTCTTCTCGGAACTGGAAGAACTTGTTCCGGGCGCACTCGGTACTGATGACAGTCAATATGGGCTGCCCGAAGACCTTGCCCGCGCCGTTCAGGAGGAATGCCTATTCCCCGACGGGCTGCTCTGCCAGCTTCGACGATATCAGGAGCTTGGTGTCAAATATATTCTTCATCAGGAGCGCGTGTTGCTTGGTGATGAAATGGGTCTGGGCAAAACCGTGCAGGCGCTGGCGTTTCTGGCCGCCACCGCGGCGTACCCGGCCATCGTGGTCATGCCGCCCCATCTGGTGCGCAACTGGCAGCGGGAAATCGGGCGCTTCCTGCCGGGAAATCCCCGGGTTCACGTCATCAAAGGGCTCACGCCCTACGACCTGCCGGAGGCGGACATCTACATCTGCCACTACCTCATCCTGCGGGGCTGGAAGGATGTGCTGCCCAAACTGGGCCTGCGCACGGTGATCTTCGACGAGATGCAGGAGCTGCGCCGCAACGGCACGGGCAAGTATTCCGCGGCCAGTCTGCTGTCGGAATCCTGCGAAAACGTGATCGGACTGTCCGGCACGCCCATCTACAACAACGGCGGCGAGATCTGGAACGTAGTGAATATCCTGGATTTCCACTTTCTGGGCGACTGGGAATCCTTCACCCGGGAGTGGTGTTACGGCTACCGTTCGGACGTGGTGGCCAAGCCGGAGCTGCTGGGCGAGCATCTGCGCCGGGAGGGAATCCTTCTTCGCCGTCTGAAGAGCGAGGTGCTCACGGAGCTGATGCCCAAGCG
>JAZUJW010000085.1:0-5345 GCA_045642925.1 Oscillospiraceae bacterium
GGAGGGGGTATGGGGGAACCCTATTAAGGGGTTCCCCCATGCAGTACCCGCTAAAAAGACAATGAGGCAAGAAAACGAGTAATCACGTTTTTCTTGCCTCTCTTTATTTATGTTGGGTATGACACGAGGGGATTTCGCGCTCTGCGGTGCAGACTGCTTGCAGTCTGTTGGCGTCCAGAGGCGCTGCCTCTGGACTTCGCCAAAGGGAATCAATTCCCTTTGGAATCCTCAATAAAAGAGCCGTTTTTTTGCATCACGCTACAATGTGATGAATCCACTTTAATCGGAACTGCGCTTTCTTATCAGCACTCTCATACATATGCTTCGCCGTCGCCTCTACCGTTTCATAAAGCTTCTGTACATCTTCTGCCGCAATCTGCCGCCCGCTGAATACAGCCTCCTGCACAATCGCTACAACATCCGCCATACTGTCTTTCGGCAAATATTTGCTCCGCTCCTGCGCATATGCCGCAAACTGTTCATGCCGCAGATTTCCCTGCACAATGCCCTCCAACGAAAGCAGCTTCAATAAAAATCCATACGCTGTCCCAGCCGCCGCATTCGGCTCTCCATTCAGCATCTTCTGCTTCCGCTGTACCACAATGTTCGCATGATACTTCCGCATCACCCACACAGCAAGCATCACTGCCCCTGCAATCAGAATGCATACCAGAATCGCTACCTTTGCTTTTGCCGAAAGGAACGGCTCTTTTGGCGTATCAGTCGATGAATCGCCCTCCCCGCCATCGCTGTTGTCTACACTCACTGTTGTCACAACGGTTGTATAAGATGTCGCAACTGTCGTCACCGCTGTTGTCACCGCAGTCGTCATCTCTGTCGTCATCTCTGTCGTCACCAGTTCCGTTGTGCTTTCATCAATGTAATGAATCGCACTGTTCCACTGCGATTGCACATCTTCTGTAAATTCATAGGGAATCCAACCGATTCCGGGAACAAAAATTTCTGCCCATGCGTGCGCACGATGGTCGTAAATCGGTATCACTGCCTCGCCCTTGTGTTCTGCCGCTTGCTTCGCAATCAGATAATCTGCCTTACTCATGACATATCCCTGACAGTAACGCGCAGGAATACCAATGCTTCTGCAAAGCAACACCGCCGCCGATGCATAATGCGCACAGTAACCAGCGTGATTTTCATTCAGAAAATATGCAACAAGGTCTTTTCCACGCGGCGTATCACCGGGAGAAAGCGTATAATCTGCGCGTTCCCAGATGTACTGCTTTACAACTTCCAGTTCGGATGCATAATCGCTGTGTGCTCCGCTCGCCTGAAAATATTCCCGAAACGGCTTGAAAACCGATTCTTCCAGACTATCATCAATCGCTGTAGATGCATAATTTTCATACACAAAATCTTCGTAATCCCGCATCGCTTTATTACTCGAACGAGTATCACGCAGACCAATTGGCATTCTGGAAAAATCAGGCGGCAAAGACGTATCCAAAGAAATCGTGTAATCCGACTGACTCTTCATCCGCAGTTCTGTATCAAAAAGATACGACTTGAGTTCATTTGCGATAATACGCGTCTGATACGGCAGATAATTGACCAGCTCCGTTTTCACGGTCTTGATATGCATGAGCGGCAATTGTTCTTTTCCCTGATAGATACCGCTGAAATCCAACGTCTGCGGGAACTGCCGTAAATCAACCAATGCCGAAAACACGTCTTTGTTGGCGCGGTATGCCCTTGCCATCGTTGTCCAGCCGCTTCCCGTATACTGTCCGCGTGCAATGCCTTTCAGGTATACATCATCCAGCGGCAGATTCATCGGCAAAGATACATTCATCACCACACCGCCGTCAAAAGACACATTGCCCTGACCGGAAAGCTCCACTTCATCCATCAGCATATTCGGCTCAACAGGAAGCGGAATCTTGTTCAGAATGCCCATGATATCATTAAAAGACGCATTGCTGAATTTCGTTTGCAGAATACCGCGCTGTCTGTCGATTCGTTCACTGCGCACATAGGATTTCGTCTGATTCATCATCAGACCACCGACCGCAAACGTCAGCAGAAGAAGTACCAATGCCGTTGCCTCTCCCGCATACAGCCGTGAATCAACACGGTCAACGGAAAGCATCCGATTGCGGTCGAGTTTGGCAATTTTTCGCTTGATGCGAAGTTTGCTTCCTGAAAATTGCAGTGCAAGCACCGCCAGCCAGAAAGATACCATGCCGAATACTGCCCTGCTATCTGTTTCATAACCAAACAGCAGACCGCACTCCAGAAATGGAAATGTCAATACAAAACAAAAGAGAAAATTCGGTTTCAGTACCAGAAAATAGGTCACACCGAATATCACAAGGAACAAGATCACACACGCAAAAAAGGTTGCACACTGCTGTTCATTCCATCGTTCGGTAAAGGTCGATAGATCTGACATACGCGGTTTATGTTCCACCTGTGCTATTATCACACGCAAAATCGTGCGATAACCTGCCAGACATTCCTCCCAGTATCGATAGACCATCACTTCAAAGCCCAACAGCAGGAAAATCACACTCCACCGCAGTTTTCGCGGCAAACAAAACATCATGCCGCAAACAGCGGTCACCAGCACCGTAAAGGCACTGATAAATTCCATATCAAATGGAAACAGATAGAAGCCCTGTACACAATATGCCGAACAGGAAACGCCAAGCATCGCAAGCACGATTCGAAGCAGCATTCGCGGAAACAGCCGTTTCGTCCGAACGGACATCGAAATCGAATCATGCAGCACCAGACCGTCTTTGTGCGGGAGCGATTCGGCAATCAGAGGTGTGCTTCGCACAGCAGCTCATCTCCTTCCTCCAGTTTCACTTTTGCTTCTTTCAAAGCAGCCTTCGGAATCCGAATGGGAATACAGTCGAAGCCTGCCGCCGCTTCAGGCGGTTCATCGGATTCCCCTTCTGCAATTGCATAAAAAACGGTCAATTGTCTGCGTTCTGCCAAAGCAGGCAGAAGATGCAGTGTCATCGCGTCCAGTTTCGGAGTAATGAGTATCAACTCAGAACAAGGGATATCTTCACGAAGTGTATCCGGTACAAAGTCCAAATGTGAATCAGTCGGTACATTCTCCATCATCTCACGCATCAGTTGTTCCAAATCATCCGATTCCGTCAGCGAACAAGAACTGTACACTTGAGATGCCGCATTGTACCATAAAATGCTGTGTCCTCTGCCCTCATTGCGGAAGCGGTTCGAAATCGCATACAGTACAGAAAGCACAGTGTCTATCCGTTCCGCAGAATCCGACACATCATAGACTCTGCGATAATCCGGCAGCAGCAAAATATCTGTATGAATCGGCAAACTGTACGCTTTTACCATGAGTTCATCCAGCTTGGAGCTGAGTTTCCAGTGAATTCTCGAAACGGCATCACCGCTGCGGTATGGATGAATTTCAAACACCTCAGAAGGGTCATCGCCCGCCTTGGTCTTTGAATATTCTGTCGCATCCTCGGCATTCTCATCCGGCGGTGTCCAATCGGAAATCTTATCCTCTGCATATTCAGGCATCACAAGCAGTTTATTGCTGCACCGACTCGGAACATTCAGCGAAAAGAGCCGCAGCGAGTCATAAATACGCATCGAAATCAGACGAATCTCCATCACACCACAGTTATTGGCATGAAAATTCAGGAGAACACGCTGTGTATTCATGCCGAGAAGCGGGATACGTAAAGTTGTACGGCGCGGAATATCCTCCGTGCGGCTGCGATATTCTAAAACGATCAATGCATTCGGAATCGTGAAAAGACAACTGTTCCGAATCTGCAAGATCCACTGAAACGGTTCGCCTTTTGACACTTCCGAAACATTTCTGCGGATCTGTACATGAAGGCATTTTCGCTGAATCCGGAGGATGACATACAATATCAGCGGAATCGCAATTCCCGTCAGCAAAAGCTGTAAAGAGAGCGTCCCGCGGTACAGAATCCAGAACAAAACAAGAACTACGACGAGGATGGTATATGTCAAAATCGAAATCCACATATCTTAAGCCTTTTTCAATGCAGGCACGGCGACGGAATCAATGATCTCATCGAGCACATCATCTGCTGAAAGCCCAGCCATGCGAGCGCGTGAAGACAGCATCAGTCGATGCGCAAAGACCTCATGCACCACCACGGAAATATCATCCGGAATGACATAATCTCTGCCGCGCACCACAGCAACCGCTTTACAAGCATTCATCAGCGCCAGCGAACCGCGTGGACTGACACCCAGACGCAGCATTTCGTGCGAACGGGTTGCTTCCGAAAGCTCTGCAATATACTGATAAATGGAGTCCTCCGCATGAACTTGCTCCACAGTTGCCTGCAACGCGAGAATATCGCGTTCTTGGAGAATCTGCTTGACCTGGTCAAGCGGATTCACGCCGCTTCTCGCCTGCATGATCTGCACTTCACTTTTCAGGTCAGGGTAACCCATGTGCAAACGCAGCATAAAACGGTCAAGCTGAGATTCGGGAAGCATCTGTGTACCGACACAACCGACAGGATTCTGTGTTGCCAGCACGCAGTACGGCTGCGGCATCGGATATGTAACACCATCAACCGTCACGCTGCTTTCTTCCATCACCTCGAGCAGTGCCGCCTGCGTCTTGGAAGAAGTACGGTTGATCTCGTCAGCCAGCAAAAGATTGCAGAACGCTATTCCTTTTTTGAATTCGAACGTACCTTCGTTCTTATTATAAATCGAGAAACCGGTAATATCGGTTGGCAAAACATCAGGTGTCAGCTGCAAACGATGATAATCCAGACCAAGTGTTTTTGCAAATGCAAGTGCCAGTGTTGTCTTGCCGACACCGGGCATATCTTCCAGCAACACATGACCTTTCGCAAGAATTGCAAGCATTACCTTTAAAATAATGATATCCTTGCCCACAACGACTTTACGGACTTCACTTAAAATATCCTGTACCAGAAGCGCGGCTTCTTTTGCAGGAACGGCTTCTATTCTGTCCTGATTCAAGATTGCTCCTCCTATGTGTGAAATTTTCAGATTCTTGTCCAAACATTATCAGTATACCATATCTACAGCACAAATGCAACAGTTTCGCGCATTTTTTCGGGCATGAAAAAAGCCTCTCTGAAGAATCAGAGAGGCTTTTTGGTGGGCCATCAGGGACTCGAACCCGGGACCGACCGGTTATGAGCCGGGAGCTCTAACCAACTGAGCTAATGGCCCGCAGATATAAGAACAGCCAGAGAAAAAATCTCTGGCTGAAAGAGTGCCGGCATCGATCTATCTTCCCGGGACGTCTCCATCCGAGTATTTTCGACGCGAGTGAGCTTAACTTCCGTGTTCGGAATGGGAACGGGTGGTTCCTC
>JAZUJW010000086.1:0-13365 GCA_045642925.1 Oscillospiraceae bacterium
AGCCTGCGACGGAGTAAGCGATTACTATAATCATGAAAACAAAGATCAGGAACATTCATACGAAAACGGCTTCTGTACTATTTGTGACGGTTATCAGCCAGCGACAACTGTTAAAGACGTTTACGATATTGACGGCGACGGCGAGACAAGTGATGATGTTTACGAAATCTCAAATGCAGGTCAGCTTTACTGGTTTGCTGGTCTTGTAAACGGAACACTTGGAGGTGTTAAACAAATCAGCTACGCAAACGCTGTTCTTAAAAATGACATCACAGTAAACAGCGGTGTTCTTAACGAAAACGGCGAGCTTAATGAAGGCGATTTCAGAGCATGGACACCTATCGGAAATATTTCAAGCAAATATATCGGCGCATTTGACGGTGAAGGTCACACAGTAAGCGGACTTTATTTCAATGACAGCGGTGCAACTTATGTCGGCTTGTTCGGATTCGTTAGTAATGGTGAGTCTAAAAACAAGATTATGAATCTGACTGTTTCTGACAGCTATTTCTGCGGTGATGAAAAAGTTGGCGGTGTCTGTGGGTTAAACAAACTTGTCACAATTCAGAACTGTTCTAATACAGGTACAGTGAGAGGCAATTCTTATGTCGGCGGTGTCTGCGGATATATCTCTAAAAGGGTAATCGAAAACTGCTATAACACAGGCAAGGTTTCGGGTAATAGTTTTATCGGCGGTATCTGCGGATATAACGATGACAAAAACACAATCCAAAATTGTTATAACACAGGTGCAGTTTCAGGGGATACGATAGTCGGCGGTATCTGTGGTAAAGACAATTATACCGGCCAACCTACTATAATGATTAAAAACTGCTATAATAAAGGTGCAGTTTCAGGTAATACGTATGTCGGCAGTATCAACGGAAGTGGTGAAAGCAAATTAATCGAAAACTGCTATTACCTTGGAGCTGAGGGTGTAAATGGCAGAGGCGGTGGACCTGATTATGCAGATTCAACAGAAGTAAAGTCTGCCGAACAATTTGCAAGCGGTGAAGTCTGCTGGCTTCTGAACGGCGGTGAAACACAGGCTGACACTCCTGCATTCTTCCAAAAGCTC
Organism: Oscillospiraceae bacterium; assembly: GCA_045642925.1. Taxonomy (GTDB): domain Bacteria; phylum Bacillota; class Clostridia; order Oscillospirales; family Ruminococcaceae; genus Firm-04. The sequence goes on from JAZUJW010000086.1 coordinate 1,079, forward strand.
GAAGGCATAAAAGATGATTTACCGGTTCTCGACAGCAATCACGGCAGAGTTTATTTGACAACGCATTGCGTTACCTATTCCAATACCAGCGGAATGAAAAATCATACACTTCATTCCGAAAAGAAGGATGTAACTTGTACTGAGGACGGTCATACAGAATACTGGTACTGCACTGACTGCGGTAAGTATTTCTCAGATGCTGACTGCACAAAGGAAATTGAGAATTTTGAAACATGGATGTCAGAAAATACATTTCCTGCATCAGGTCACAACTATCAAGACGGTATCTGCAAGAACTGCGGCGCATTTGAGGACGGCATCGGCGCAAAACTGGCTGGATATTCACTCTCTCTGGACGGCTCTATTAGTGTGAACTTCTATATGGAGCTTGCTGAGCCTGTAATCAAAGATGAAAATGCATACCTGCTTGTCACGTATCCGAACGGTACCGATGATAAGATGCTTGTCCGTGACGTACAGCCGACTTATATGAACGGCAAACAATATTATATTTTCAATTGCAAAGTCGCTGCAACCGAAATGGCAGATACGATCACAGCACAAATCATGACACTGGTAGCCGATGGCACGAAGTACAGCTATTCTGTGAAGGAATATGCAGATTATCTCCTTGCACATACGAAGGAGAATGTCGAATATGCAGAGGCTGCGCCATTTGTAAAAGCAATGCTCAACTATGGTGCATATGCGCAGACTTTCAAGGGGTACAAAAAAGATACGCTCCCGTGCACCCCTTCTGATGTATCAGAATATGTCATTCAGGAACACGGATATACCGCAGGCGCAGGCAATACGGTAAAATTTGCAGGCGCAAACCTTTCAATGCTCAGCAACATGACGCTCAGACTGTTCTTTAAGGCGGACAATATCAAAGACATTACATTCAAGAATGGTTCTGAAAAGCTTGCAATTGGTGAAAATAATGGACTTTACTACGTTGAAATTGAGAACATCTCACCGAATAAGCTCAGCGAGGATTTCACAGTTTCCGTGATGGAAGGTCAAAACACATTTGATGTTACCTATTCACCAATGACATATTGCTATCAGGCAGCAAAGAACAGTCAGGATACTGCACTTGTAAATCTTGTGAAAGCAATCGCACAGTATAATGATGCCGCAAAGGCATACTTCAAGGAGGCAAAGAAATAATGAAAGCAAAATACGAAACAGCAGAAATGAGTATTATCCGTTTTGAAAGTGATGACATTATCACTTCCAGCATTGACCTTGGCCCGTATGATACGCCACTCCAGAAACCGTAAAAAAAGCAACAGCCATGCAGAAAATGCATGGCTGTTGCTTTTCCATGCAAGGATGGGACACTGTATTCCATCGGTACAGTTTTTCTTTCGCTGTGACATTTTCCATCATTTAAAGACTTTTTAAATTCATATATGCTATACTATAATTGTAAACCAAACAAACAGGAATAAAGGAGTGGGAATATGTTTTTCAGAATACTAAAAAACGACCTTCGGCATAAAAAAGGACTCAACATCGTACTGTTTTTTTTCATGATTTCGGCGGCAGCTCTTGTATTTGCAAGCGCAGTCATGATTTACTCCCGCATCACCGGAAATGACTATACCAGAGAAATCTGCCACATTTCTGATCTGACTGTATTTTTTCCACATCATACGGATAACAAAAACGAACAGGCAGAACAATTTACAGCGATGCTTGACAACGATCAGGATGTCCTGCGCTATTCAACGGATGAAGTCATCAAGATTTCCCAAAAGCTCATCACGTTTCCGGAACATGATAATATCAATCCCGACCTTTCCTTTCGTAATATGTATCTGACAAAAATACCCTACACAAATGATTTGTTGTTTGATACGAATGATCAGCCTGTATGGATCGAAAATGGAAAAATTGGCGTTCCGATCGATTTAAATAAGACGCTCAGTATTGGCGATCAGGTACATATTACGACCTATTCCGGCAATGTCTATGAATTTACAGTACAATGCTTCCTGAAACAAGGCGTGGCAATTGACAATTTCGGCGGCCGCTTCGTATTTTCAGATGCGGATTTTGAACTGCTTGCCGAGAATTTCCCAGTGATGCTGGATAAATTGGGAATATCATTCAATTTGGATTATGATGGTGTGGTAGATATAACGAAGGAATACATCGACTATATTATCGATAATAAGGTAAAATGTACTGTTTCAGGTTCCGCAGCAGATGAATACTCTGCAAATACAATTATCCCCCTTGTGATTTCATTTGCACTGATATTAATTAGTGTCTTTATGATCCTGATTATTTTTATGACCATCCGCTTTACAATGCTCTCTGCGCTGAAAGAGGACGAAAAAGAAATCGGTATCATGTCTGCCATCGGAATTGATTCATTCAGTTTCAAATGGCTGCTGACTGCAAAATATATTGCGCTTGCAGTCAGCGGCGGTCTGATCGGTATTGTGATTGGTTTTCCGATTTCAAAAATCATGCTCATCACCTTCAATACCAATAACATCTTTCCTTCATTTATCAATCAGATATTGATCGGTTCCCTTTCCGTTCTTGGAATCGTACTCCTTATCATTCTGTTTTCACTGCGTATCATGCGCAGAATCGACAAAATTTCTGTCATTGATGCAATTCATGGGGAGAATCGCGGAGAGCGTTTCAATAAAAGCACATTCATATCACTTGAAAAATGCAAAAGAATTCCCGTACCACTTTTTCTTGCCGCGAATGACGTTGTATCACGGCTGAAACGCTACATCTTCATGATTATTTCATATGCACTTGGCATTTTTATTATCCTTACGGTTTTCAACCTGAAAAATACGGTCATCAGCGAAGAATTTGAACACTATTTTAATTATGTCCATATGGATTTTGATTATGATGTTACATCGAAACACTATAATGAACTTCAGCGCAGAGCTTCAGCCAAAAATGTTTCTCTTGCCGAACTCCTGAACACAGAAATGCGCGAAAATAATATACCTGCTGAAATCATCTTCATGAAAACTTCTGATGCTTATTGTTTACATGATGATAGAAAAATATATTTCGAGGTTGGTTATGACAGTGACTATATCAATCAGTTCCGCATACGCGAGGGCGGCACAATGGCAAAACTGCCGAATGAAGCTGTTATGAGCTATTACACCGCATCCAAGCTTGGAATTCAGGTCGGAGATTATGTTGAATTCTATATGACTGAATACAATGATGACAAGGTCAGTTCAAAGTATGTGCCCCGAAAACTGCTGATCACCGGCTTTTATGATCTCATGGAGTCGGGAACGCCATATATATTGCTTCCGGAAGAACATAAAGAGCTTTATTATTATTCAAGTAAAGTCATAAGCAATCAGATCCATTCAGAGGACAAGGAACAGGTCATCTCACAGATGAAAGACTTGTTCGGTGAGGATTTCATCATTTCAGGTGACGAGGTCATAAAGGAATTTACCCAGCCATTTGATACGATCTTTGATCTGATGGAAAAAGTGCTTGGTACTGCCGCTGTCATCGTTTCTGTTCTTATCACATATCTGTATCTGAATATCTTCCTTACGGAGGAAACGAATGAAACAGCGCTTCTGAAAAGTCTCGGATTCTCAGACTTTACGCTAAAAATCAGACAATTGCTCCGATTGCTCATTCTGGCAGTACTCTCTGTCATCATCGGAATCATTCTGTTCCGGACTGTCGGTACATATGGCGTGAAAATGATTTTTGAATCGCTCGAACTTTCAGGATTTACCTACTTGCATGAAATACCTGTCACATATTTCTTCATTCCTTTGCTATTTCTATCGGCGATCATGGCGACTGCCGTCGTGAAGGTTCAAAGCATCGACAAGACGAATGCAAAGGATATTTCTGAGGATTAAGGAGGATATTATGGGAATACTGATATCTGTGAACGATCTTTGCAAAACCTATATTGTAAATGCATACAGCAACAATGTTCTGAAAAACATCAGTCTGACTGTGGATGAGGGAGAATTCGTCAGCATCATGGGCCCAAGCGGAAGCGGAAAATCCACGTTGCTATACACCATGAGCGGTATGGACAGAATGACTTCCGGTACTGTTATATTTAGTGGAAAAAATCTTTCCGAAATGAACAAAAAGGAGCTGGCGCATCTCAGACTGAACGAAATGGGATTCATTTTCCAGCAGATGTACATGATGAAAAAGCTTTCGATTCTGGATAATATACTGATCGCAGGCTTTCAGGCGGGAAATGACCGTGGGAAAGTCATTGATCGTGCAGAAATGCTGATGCGCAGGCTTGGCATCATTGAAACTGCCGATCATGAGATCTCTGAGGTTTCAGGCGGTCAGCTACAAAGAGCCTGCCTCTGCCGCGCACTGATCAATGCACCGAAAATCATTTTTGCCGATGAACCGACCGGCGCACTCAATTCCAAAGCCGCCGATGACGTTATGAACGAACTGACTGCGGCAAATAACGATGGTACTGCAATTCTCATGGTCACACACAATGTCAGGGTTGCCGCAAAAAGTGAACGTGTGCTCTATCTTGTTGATGGTATCATCAAGGGCGAACTGAATCTTGGCAGGTTTGAGGATGACAGCACTGCGGATAAACGGGAAAAACATCTGAATGCATGGCTGATGGAACTGGGATGGTGATACAGCATGAAAAACAACAAAGCAAAACTGCTTGCCGCTGTGGTGATATCTGCGGCGCTCATGACCTCCTGCGGCACTGTTCCTTCCTATGACGGCTTCGAAAAGCCCGTACAGGGCGAAAGCAGACTCCACCTTGTTGATACTCTGACAGTCGCGCAGTCTTATGAAGGTGTCGCACCGACTGTCGAACAAACAGAAGCTGTTTTTCGTTCATCAGACGGAGTTTGTGTCATAGAAAAGAAAAAAAGCTATTATGACGTTACGATTGATTTCGAACAGACAGACCATTATCATGCAGGTTATGCTTATGGAGAGGCACTTCGTCAATTGGACGGTGAAAGCATTGATGCGCTTGAATCATATATTTTTGAAATGATCAACTTTGAATTTCAGAATCTGGATGGCGATTATACCGAGATCAAAAAGAGAACGAACTATCTCATGAATACACTGGAAAAAGAGTATCGCGACGAGCTGAACGGTCTGGCAGATGCATTCTGTATGGGTGCATCCGGCTTTGTGCGCGACGATAAACTCAGCAGGGATGAACTTTTCCTTGCAAGTCTTGTCCCTGATGTGCTAAGACCAACATCATGCAGTTCTATTTCAGCAAGCGGAAATGCAACCGCTTCAGGCGAAAGACTGACCTGTCGTTTCATGGAATGGATGCTAGGCAGTTCCAATCAGATTTGCAGTGTACACTGCGTGCTTCATCTGAAAAACGGCGAAAAATCAATCACTATGGTTTCTGCGCTTGGAATGCTCGACCTTCTCACAGGCATCAATCAGAATGGTGTCATGATCAGTGAATACGATGTCGGTTCGCCATATAATGAACCATATGTATATGAAGGAAAAACAAGCTATTCCTATGCTCTGCGATATGCAATAGAAAATTATGACACAGCCCGTGAAGCGGGGGAATACCTTTTGAAAAACTGCGATAAATATACATTCAACGTCAATGTTGGCATTACGGACAAGAATGAGGCACTTTGCGCAGAACTTGTCCTCTCAGAGAAAAACGGTTCACCGATCCTGAGAGATTGCAATACTCCCCTTGTCAAAAATCTTGCATGGAGCGATCCTGATTACTTCTGTATCGTCAACAGCTATGTGGCTGATGGAAATGCAGACCAGATCACAAGACAAATAAATAATGCCGCAAGATGGGAGAAATACAGAAAGATGTTCTGCGGACAGGACAATATGACCATTGGTCGCTTCAAGGAATTACTCACATCAGAAAAAATTGACACCGACATTGTCAATATTATGAGAACATACGTTGTCCATATGGTGATAGCCGATTATTCCGACCATTCCCTGCAAGCGGTATTCACAGGAACAGACGGTATTACACAAACACCGGAATTTATCAGCCTTGGCAGATTTGACTGAATCACGATTTGGGTGTATAATAAATACATCATCGTTGAAAGGAATCTGCTTATGAATGAAATCCTGATTATTGAAGATGATATTGAACTTGGTTCGCTGACAGGCGACTTTCTCAGGAATGCCGGATACAGCGTTACGATCTGTACGGAAAGTCTGAAAGGGCTTGATGCACTGAAAAAGCATCATTATAGTATCATACTTCTTGATGTGGTTCTTCCTGACATGAACGGCTTTGAAACCTGCACGGCAATACGAGCCGTGCGCGATATTCCGATTCTGATGATGAGTGCCCTCAATGACGAGGAAAGCAAACTCACCGGCTATGGTGTCGGAGCGGATGACTATATCGACAAGCCGTTTTCCGTCAATATCCTCATTGCCAAAATCAAAGCACTTCTGAAAAGAAGCGGAAATGACAATCATGAGATCATTTCGGAATGTGGCATCACAATTGATCACCACGCAAGAACGGCTTCCAAAAACGGAATGATCCTCAAACTGAACGCTAAGGAATATGATTTGCTTTATGTGCTTATGAAAAACAAAGGAAAGGCAATGAGCAAAGAACAGCTTTTCAATGCAGTCTGGGGCGTTGACTGCTTTACAGAGCCAAGCACGGTCAGTGTACACATTCGCTGGCTGAGAGAAAAGCTTGAAGATGATCCGAATTCGCCAATGCTGATACAGACCGTCTACAAGATTGGCTACCGTTTTGGAGCATCCACATGAAAAATTTTCTGAAAATATTTGTGCTTGAAACAGCCGCCTTTGTTGCTGCGGCAGCCATTTTCAATGGCATTTTCCTGAAAAAAGAGCATCATACGATTCAGGAAAGAAACATTGCGGCAAACCGCATTTGCGCTGATATTTCCGCTGCTGCTGATAAAAATACTGCTATTACGGAAGTCATCAACGAGAACTTTTTTGTATGGACAACCTATCACGGCGGGAGTGAACTGACAGCAGTCGATTATATCCCAACCGAAGATATCGCCAGTACTATCTCATCCGGGAATGAAAATTGCATAATATGCGGACTATCCGATCAAAGCGGCAGCTTTTCGGGACTAGTAAAATGCAGTTTTCGCGATGACAAACAATACAATATCCTACTGATCGTAAATGGCTTCATTGCATTCTGTTGGCTGGTGTCGTCTTTGGTTCTTGTCTATGTCAATTGCAGTATCATCAGACCATTCGTCAAATTGTCAGAGTATCCCGAAAAGCTGGCAAAATTTCAGATATCCGAAAAACTGCCTGAAACAAAAAATCGTCACTTCGGAAAATATATCTGGGGCATGAATATGCTGAACGATTTGCTAGAAAACGACCGCAGGAATATCAATCATCTGGAATATCAGCGTCAGACCATGCTGGCTTCCATTGCCCACGGGGTAAAAACGCCGGTTGCCAATATCAGGCTTTATGTGGAAGCATTACGCACAGGCGTATATAAGGGAAGTGCCACAGATGCGGCTGAAAAAATTGACGGCAATGCACGAAAAATCGAGGAACTGACTGCAAAACTGCTGGAAGTATCATCGTCTGCTGTTACGAATTATGAGATCAATATTCATCCTTTCTATTTAAAGGAACTCGCAGAACTCGTCAAAAATGAATTTGCAAATCGTCTTGAAACAAAACATATTCCGTATATGATCGAATGTATCGGCAATCCGCTCATTGAAAGCGATCAGGCTGCCATTTTCAGGGCAATCTCACAAATCATTGAAAATGCAGTCAAATACGGCGACGGCAATGGCATACATATTCAAATGCTGAAACAGGATGACGGATTGTGCATTTCCATTAAGAATAAAGGCGCACTTCTCAATGAGAATGAACTGCCTTTTGTATTCAAAAGCTACTGGAGAGGCTCAAATTCCACGGGAATCGAAGGCAGCGGCATCGGACTGTATACTGCACGCGAATTGATCAAAGCCCTTGACGGCAGTATTTTTGTAAGGTGTTCTGAGGAAACAAGCGAAATGGAATTCGTCATTTTTATCGAAAATATATGATTGTGCATCCCGCACACAGGATATTAAAAGTCACAGGTTCATTTTAGAATCCTGTGACTTTTTCTGTTCATATTTCAGCTTTCACGTAATTGTCTTTGTGCATCCGATAATCATTGATCTGTGTCATCGGAAGATCCTGAACAGACCGCAAATAGACAAGCTGTCCGTTCAGAACGATAATTTCTATCTCGTTTTCTTCATCGAACCACGGTATGCTGCAACAAAGTCGAAATGCATTGTCCTGCAACCTTCATCCATTGTGATATTCACTTCAATCTGGTCTATATGAATGCTTGTAGATTCAAATTGGTTCAGTTTGTTCAGTCCGTCCAGCAGTTCTCTGACCGTTGGGATGATATCATACTTTGTGATCATTTGAAATGATGTACTCATTTTTCTGCTTTTCTTCCTGATTAATTGCTGTATATAATGTGGTTTTCCTTATGATATCAATTCACTCCGAAAATGTCAATACTGTAGATTCTATTCAACGTCATTTCAGATACAAAACCGCCGTCTGCGATTTGCGCAGGCGGCGGTCGCTGATATGTTTACTTTTTCAGAAGCATCTGTTTCAGAAGTGCCAAGTCGACTGCATTGAGTCGATTGTCTTTATTCATGTCTGCATGACGCCAGGAGGTCATTTCAGCACTTTCGCAAACGAGCCATTTCTGCAACATGACAGCATCCGCAATCGTGACATCTCCGTCCAGATTGCAGTCACCAAGCAAATCGTCATTTTCATAGGGACAGTTGATTCGAAGCCAGTTGAGATTGAACAAATACCCCTCTCCGCCCTTGAAAACGAAATAGACATCATTCACGCCAATCGTCGAATCAATGCTGCATCTCTGCGTTTTCCATGTCTGCCAGCCGCCTGTGCCGCTGACATCCATACTGCCGATCAGTTTGCCATCGGGCGAACCCAACCGAACTTCGATCGTTCCGGCACTGCTGTTTGCACCAACACGAAAATCAATGGAAGCTGCGCCTCTGCCGAAGTTCATGCCATGGAAACCAATATAATCGCCGTTCTCAATAAAAGCAACATCGCTGCCGCCCTCGCTGCACTCCTCGGTGTCAATGCCGGACTGCACATTGTAGTCCTCTGCTTCAATCACATCGCCGGCGGGTGCAACCGTTCCGGTGACAGCCACTTTGCACTTTGCGGTATACTGCTTATCGCTTGCTTCCAGCGTTCTTGCGATGATCTCGGCAGTTCCCTCAGACCATGCAGTCACGACGCCGCTGCTGTCGACGGAAGCCACAAGCGGATTGGAAGAAGTCCACAGCACGGCTTTGTCCGTTGCGTTATTCGGAGCGACTGATGCCGCGATCGGCACACTATCCCCTGCGTTCAATGCAAGCGAATCATGATTCAGGGTGATACCCGATACATGAACATACTGTGTGTCCAGTTTCCATTTTGCCTGAATGCGCTGGTTATAATCCGGCATGATAAATGTGCCGCGTGTGCCTTCTGTTTTGACTTCCATTGCATCAATGCCCGGCTGCCAACCTTCAAAAATGTATCCCGGTCTGGTTTTTGCGTCAATCGTAACGACTTCGCCCGGTGCATGATATTCCACGATCGAAGTGCCCATACAATCACCGACATTGTTGATGACAAGAACGTGCTTTTCTTCGCGGTGGATTCGGACAAGATGCATATCTCTTGCACCGACTGACTCTTGCTTTGTGCTGCCCGCAGGATCAATGCGGAAAACGAGAAGCTGGTCAAGATCATATCCCGGCAGGATCTTAACGTGAACGGTTTTGGCGGTATCGCCTGCCGAGAACGTCACATTCGGGCTGTCCACAAAGCTGTAATCCTTATCCGGTCGTGCATCACCGGCAACCGGTGTTACAGTAAATGACATCGTATCGGTTGCAGGCTTGCTCAGTTTCAATTCCAGATCAATGACATCTCCGGGCTTGACAGAAGAATTCAGCGTGCTGAAGCTGACATTCACATTCTCAGTCAGACCAAGTTTCTGATTATAGCCGACATCCGTTTTCGGATAGACGGCATATGCGCCCATGTTGATGCCGCCTTCCCCTGCCCCGATTGCCGGACTGCCTGCTTTCAGCGAGAAGTCTCCGGCAGCAGCGTTGACAAACATCGGATCCTTGCCAAGATTGGAGTTTGTACCGATCTGTGCATTAAAGGCATCCACTGTAATTGCAGGCTGTGACGGATCCATATAACGGACATAGGTCGTCTTTCGGGGCGAATACCACAGATTGCTTCGGAAGATATTCGCACCGCCGCCTTTGAGGTCAATACCATGCCATGCGTGGAATCCGTTGACGGAGGTTTCCTTGACCAGAATGCCAAATGTATCGTTACTGCTGTACATACTGTTTGTATCTTCATACGCAATATTGTTGCGGACATGATTGTTCCATGATCTGTCAAGCGAGATACCGTTTTTGAGGTTATACGTCACATTGCTGACCCAATGTGCGTCCCAGGTGGAGCCGGTATCCCAGAAAGCGGAATACAATCCCGATTCGATCCGCTGTGCCGGGAAATTCATAAAATATTCCGTATCGCCGACCATGCGGCCGTTTGCATCCAGCGGTCTATTATAAACGATGTTTTCGTACGCCCAGTTTCGGGTACATTCAGATTCATTGAACATAAAATAGGCGGTATTGTGCGCAACATTTCGCACTGCCGTGAAATCTCTGACGCTGATATCAAGCCAGATCGTACCACCGTTGACGGAACCGCCGGAATAGTTGAATGCAAAGGCGTTATTGCGGTTTCCATCGGCTCTGCCGCCGAGCGTAGAGGATTCCGCGCCGCCTGCACCTGCATTTTTACCGATTGCACCGATGAAAGTGTTTTCGGAGATGATGCTGTCCTGTGTGTGATTGTCATAACACAAAGTTTCGCCGTATACGCTCTGGAAATAGTTATTGCGGATGACATTATCCGCGCCTGCAACAGGAATGGTTACATCCGGACGATACACACCCTGATTTGACCATGACCAAGGTGCATTGTATACACAACCAATATTCTTGAACTGGTTATTCAGCACAACATTGCCTTTGCCCATAATATTGATCGTGCTTCGTGCGTACTTGTAATCTTCAAATACAAAGCCTTCGATCCAGATATAGTCCCTTCCGAACAGATTGAACACATCCGTCAGTTCATTCTTCCTGCCGGCAATCGAATATTCAATGCCTGCATTGTCATAATGCTTGACTTCGTCTTCTTTCCAGCCAGTATCCTGAAGCCATTGTGCCCTGACCTGCGGCGTGACAGACGAACCGTCAAACACATCCTTGTGCTTGATGATGACTTTGCCCATGTCAGACGTATCTTCCGGTCGGAATACGATCATTGCATCAGCCTTGCCGGATTCCTTCGGTCGGATGTCATCCTCGATGTAGGTACCGGGACGGATCAGAACTGTTGTGCCCGCTGTTGCCTCATCTGCGGCTTTTTTGATTGAACGATACGGACTGCCGGAAGAACCGTTTCCGGTATAGTCATTGCCGTTTTCGTCAACGTAAAGTACTCTTCCGCTGATGTTGGCAGCCTGTGCCTGCGTCAGATTCATGCACGCTGCATACGGCAGCAGAAATGCCGACATCGTCGCCAGACTCAGGAACAACCCCCTTCGATGTTGTGGATTTACACTTTTCTTTTTCATTCCCCATGATCCTTTCTGTGCCTGCCTTGTATTCAGTATGCGGTATACTTTTTATATTTTTTCAGCAAGCACTATATGTATTATAAACCAGAGTTTCGTTTTGAATCAAGATACTATTGTAGCTTATCATAAGATAATAGCACATATTTGATTGGGGAATATGTCATAAAGTCTTTTAGTCTACTTCACAATATGCTATAATATCGCTTCTTTAGCACAATCGCTGTCGATAACAGTTGTGTTAATGCATACGGTCTTGAGCATCTTCGCTATTCTGCCGGTATCAGATTGAGAAAGCTGATTGCCTTGCTCGTAGGCTTCTGAGGCTATCACTTTGAATATCAAGCATTGCATGAAGCAACTCAATTTGCTTTTCAGTCAGTGTAGCCTCTAATTCATTGCATAGGTTTTGCCACTCATTTGAAAACTGAGCCGTTGGAAGAGTGTTCTGTCGGGCATTGTATATCACATCAATCATAGTAGTTCGTCCTTTCAGTATGCTCCCTGATGCTAACATTTTCTTACTTATCGGTATAGG
>JAZUJW010000087.1:0-14316 GCA_045642925.1 Oscillospiraceae bacterium
TGGTAGTCGCCCTTGTCGTCGACGTTGTGGTTGTGGTAGTAGTTGCCTTTGTCGTCGACGTTGTGGTTGTCGTGGTAGTTGCCTTCGTCGTCGACGTTGTGGTTGTCGTGGTAGTCGCCTTTGTCGTCGACGTTGTGGTTGTCGTGGTAGTCGCCCTTGTCGTCGACGTTGTGGTTGTCGTAGTAGTTGCCTTTGTCGTCGACGTTGTAGTTGTCGTGGTAGTTGCCTTTGTCGTCGACGTTGTTGTAGTTGTCGTGGTAGTCGCCCTTGTCGTCGACGTTGTAGTTGTCGTGGTAGTCGCCTTCGTCGTCGACGTTGTAGTTGTCGTGGTAGTCGCCTTTGTCGTCGACGTTGTTGTAGTTGTCGTGGTGGTCGCCTTTGTCGTCGACGTTGTGGTTGTCGTTGTTGTCAGCTTTCTGCCAGCGTCACAAATCAGAATTTCGTTCTTGGCACTGTCTGCAACGTAATAACCTTCCGATGCATCCGCATCTACGGCTGTTTTCAATGCTTTACTGCTGACGTTGGTTACAACGCCCTTCACAATGTCAAAGGTCAATGTGCTTTCAATGACATCATAATGTACGCCGTTGTAATCAAAACCACCATCTGAAACAGGTTCTTCTTTCAATTCATACGTTCCGTTCGGCAAACCTGTAATGACAGTAGCTTTTCCTGTGGAATTCCACGAGAAGCTATTATCATTCGGCGTCAGATTCAATAACGTTCCATCGAGTGCCACATCTTCCAGCGTTACATTTTTGCCAAGTGTGACTGCGGTCAGCGTCAGCTTTGCGCCAACCAATTCTGCTTCGCCTGTAATGTCGCTCTTGCTGATGGATACTGTGGTCACTGCTTCCGCATCGCAAACGGTGATCAATCCATATACTGCATCATATGCATAATAGCCCTCTGCTGCATCCGGATAGAACGTATCTGTCACGGTTTTGCCTGTTTCTTTTTCCGATACGCTGTCGATTTTGCCATCTTTGATGACAAAAGTCACTTTGCTGTCGATCACAGTATAGTTTTTGCCGTTTGCCGCATCAAAAATGTCGTGTTCTCCATATTCTTCAAGCGTATAAGTGCCGTTCGGCAAATCCATGACCTGTACCGTGGATACGCCCGACTGCCATGTGATCGTATTGCGCTCCTGTTTTGCGGTTGCACCGATGACTCTGACATTTGTGAGATTCACGTCATCTTCTGCGGTGATGCGAAGTGTTGCACCTGCAAGTTCTTCTTCACCTGTGATGTCTTTCTTCGAAATCTGCACCTTGCTGTGATACAGCGCATCACAAATAATGACCATATCTGCTGTATCATCAAATACATAATATCCACCGTCTGCATCCTTTGCATCCGGATTGACCGCCGATGCAACAGGCTGCTGCATTTTGTCCGTCACGCTGACGATTTCACCATTTTCAATGACAAAGGTTACTTCGCTTTCAATGACTTCATAGGTGCTGCCGTTTTCTGCGGTAATGACACCGCCTTTTCCTGTTTCTTTCAGGATATAAGTGCCGTTTGCGAGTCCCGTGATTTCTTTTGGCTTTTCACCCGATACCCATGTCACGGCGCTGCCGTCTTTGGTCGGTTCTTTGCCGTCGATTTTCACGTTTTCTACACTTGCACCATTTCCGACAGCGGTAATGATAAGCGTTGCGCCTGCAAGTTCTTTTTCGCCTGTGATGTCCTTCTTGGAGATGGTCAATGTGGTAATGGCTTCTGCATCACTGATCGTGATTCTGTCAGGTGTATTTTCATTGAATACGACATAGCTTTCTGTTGCTTTCGCGTCAAATGCATCTTTCAGAATGCCATCCGTGCCATCGTCCTTCACAGACTTCACATTCGAAATGGTTTCTCCCTTGACCGTAAACGAAACAGTGCTGTCAAGCACACAATACGTAATGCCGTCAACGGTAAACTTGCCGCCTGTTTCACGGAGCGTGTAGTCACCGTCAGGGAGATTCAACAACTTCACTTCTTTGTCGGTCGATGTCCAGACGATTTGCTTCGCGGTTTTGTCGATTTTCAGGTTATCAGCGTTTTCAGCGGTCACGGATGCGAAATCCGCGCCCTCCGCAAGTTTCACTGCCTGCAAAGTCAATTCCGCGCCTACAAGTTCTTTTTCGCCTGTCACATCTGCCTTCGAAATCACGATTTTGGTTTTGCGAATCGCATCACAGATCGTCACTGCGTTCTGTGTAATGCTGTCAGCTTCCTTGAAAACGACATAACATTGCTGCTTGGTGGCATCAAAATCCGTTTCAGCGGGAGATGCATCCCCTTTGTCGTCCACTGTGCTGACATTCTTTACGATACCGCCTTCCAGTTCAAACGTCACTGTAGATTCCAGCACTTCATAAATATTTGTACCGTCTGTGACGTTCTTGCCGTCTGCCGCAGTTTCTTTCAGGGTGTATTTTCCGTTCGGCAATCCCCTGAGGACTGCTGACAAATTCGTTCCGGAAGCATCCTGTCCGCCGGAAATCCATACAATTTGTGAGGCAGTGTGGAGTGTCGGCGTAACGCCCTCCACAACGACCTTCGAAATGTCTCTTTCTGCGGTCAAGGTCAGTTTTGCATTCTGCAATTCCTGCTGTCCGGTAATATCGGCTTTGGAAATCGTAACTGCCGCAGACGCATCACACAGCGTAATGGTCTTGCTACCGTCATAAGCATAACTGCCTTCGATTTTGTTCTTTCCTGCATCTTCTCCGTTTTCCAGCTTCACGGTTTCCAGTTTGCCATTCTGAATGGAGAATTTGGCTGTGCTGTCTGTAACGGTATACGTCACACCGTCTACTGTAATCGGCAAAGTGCCTGTTTCGGAAAGCGTATAATTGCCATTCGGAAGATTCTGAATGTCCGCTGCCTGAATCGAAGAAACCCATTCCAGATACAGCTTTCCATCCGCCGTCTTCCATTCGCTGGCTGCACCATTTTTCAGGATGCGTGCATCAAATTCTGCAAGCAATTTGTTCCGTGCAGTGTCATCCAGTGCGGAAACGTCCAAATCTTCGAACGTGATGCGCAGTTTTGCGCCGCTCAGTTCCGTTTCCCCTGTGATTCCCTGCTTGCTGATTCTGACTTCGCTGATGATATTTGCATCACAAAGCGTCAGAACACTGCCGTTTCCACTGCCCTGCCATACATAATAAGCATCGGTCTGCGTTTTATCAAAATCATCAAGAACATTTTTGTCTGCCTTCTGCACCTTGCCGCCAACGACCTGAAATGTCACAACACTATTCGTAATATGGTAGGTTCTGCCGTCCGTACCCGTAAAGGTTTCTGCACCATCGGCTGCGGTTTCGGAAAGCGTATAGCTTCCATCAGGCAGATTCTCGAAAATCATCGGCCTTTCACCGGAATCCCAGCTTACAGACTTGCCGTCTGTGCTGAATGTCAATGCCACAGGATTCGAGCCGTCTGTTGCTGTGATCTTGTCTTTCAGAACGGTATCTGCGGTCAGCGTCAGATTTGCACCAATTACTTCATATTCACCTGTGATATCGCGTTTGTCAATCGTAATGCCGGCGTTTTCAAGCAGTGCATCACAAGCAGCAAGCGTCAGATTCAGGGAATCTGTTTTCTGAATAAAGTCACCTGTTGACTGCTTGGCTGCCGATACTTCCGATGCTGTCGGAGATGCAGTATTGTCTGCTTCTACCGTCTGCACCGAATCGCTTTCAATAATGCCATCGGTAATTTTGAACGTCACTTTGCTGTCCAGCACACGATAGACTTTTCCGTCTGCCGCACTGGTGAAGCCTGTTTCAGTCAAAGTATAAGTGCTGTTCGGAAGATTGAAAAGCACTGCATTGGATTTTCCGTCAGACTGCCATACCAGACTGCCCGACTGCCATGCATACTCTCCGTTCGCAAGCTTTTCGCCTGCCTGCGCATTTGCACCTTCCACCTTGACGGCTTTATCCAGTGCAATGGCTTTTCCTTCTGCATCCACTGCGGAAAGCTGCAAAACCGCACCCGCAACTTCCTGCTTGCCCGTGATGTCCAGCTTGCTCAGCGTCAGTGTAGAACGTGCTTCCGCATCGCAAATCCAGATGGTGCTGCCATCCTTCTGCAAGTAGTAACTTTCTGCTGCATTGGTATCGGCAGCAGGTTTCAGGTTTTCGGCTTTTGCATTTACAGCCTTGCCGTCAGCCATGTCGAAGGTCAAAACACTGTCTGTCACCTGATACGTTTTTCCGTCATAAATGACATACGCACCTTCTGCTGCGGTTTCGGTCAGCGTATAGCCTTTCATATCCGGCAAGCCGATGATCGCAACCTCATCTGCCCCTGATGTCCACTCTGCATACACTTTACCGTCCGCATTCAGTCCGGTCTTGAAATTGTCCGGAGCGCCCGTCCCCGCCTTGAACAGCACATTTTCGAAGAAATCTGCGTTTGTACTGTCCGCAGTCAAGGTCAGCTTTGCGCCGATAATTTCCTTTTCGCCTGTCACATCCGTTTTGCTGAGATACAGCGCAGGTGCTTTGGCGTCACAGATATAAATGGTACCCTGGCTTTCGTAAACATAACCCTTTGTGGCTGAGAGATCCTTTTCACTGCTGATGTTCTGTTTATCCGAAACCTGACCATTTGTATAGGTAAAGGATACTGCACTCGGAATGACTTCGTAATAACTGCCCTCGGAATCAATTGCACTCTTTCCGAATATCAATCCGTTATCGCCTGTTTCCGTCAGGTCATATCTGCCGTTCGGAAGCTGGAAGAGCGTCACCGCATTCTCAGCGGACAGCCACGAAATGGTCGGATGTCCGTCTGCATCTGTACCCGTCTGCAATGTGACGGGATTGCTGCCTGCTGCCGCTGTCACATCCTGAAAATAGGCTGCATCCGTACTCTCTGCAGCGGTCAGTGTCAGCGTTGCACCTGCAAGTTCCTTCGAACCTGTGATATCACGTTTCGTGATCGTCACGAACGGTTTGCGTGCGACATTGCCAAGCCGTAATGTTGTCCCATCCAGCCCAAGCAATTCATGCCACGAATCCGTATCAGGTGCGTAATACAATTTCACTTTCTCAATGCTCCAGATATTATGTTCCGTTTCGAATTCCAATTTTCCATCTGCGGGTGTTACAAAGCCGTCAAGATAGGAAAATGTCTTTGATACTGTTGTTTCATCCAGCGGAATCGTAATATTCGGTGTCAGGAAAGTAATCGACTGTCCATTATATGGTACTGCATTCTGTTTCACTTCGACTTTCACGACACGTCGATTTGGCAGCACTTCCATGATATTGCCAAGATTGCCAACACTCGTAAAAGTATTCGAATCGCTCTTGTCGGTGCTTTCGCCATAGTCCATTGTGCCATTATCCAAAACGGAGAAATACTGTCTGCCGCTATAATTCACGTAATTTTCAGGACACTCAGTTTCCTCCAGATAATAGCTTCCGACAATCAGCTCATCGCCTTCGCAATACGCTTCACCTTCGGCTTCCAGCGTCAGGTCAGAGAACGAAACCGATGGGCCATTTGCAAAAATGTCTTTTGCAATGACTGTTCCCTTTGCTGCACAAAGGTTGACTTTTGCACCATCCACCAGTGTCGAGGTCAGGACGATGGATTCATCCTCCGTCATTTGGGCTGCCACTTTCTTAAATGTCGGATTTACGCCGTATATGCGTTCATCTACCATTTGGAGCACATTGTTTGCCATGTTATTCGAAAGGGACATTTTGTGCCATCCGCCGCTGTCAGTCTTGGAATGTACCGAATAGCCGCCCGAATGAGAGCTTGAAACATTCAGCGGGAGTGTCGTTGGGAACTTACCATGTTCGGTTTCAGTCCAGAAATACACCATGCCGCTGACGGAAGAATCGTACTTCAAAACGAACAGATCTTTTGCCTGTTCATAGCCTTTGGGAGCACCTCGCTCCTGAATCCGATAGACATGATAGACAATGCCGGTCGATGCGATGCTTCCCTCATATTTCAGTCCGGCTTCTTCCAACAACAGGTTTTCTTCGCCATCCGAAGCATCGAACCAGGTTTGCACGGCATTTTCGCCGAACGTAAATTTCAGCGGCTTTGCCAATGCATCCACACTGCCTTCTTCCAGTACAATGTCTGCCTTATAAATCGGCTTTCCTTCATTGTCAACCTTGACAAACCGCAGCGCCGGTTCATTGACAAAACAGATGCCGCCAAAGGTGTCTTTTTTGACATCCTTCACTTCATAGCCATTGCCTGCGCCCGCATTTTTCTGAACGGCTTCCTTACCCGTAAGCGTTTCAGTCATTTTTCGGGACACCCATACCGGCAAACCACTGCTGTCTGTTCGATATTGTTCCGTGTCATCAAAGGAATAGGTCAGGTCATATCGTGGTGTATACTGCTGCGTCTTCTCGTTTTCCAGATAATCCAGCGTCCCGCCCTTTATCTTGAGGTCTGCGTGCACCGTATCAATATAGCCGACATTGTCTATATCTTTGGTGAAGACGACCTCTTGCAGTTCGATGTCCAGCGTGTCGTCAGAGCGGATATAGCCCGCAGACGCCTGCAATTCTTCCAGCACATATTCTGTTGTGAATGTTGTCTGTCCCGGAAGCTTTTCGTTTTCCACGCCTGACGGGATCGGCACTGCAATGCGTCCTTCACTGTCTGTTTCCCAGATACCGATCGGATGTTCTCTCGCTGTATCGGTTTTCTCATACAGTGCAAATTTGGCGCCTTGGATACTGTTGCCGTTCGGGTCAGTCTTATTCAGCGGGAACGTATAACGGAGTGCATCATCTGTCAATATCACTGTGCCGTTAAAATTGATGCCGTCATTGTTCCGGTAACCGACCGTGGAATAGACCGTGGAAGAAAGTTCTTTCACATAATAATAGGTGCCGATTTGCTTATCGTCCAGTGTGACCGCCCAGTCGTATGTCCAGTTGTTGGAGGCGGAAAGTGTTACCGCATCTCCGACCTTCGTAATGCCGTTCGTGTCACAGTAGGTGCTGTCATCAAACAGCCGCACATCGAGATTTTTCGCTGTTGCCTGATATAGCTGTACCTGAACCGAATCATTCAGATGACTATCAGCACCATCCGTCCAGTTTTTCCTGACGCGGCGGCTCAGCGGCTTCTGAAAGTCAGCACGGTGAGATTCTGCTTTAATACAGACATTCTTACCGATCACATGACCGTTGGTATTGGAAACAGCGGTCAGATCTGCATACGGTGCAAGTAATGTGCCAAGCATGGTTCCCGGAAAATAGACTTCGCGGCATTTGCCCTCCGCATCGGAACTGTCGTAGAAATTCCAGATGATATCCAAGCCTGTAAAGACATTCAGTTCTCCATTTCCCAAAGGATCTACCATCTGTTTTGTAAAGCTTTTCGTTCCATGCATATCAACATTGATGATCACGGGCTGATTTTTTTGCCCCTCGATTTTTATGTTGCCTTGTTCCCCTATTTTCGTATTATCAATATTGATGACACAGGGATATGCGGCATCTTCCTCAGGAATGGAGATCGTATAATCATTGCCATCCTGCTTGTATGACACGGTATGTGCACCGCTGAGGATCGTACCGCTGCCCTCCTGCATGGAAGCTTTCTCCCTTAACATATCGGAAAGAGCGCCAAGTTTTTTTTGTTCCGCCGCGAAATCAATAAAGTCACTGCTGACACGAGCGACCTCCGCATCCGCAGGCAAATCCTGAACGATCGTACTATTGACTTTCGAAAGTGCTCCATCGTTTCCATTGAATTCCAGCGTAGAATCCGCAGGGAAGAAGAAGTGCTTATCTGTGGCTTTCAGATTATTTGTGCCCTCCAGACTTTTTGTGACGACCGAATATGCTTCAAATCCCTGATTATTCGCAATTGTGGCATCCACTTTCAAATTCTGACAGCAGATATTGCCGTTGCAGTGAACACCTGTCGAAAATGAAATATCCTCAATCGCAAACAAATGGAAATTGCCAACAAGTCCAAACAAGCCTGATGTGTCGAAAATGCCGTACTCCTCGTATGGTTGACTGTAATACAATACACCGTCCGATGTTGTATCCGGCTGCTGCAGGAAACCGCTGTCCATAACCGCCAAATTAACGGAAGCACTGCCTGCTGCATTTGAACCAAGCGGTGTCATGTCTGACATCACAGTGACAGCAGTCATCATGAACGCGGTAACCGCACTCACAAGCCTTCGTTTCGTGCGATACCTTATCATATAAATCCTCCTCTCTGAAAGCAATGTCACCGGTTCTGTGCGCAATTGCTTTCATTTTTTCGATTACTGTTTTGAATGTTCGCTTTCATTTCTATGCATTATGTTGTTTCTTTTTCCGTCATGAACGTCATCGTTTTATCATTTTCCTTTTGTAATTTCGCAAAAATTCAAATGGAACATACCATGCATTCTCTCCGTATTGATTTATATGTCGAGAAATCACGGTATATCCCATGCGAAACACTGTTCTATACACTTCATTATAACATATGTTCACCCAAAATACAAGCCGCAACCATGTGATTATCTATAGAAAAAACCTGTTTTTATTTGTGCAATATGCATATCGTTTATACTTATAGTAATACTCTTTTGACATTATACACAATTGCCATTCTTTTTTTAACGAGCTATCATTTAATTAATTCCATTTTAATTCACAGAATCGCATCAGCGTGGATGCAGATATCTGACATTCACCTTTTGTCTGCTGTCCTCCTCTGCAAAGTCCGTCTGATACGCGGCTTATATTTCACCTTCATATATATGCAGAACATATGGAAATGTTCATGCACCTGTCTTTTTTTGCGTTCTTTCATCTGTTCTGCAATTGCAAGGCAGTACTGCATAAAAAAAAAGTTCCACGCAGTCCGTCCGAAACGAAATATAATGAATTGTGCACTTTGCGATGAATATGATTTACAGATTCTCTTATGAATGACTGTTTTAATGAAATATTAAGAAGCTATTGACAGGAGTATCCGTCTTATGGTATAATCAAGATAATAACAAAACAAATAGAAATTCATAAACGCACGCTTTATTTTTAATGGAAAACACGGTATGTGATTAAAACATATTTCTAAAGTGGGAGCGTGTACTGTTTTTTGATTGATTAAAACAGCTGCACTTTTTCGTGAGAGTGTGGCTGTTTTTTGGCATAATATGGTCGGATATTATTGCACAATGGAAACGAGAAGCGAAAGGAGGGCAGTTTCTATTCGTGTGAACAATCATGCGATTCAATTCATAGGGGGATTTTTTTACACAGAGGGAATATATATAACCCGCGCAAAATAAGAAAAGAAGGTAGAGAAAAATGAATTTGAATCACAGATTTTCAGCATTGGCATCAGCATTTATGCTGACTGTTTCCATGCTTCCCTGCAATTTCGACCTTGCAGCGGCGGCTGAAAACAAAACCTTCAAAATCATGCCGCTTGGCGATTCCATTACCTATGGCATGGCTGATGAAGGCGGATACCGCAAATTTCTGGATGCAGCACTCAAAGAAAAAGGCTGCACGAACTTTGATTTTGTAGGCCCGGAAGGTTCTGACTCCGCATCTTTCAGCTATCATGGTCAGACAATGACCTACGACGACAACCATGCTGGTTACAGCGGCTACACCATTACCGACTTGGAAGGCGGCTGGTTCGGAAAGCTGAACGGTATTCTGGAAACCATGCAAAACGGCGACTATATCCGTAAATATGCACCGGATATCATTTTGCTGCAAATCGGTACCAATGACGTATCCAACGGCTATCTGGACGGTTCGGAAGAACGTCTGCACAAACTGCTGGATTATTTGCTGGAAACGATGCCGTCAGACGGTACGATTTTCCTCACGACCATTCCTGATCTGGGCGCATCCATGTGGGGCGGCGACAACACTGCCAATATTGCTTCGTATAACGCGCTTGTCAAAAAAACCGCCGAAGCATATCAGTCCAAAGGTGTCGTGTATGCGGATATCCATAGTGTCATTGACGCCTCCAAAGACCTTGCGGACGGCGTGCATCCAAATGCAGGCGGCTACGAGAAAATGGGCAATTATTGGGCAGAACAGCTTGTGCCCTATCTTTCCGGCAATGCATCACAAACCACCACCACAACAACCCAATCGGACAGCGATGTACTTGGTGACCTCGATGGGAACGGTGTGTTGAATGCGGCAGATTTGTCCTTGCTCAAACGCGGCATTTTGAAAGCAGACAACAGTGCAGATTTTAAACGCCATGCAGACGTCAATCAAAGCAATAAGGTCACGGAAGCGGATGCGGCAATGCTTTCGGACTTCCTGATTGGCAAAATCAATGCATTCGAAAAGGCAGAACCCGAAGACCAACCTGTTACTTATGAGAAATCATATGATTTCCCTGCCGTCAACAGCATCAAATCGACAAAAGAGATTCCTGACCCATTCATCTTTATGGATGGTTCGAAAGTCGAAACACAGGATGACTGGTGGAAACGGCAAAGTGAAATCAGTTGTATGTATGAATACTATATGTATGGTGTCTGGCGTGATGGTTCAGATGAGGAAGTCACATACAATATCAGCGGAAACACCATGACCATTAACATCAAACGGAAAAGCACCGGAAAAACGACCTCATTCCCCGCGAATATCAATTTGCCGAACAGTGTGCGGCATGACGGCGGTGCGCCTGTCATTATCGGAATGCACAGCGGCATTTCAGAGAAAACAGCGCAATCTCTCGGATATGCAGTCATTACAGTCGGCGGCGATATGTTCTCGAATCCCGTTGCCTCCGATGATATGAACCACAAAGGCGCTTTCTATGACCTTTATCCATACGGTAATAATTGGGAAGAA
Source organism: Oscillospiraceae bacterium (assembly GCA_045642925.1). Classification (GTDB taxonomy): domain Bacteria; phylum Bacillota; class Clostridia; order Oscillospirales; family Ruminococcaceae; genus Firm-04. The sequence goes on from JAZUJW010000087.1 coordinate 10,833, forward strand.
CAGACCGGTGTGCTGATGGCATGGTCATGGGGTTGTTCCAAGATTCTCGATGCGCTGTATAACGGTGCCGGAAAAGAACTGAACATCAATCCTGACAGTTCCATTGTGACAGGTGTATCCCGCTGGGGCAAGGCAACGGCGGTTTGCGGCGCATTCGACAAGCGCTTCAAAATGGTAGCACCATCCTGTTCCGGCGCAGGCGGACTGGCACTGTACCGCTATACTTCCACAGGAAAAACTTACGATTTTTCGTCCAAAGGCGGCAGCAGCAGTTACCGCTACACCGAAAACGAACCGCTGGGCAGCTTGCAGGCAACCGGTGAACGCGGCTGGTTCAACAATCGGTTTATGGAGTTTAAATCAGGCGAAAGCTTCCCGATGGACCAGCATATGCTTGGCAGTCTGGTCGCAGACCCGAATCGCTACCTGTTCATCATCGGTTCCTGTGAAGGGGAAGACTGGGTCAATGCACCTTCTGTCTGGATGAGTTATCTGGGCATGAAGCACGTCTGGGATTTCCTTGACATCAGCGACAATCTTGCAATCAACATCCATCGCACAGGGCACGCAGTCATTGAAGAAGATGTCAAATATATGTGCCAGTATTTCGATTATCATGTTTACGGCATCAAACCGACCATCGACCTTTCCATTTTGCAGACCTCTGTATTTGCATTGCCGAAAAATTACGACACCTATGCCGATACCTTTGCGAAAAACTGGATTCATTGACAGGAAACACAGTAGATAGAGAAAACAAATAGAATTGGGAAAAAATAAAGGGCAGCACCGCACCGGGCACGCATGATGGCTTGGTGCGGTGCTGCTTTGAATCACAGTCACCAATACCAATGTGATAAAATCGCAATAAATGGGAAGTGATTCGGCAAATTCATTATATTTTACTTGACACTTTTTAAAAGTATTATTATAATAGTAACAGCATATTATGTGCTATCAGAATAGGGGAAATATAGGAGGATTGCTTATGAAAAAATTACTCGCGTTCCTGTCGGCGTCTGTGCTTACAGCTGCCACGCTGTTCACAGCACCATTTTCCAAGCCAACACAGGTTGTGGAAGCTGCCGACAAAATCAAGATCATGCCGATCGGTGATTCCATCACAAACGGCGATGGCGAAACCGGCGGCTACCGAAAGTATCTCGACTACGCCCTGAAGCAGAAGGGAGTCTCCTTCGATATGGTCGGCCCGAACAAAGATATGAATGCTTCATTCAGTTACAACGGTCAGAGCGTTCAGTACGACAGCGACCATGCAGGCTTCAGCGGGTATCAGATCAAAGAAGTGCCTGACTGGGGCAAATCACAGGGCAACAAGGGCAGTCTGTACAATGAACTGAAAAACAACGATGCGATCAAGAAGTATCAGCCGGATATTATCCTTCTCATCATCGGTACCAATGACATGACCGCAAACCGTTCCATGAGCGACTGTTCCAGCCATTTGCATGATCTCATTGATTATATGCTCACAGATCTGCCGTCCGATGGCATGATCTTCATTGGCTCGATTCCCGAATTTACGATGTACGGCGGCACACCGGAAAAAGTCGCCAACTACAACAGCACCGTCCGGCAGGTCGCATCAGATTACAGCAAATCCGGAAAGAATGTGCAGTTTGCCGACATTCACGGCTGTCTGAACGGAATGTCCGACATCGGCTCTGACAATCTGCACCCAAGCGGCAAGGGCTACGAAAAAATGGGCAAATTCTGGGCGGAAACCATTGAGGACTATCTCGGCGGTGCTGCTTCGGAAACACCCGATACAGCAGATACTCCCAACCAACCTGACGAACCAGTCAATGCAGAAGGTGCGCTGCTGTATTCTGATTTTGAAAACGGACTTTCCGGTTGGGACGGACGTTCCGCAACGGTTGCTGCCACCAAAGACGAAGCCGCAAGCGGCAAACAGTCTGCGGCTGTCACAGGACGTACTGCCGAATGGAACGGCATTGCTTATGATATCAGCAGCATTTGTCCTGCCGGCACGGTCATCGACGTTTCTGCAAAGGTCAAACAGAATTCCGGCTCTGCTGTCGGCTTCAAAATGACAGTGCAGTACGGTTCAGGCAATAGCGCTGAATATGACACGTTTGCCGAAAAGAGCATCAGTTCCGACAAATGGGAAACGATTTCCGCATCCAAATACACAGTCAAGAGCGGTTCCGGTCCCCTTCTGTACATCGAAACAGATTCTGATACCTGCGATTTCTATGTTGATGAAATTATCATTACCAAGTCAAAAGGTGTCCCGCAGCCCGCAAATTACAAACTCGGTGATGTAGACGGCAACGGCGTCATTAATGCGGTTGACCTCTCTATCGCAAAATCCGGTATGATGAACGACTTTGCCAGCAGCACCCAAAAGAAAATGGCTGATGTCGATTGCAGCGGTACGGTTGACAAAACCGATATTGATTGGTTTCTGGAGTACCTGATCGGTCAGGTCAGCGAATTCCCTGAACCCATCACACCGCCGAAAGCGGAAATGCGTACCATTTCCGAATACACACCTATCGCAAAAGCTGCCCTCAAAGACCTGGACTACAATATTCTGAATGCAAGCGGCGGAACAAAGTATGGTGAAGTCAAGAAGGAATATTACAAGTCCAAGGCTGCAAACAAGGATAAGCCGTATAACATCCTGCTGCCCGCAAACTATGACCCCAGCAAAGAATACCCTGTCCTCTATATCCTGCACGGCTACTATGAGAATGAAGACAGAATGATGATCACAGGCAACAACAACGAAGCAATGAAAACCAAGGAACTGGTCGGAAACCTGATCAGTCAGGGCAAGGCTGTGGAAATGATCGTGGTCAGCCCGTTCGTCTTTACCAGTGCGACCATGAACGGCCCGACCGGTATGGACAATCAGAGCAATGCTGCATATGATGCATTCGTGGATGATATCGTAGACAGCCTGATGCCGCATATCGAGAGCAAATACAGTGTCGCCACCGGCAGAGAAAACACCGCTGTAACAGGCTTCTCCATGGGCGGCAGAGAATCACTGCAAATCGGCATGAAGTATGCGGACAAGTTCGGCTATGTCGGCGCCTGCTGCCCCGCACCGGGTGTCACCGGAAGCTTCAAGTGGAACAGCGAAGAAGAATCTCCGTCACTGGTTTACATCACTGCCGGTACTGCCGATGATGTTGTCGGAACCAGCATTCCGGAAGGTTATCACAACAGCTTCGACCAGAACAATGTGCCGAATATCTGGCAGGTCGTTCAGAACGGTCATCATGGCGATGACTCCATTCGCACACACCTCTATAACTTTGTACAGTTTGTATTCCAAGCATAATAAATCATAAAGGCAACACCGCACAGAGCTGGTGGCATAGGATGCGTATGGTCAAACGAGTTTGACCAGTCAGATTTTTCGTCAGATTGTACAGAAATGATGCCGCTGGGCTGACGCCCAGCAAAGAATTTCTGTGCAAGATGGCGGAAA
>JAZUJW010000088.1:0-17693 GCA_045642925.1 Oscillospiraceae bacterium
TTTCAAAAGAGTTGGCGGCTATTTTCTTGAGGAGTCCAGAGGGAATTGATTTCCTCTGGACTTCGCGATTTTTTGAAAAAAATCGAGTAAAACTTTAGGCAACACCGCACAGAGCTGGTGGTGCAGGATACGTATGGTCAAACGAGTTTGACCAGTCAGATTTTTCGTCGGATTGTACAGAAATGATGCCGCTGGGCTGACGCCCAGCAAAGAATTTCTGTGCAAGATGGCGGAAAATCTGCAAGTAGATGTGCCGCCAAGCCGTAAGGCGTGCTTTGTGCGGTGTTGCCTTTAATTTCGCTTCGCGTGCATAGCCGGATAGTTACGGAGATACCTGCCTTGGGAATCCTCATGAAATGAGCCGCGAACTTCTTTCGAAAATTTTTCATTTCTTTCGAAACCACCCCATTCGTTTTCCGTACTACATAGATAGAAGCTTCTAAATCACTCCCAGGAGGATTCCCAAATGGATGACAGCCAAATCATTTCACTGTTCATGGCGCGTGACGAATCCGCCATCTCCGAAACAGCTCAAAAATATGGCACACTCTGCAAAACTGTCGCTTTCGGCATCCTGCATTCCCACGAAGATGCAGAAGAAGCCATCAACGATACCTATTTCAGCGCATGGCGCTCAATCCCACCCACCATCCCCGAACACCTTTCTGCATTCCTCTGCCGCATGACACGCAATCTCAGCCTGAAACGCTACGATGCCCGCACCGCCCAAAAACGCGGCGGCGATTCCGTTTCAGTCGCCATGGAAGAACTCGAAGAATGTCTGCCAAGCAACGAAAATCTCGAAGATACAATAGATGCGCGTACACTTGCAGACTGCATCAATGCCATGCTTGCAGAACTCCCCACAGAACAGCGCAAAGTGTTCGTTTGCCGCTATTGGTACTTCGATTCCATCGCAGACATTGCAAAACGATTCGGCTTTCGGGAAAGCAAAGTGAAATCCATGCTTTGGCGCATCCGTGCAAAACTATCCGTAAAATTAAAGCAGGAGGGTTACGATTATGAAAAATGAAAAAATGATGCAGGCAGTCGGAATGATTTCCGATGAATATATTCTGGAAGCGCATGATTCTTCCATGCGTCCGAAAAAGCGTAAAGTGAAAATTGCGGTGATTCTCGCGGCGGCGGCTTTGGCGATTACCGTTCCCCTGCCCGCTATGGCGGCGGCTGACAATGAAAAAGCGTATGATATCCTGTACGGCGTATCCCCTGCCATTGCGCAGACCCTGAAACCTGTCCACGACAGTTCCACAGATAATGGCATTACGTTTGAAGTGCTTTCCACGGGCATGACTGATTACAGCGCATTTGCGTATCTTGCACTGCATGATAATGAAGGCGACCGCATCAGAAACAAAACGCTTGTGAACAATTTGGAATATCATCTTGGCATTCTGGATGACAAATTGATTGGGAACTGTGAATATATCGGTTATGATGAAGATAATCAGCGTGCACTTTTGTTGATGAATATTGTCGGATCGGATGCAGAAAAGCCTGATATTGAGGGCAAAAAGGTTACACTGACCATTCATATGATTGAATCAGGAATCGAACGTCAGGAAGTCAACTGGGAGCATCTGGATTATTCCGGCATAACCAGAACACCTGAATGGGGAGAAGATGTACAGTGGAATATGTTCAGCAACGGGGACGATGCACAAGGGACGTTGCTGGAAATCCAGCCTGATTATGTGCAGGATGTCAATTCAGCATTGCGATTGAATGCCATAGCCTATCAGGATGGTTTCCTCTATCTGCAAGGCATTTCGCCGAATGCGCTCAATCATCTCCAGTATTGTGACCTGTTGATTTCGTCTGAAAATGAATGGTTCCCGAAGCATTCTGCGCCATTCTGCGGCAGTTTATATGAAGGAAACGATTTGATTCATCAATGGAGAGTGAAATATCCGGAAGAAAAGCTGAATGACATTTCCCTGCATTTTTATACAGAATACGGTGACGAACCGATCAGGGGAACATGGCGGGTGACATTCCCATTTGAAGAAGGCGATGGAGAGAACGTTCCCGCATACACAGAATCGTAAACGGCTATTTTATTGAGGATGCCAAAGGGAATTGATTCCCTTTGGCAGAGACCAGAGGCAGCGCCTCTGGTCGCGCTCCGCAGAGCGCGAAACACTCTTTCATCGTCAAAAATAATCAGGAGGGGGTCTGAGGGAACCCTATTAAGGGGTGCCCCCAGTGCAGTACCCGATTGAAAGACAAAGAGGCAAGAGAACGAATCATCGCAGTTCTCTTGCCTCTAAATTTATGTTAGGTACGACACGAGGGGAAATCCCTTTCCGATTAGTTAGAACGAAAAGAGTATTTCGCCGACTGCGGTCGGCGATCAGAGGCGCTGCCTCTGGACTTCGCGATTTTTTGTAAAAAATCGAGTAAAACTTTATTCTCCCTTCGCGTGCGTAGCCGCTTAGGCTTCTGCGCTTTCATGCATCATGCCACGCACTTCATCCGGCGTGAATACATACTTGTTATTGCAAAAATGACAGCATACCTCAATCTCCGGCATCTCATCTGCCATCTCCTGCAACGTCTTGTCATCCAACGACCGTAACATCTTCTCCGTCCGCTCCCGCGAACAATCACAACAATACGCAGGCGCACTTTCATCCAATAACTCTGCATCCAGCCCCGCCATCAGCTTCGCCGCAATATCATCTGCCGTCATTCCCGCTTCCAGCAACGCTGTCACACTTGTCACTTCTGCCAGATTCTTTTCCAGCCGCGAAATCGCTTCCTCCGATGCAAACGGCAAAAGCTGTATCAGATATCCGCCCGCTTTCGCAACCGTCAAATCAGGATTCACCAACACACCCAGTCCGCACGCCGAAGGAATTTGTTCACTCACCGCATAATATTGCGTCACATCTTCCGCAATTTCTCCCGAAACAAGCGCAATTTGTCCGCAATACGGCTCTTTCAAACCCAAATCCTTTATCACATACAGCGTGCCCTCTGTTCCAACTGCACCCGCTACATCCAGCTTGCCTTTCGCATTCAATGGCAGTTCCACAATGTAATTTTCTGCATAGCTCTTGACATTTCCATGATAATCGGCAACCGCCAGCAAAATGCCCGTTTCACCGCCGCCATCAATACGCACAGTCACGGTATCATTCACATTTTTCAAATCGTATCCAATCATGGATGCCGCCAGCGAAAGTCGTCCAAGCGCCGCCGTCACAACCGCCGACGGATGATGAATCCGCTCCATTTCCCGAATCATTTCCGTGCCGTCCAGCACAGAACATACTACCGCGCCGTCCGCGGAAAGATAACGCTTCAAAATGCCTTTCATGCTTTGATTGCTTCCTTTCGTGCAATGTACAGTAACCGCTGTGTTGTGTCCTGCGGTTCTGCAAAACTGTCCCCATCCAATGTCGCAAGCAGTGAAAAGCCATTGTCTGCAAGCATTTTCTTAATCAATTCAGGGGCATAGATTCGTTCAGAAAACTGTTCTGTCATACGTTCATAGCATCCGTTTTCCAGTTTCTCAAAGAAATCCAATTGAATTTCTACTGGATATTCGGGCGCAGTATCGTCCAGATGATTCTGCCAGACACAGTATGCATCAGGCAAATCATAGACAAAACATTGCTCTGCCAATACATGACGATGCTTGTATGCGGTATTGACATCAAACAAAAACAGTCCATTTGGATTGGTAAACAAACTGACTCTCGAAATCACGCGCTCCACGTCTGCGGCAGTCGGCAGATGATTCAGGCTATCCAGCGTGCAGACCGTCACGCTGATTGTGCCGAACAAATCCAGTCGGCGCATATCCTGCTGCAAATACTGAATTGGCAAACCGCTGTCAAATTTCTTGTCCAGTGCCATGTTCAGCATTTCCATCGAGCCATCCACACCGATGACATCCCAGCCGCGCTTTGCCAATTCTTCGGAGAGAGAACCCGTCCCACACGCCAGATCCAGCAGAATGCTGTCGGGCATTTCCTGCGGCAGATAGGTTTCGATGAGTTGATGCAGCATTTTTGCGCGGTGTTCGTAGGCGACATTCTTGGTCAGTGCATCATAATACTGTGCAAATGCGGTATAACTGCGCATTATTTCTCCTCGCCTGCCTGCTTGAGTCGTTCGAACACAACTTCGTAGCCGCCCGCGCCGTCAATGCTGAGGGAACGATTGACACGGCTGATGGTGGCAGTGCTTGCGCCTGTCAGCTCAACGATTTCCGCATAGCGGCGGTTTTCGGAGAGGAGTTTTGCGACCTGATAGCGCTGAGAAATGGCTTTCAATTCCTGCACGGTGCAGAGGTCGCGCAAAAATTTGGTTACTTCTTCCTTGGTTTCAAGGCACAGGATCGCATCATACAGGGCATCCATACTTTCTTGGTCGAGATGATTTTGCATAATGTTGTTACCTTCCTTTCGAGATTCGGATAAGCTTCTTATCACATTTTAACACACTAACTTGTAAAAGTAAAGGGGTTTGACATATTTTATATAATTAACAATATTTCATTAAATGCAGCGCATAAATTTTTGTGAAAAATGGTTATGCGAGCGAAGCGAAATGAAAGTTTAGCTCGAATTTTTCCGAATCAAAACTTTAATTTCGCTTCGCGTGCATAGCCGTTTAATCACAATCGTGCGGTCGGCATAAAATAACCCTCCGCATGAAATCATACGGAGGGCTTTGTATATGCGCCATACGCAGCATATGACGCGGAACACACAAAAAAATGTTGCCAAAAGTCGGCTCCTGCCGACCTTTGGCGATAATAAAAAGGGTTTAGGTTTATGGAGAGTGGGTTTGAAAGTGTATATCAGAGGGACGGAATCAGCTTGGCAATGAATTGCAAAATCAAGCCGATATCATCCGCACTAACCGATTGGTTATGGTCGCAGTCCGCATTCAGAATGCCCATATCAGATATCTTTGCATCAGGATCTTCTGTAATGTAGCGGCTCAACAAAATAACATCCGAAACATTCACTTCACTGTCACAGTCAACATCACCAAACTGCTCTGCTTTCAGTTCAGCAGAAGTAACAGTCGTTGTTGTTGTGGTGGTCGTGGTCACTTTGATGGTTGTAGTCGTTTCCGTGGTGGTCGCCACAGTCGTTGTCGTTGTTGACGTAGTCGTAGCTTGGGTTGTTGTGGTAGTCGTCGCCGCTGTGGTCGTAACAGCCTGTCCTGCCTTCAGAGAACCCGATTGGCTCTTATCTTTCAGCACACCGCCATTGACTGCAAAATCATTCAGCAGTTTGGAGGTATCTGTTTGCAGAATGTAATTGCCTGCCGGAATATAGGAAAGCGAACTGTTGGTGTCAAAATCACCGTATTTGTTATTGCTGGATACTTTCTGGTTCTTGTCATTGACAGTCGTTGCCTGCATATCGCCTCTGCAATTATTCAAAACATCGTGGAAGCTCTTGATTGCACCCTGTTTGATCTGCTGTGGGTTCTTGCAGTTGTCAAAGACATTATATTCAGAGAAAATGTATGCATCTGCTCTCGGATTTTGGCAATAGCTTGTCTGTCCCTGAAAAACATTATTGTACATATGAATATTTGCCTGACGTGCAAGCGGGCCTCTGGATTCGCAGTTTTTCCAGTAATTGTGATGAAATGTGATATGGTACTGCAAATTGCTGTCCGATGCACCGATCAGATTGGTTTTGTGATAACCCTCATAATAGTTATAACTGTTGGTGAAGTACAGTCCGCGCTTGAAATCGCAGGCGCCGTCACCGCCGTCTTTATCGGATTCCGCAGGATTTGCAATGGTCGGCTTATAGAATTCATTGTGATGAATCCAGCAGTGTTCAACAGGAGCTGTCAATGTACTGCCATCCTGCACGCCCTCCATGCCGACACAGTCTTCAGGGACATTGCGGAATGTGATATTGCGCACCTCAAAGCTTTCGCCCAAATCAGGATTGGAAGATTCTGCAATGAAATGGAAGCCCCAGCCGTTGACACAGGCATCCGTGCCGATACCCTCGATTGTGATGTCCTTGCCCGACTGCATTCTTGCCATGAAACCATTATCGCCGACCGAACCGCCGTAATCAACGGAATCGTATGCGGTCAAACCTTCCGGCGCAGTCACATTGCCGATAATGCGGACGACCAATGGTGTACCGTCCTTGGCAACCTTCTGGATAATGCCCTGATTGGTATTTGTCTTGCCGCCCTTGGAAGATTTACCGGCGGAATTGAGAATGTTGCCGATACCCGAAACGGATGTGCCGTCTTTGGACTTCAGCGTGACGGTGTTCTTGTTGTCGTTGGTGACGTACAGCACAATGGCATTGCTTTTCAGCGTACCGTCATTATTATATGCACCGACACCGCTGTTGTAATTGAAATGTGCAAACCCCGAACGGTCTTGTGCGCTGACCTGCATTCCGTCAATCGTCACAGCGCCTTTCGCGGTCTGAATATTCATCTGGTAAGTACCTGCCGGAACGCCCGGAATGTCGATGCGTGCGCCCTGATTGGTGTCGCGCACCAGATATTTGAGATCATCGCCCGTCAGACTGCCGCTGACTTTGCCGCTGTAGGATACAGCAGTGATTTGCGCATCGCTCACGCCTGCAAGCGTTGCATAAAGCATTTCGTTTTGTCCACCTGCGCCGACCAGCTTGATATCGCCCTGTGTCGTGACATTGCCATTCCCGTTTGAAACGGTCGTATTGACATTCGGTGACGTAGTCTGCTGTGGGGCTGTGGTTTGAACAGGCGCACCATTCGGCGCAATGTCAATATAAAACAGGTTGGAAGTGCCGTTGCCTTTGCGAATCGTATGTGCACCCGCATCCAGCGATACAACTGTATTTTTCGCACCGCTTTCATCAATCGTGGTCTTAACTTCGTCAATGTACAAAGTCGTACCGTCTTTTACGGCAAGCGTCATTATGCAGGGCATTGCGGTCGTGAAAGCAATGCTGGTGGCAGATTCCATTTTGAGGCACTGTGTCAAAGTCTGACCATTATAGGTCATCGTGCCTTTTTCTTTCGAAAGATTACCTGAAAAATCAAAATAATTGCTGTTCAGCCCATTGGCTGTGAAGTTGTGGGAAACGGCGCCGCTGATGACAGAAGCCGCAGAAGCAGAAATTGTCATTGCCGACAGCACAGAAACAGGTTGTGTCGGTGCGCAGACTGCTGTGGTACTCAACAAAATGGCGGCTGCGGTCAAAACACCGAATCTGGAAACACCTTTTTCTTTCATGGTACAGAATTTCCTCCTAAAAAATCATGTTTTTCTCTCTTTTTCTATGGTTTCTCTTTTTTCTCTCTGTATTTTTTCTGGGATAAAGCTAAAAAAATGGGCTGATGTATGCTGTGATTCCCTTTGGGGGAGAGAACCACAGCTTCTGTCAGCTTGGTGAATCCGGTTTCCATGTATTACTATACTCGATTTGACTCGCAGTTTCAATGAACAATGGTACCATGTGACTGATATATTGTCTGATAACGAGTATAGGAATCTATGAAAACTGATATTTAGTCTTGAAACAAAACAAACTCCATGGGAGAATCTTGCTCAGACATATTGTTCATATTTAACAATCAGATTGCCTTTTCGGGTTTTGCCGCTGATGCCGAGATATCGAAATTTTCCGTATCCACGCACAGAAACCTTATCATCCTCTTTCAGCAGATAGCTGCTCGATTCAACACAACGCCCATTGACGAAAATCAGGGAGCGCCGAAACAGTTCCAGACATTCACTCCGTGAAATATGGCAGAGCTTTGCAATGATGCCGTCAATGCGTTCTGATGCCGCCTGCACTTCGCCTTCTTTGCGATTCTGCGTCAGACGCACAGGCAATTCCGTTGTCTGTTCACAGCGCACTGTCGTATGGCGCACGGTCGTCAGTTCTCTGCACAGCACCTCTGCCATTGTCGGCGTGCAAAAAAGATACGCTTCCTTTTCGTCTACGAGAATGTCGCCGATTTCACTGCGGCGCAGTCCCAGATGCATGACTGCACCCAGAAAATCACGGTGCGTGAGTGCATCGGCAAATTTCACGGACAGCGGCGAAATTTTCACACAGCAAATCGGAAAGGGTTCTTCCCAGCCCAGTGTGTCGGCATCGCCAAACCGAATCATCACACGTTCTGCATCTTCATAGCCGCCGAAAATCGTCACGCCTGCATTCGGAATTGTGTTGCGTGCGACATAAAAATCAGAACATTCTGCTTCTGTTAAAAACGGCGTAAAGGTAAATCGACCTTGCTTCAGACTCATCTCCGCAAGGTCGATATACCGCCGTATTGTCATTTCATCCTGCATTTAATACTCCTGCGGCATTTTATGATATTGTTTCCATGCGACAATTACCACCGGAATAACGGCTATCGTCAGCAAGACTTCAACAAGCCAGATCGACGTAATCGCGCCTGCCTGATAAAGCGCTGCGACCAAATCAAATACGCCATGCAGCAGAATCGCCAACGGGAACAACCAGCCTTTTCCTTTTTCTCTTGCGGCACGGAATACCAGCACGGAGAGAGAAATATGAAATGTCACTGCTGTCAGGCGTTCCCATACACCAACCAGTGCTCCAAGGAAATTTGCACCTGTAATCTGCGATTTCAGCAAGTCGATTTGTTCCTGCGTCACGGCATCGCCAGCCTGCTGCATGACAGTATCAAACATCCCGTTTTTCATCAGAAATGCCATAACAACGTAACTCAGCACTGAAAAGCCAATCAGAAACGCAGCTTCGAATCCGCCGTGACCGATGCCGTAGGTTACAGCATCGCGGCGGTCACGGTACTTTTTCATCACGGTCTTGAATGCGATAAATCTGCCGCATTCCTCAAAGATACCTGCAAGCAGACAGCCAACCGCAGCAAATGCCCATGTATGCCCAAGGATATAATCCGAAACGGAATTTTTCTGAATCAGCAGGAAATACTTTGGCAGGGTTTCGAGTCCCATTGCAAATACCGCAAAGGTCAGCGCACCAATCAGCGAAGGCAGTTTCTTTGCCTTCGTCTTGACCAGCCACACAATCAGCAGTACAAACGGGAACAGGATACATAAACCGCCCTGCAAAGTCAAAGCTGTAATGTTCATTACACTTACAGTTGCATTCTCCATTATGCTCACTCCTTTATTTTAGTGTGTATCAACTGAATTTTTCGATATCCACATCCAGCGGTGCATCAATTTCTTCTCCGACATACTTACCGTTTTTCTTACGCTGCTTCACGCATTCTGTCAGCAAATACTCGATTTGCCCATTGACAGAACGAAAATCATCTTCTGCCCATGCGGCAAGGGCATCATAGAGTTTTGCGTTTAATCGCAGCGGAACCTGTTTCTTTTCTGCCATTAATACAGCGAACCGGAGTTTACAATCGGCTGTGCATCGTGGTTGCCGCAAAGTACCACCAGCAGATTGGAAACCATAGCTGCCTTACGTTCTTCATCAAGTTCGACGGTATTGTTTTCTGCCAGACGGTCAAGTGCCATCTCGACCATACCGACCGCACCGTCAACAATCATCTTGCGTGCATCAATGATAGCAGATGCCTGCTGACGCTGAAGCATGACAGCAGCAATTTCGGGAGCGTACGCCAGATAGGTGATGCGTGCTTCGAGGATTTCCAAGCCTGCATTTTCCACCTTCTGCTGAATTTCGTCACGGATTCTCGCGGCAACGACTTCGCTGGAACCACGCAGACTGCCTTCATCTGCCACGCCGTCGCCTGTGGTATCCACATTCGGTGCGACATCATATGGATATACGCGAACGATGTTACGCAGAGCGCTGTCGCACTGGAGCGAGAGATATTCTTTGAAGTTGTCAACATCAAAGACAGCCTTTGCGGTGTCTTTCACACGCCACATGACTGCAATACCGATTTCGATGGGGTTACCGAGGCAGTCATTGATTTTCTGGCGGTTGTTGTTGAGTGTCATGATTTTGAGGGAGATTTTTTTCGAGGGAACTTCGAACTGAATGCTCTGACCGTTCGAACCTGTAGGGATTTTCACGGTCTGCTGTTCATCACCGACATCGCCGGACTGACGCAGTTTCGTGCCTGCTGCGGGGTTGATGGCGGTGCAGAACGGGTTGACGCAATAGAAGCCATCGCCTTTCAGTGTGCCGACATATTTACCGAACAGTGTCAGGACGAGTGCTTCCTGCGGTTTGAGGACTTTCAAGCCGAGATAGGGAAGCCAGCCGAGTGCCATCCACAAACCTGTGATAACAGCGATAACGATTCTCAAAGCATTTGTGTTTTCCTCCATTGCAGCGCACGTCATTACAAAGATAACAACGGCGGCGATATAGAGGAGAGTGGTAAGGATGAGGGCAGCCATGCCATTCTGGTGTTTGCAGAGGATGATTTCTTTCGTTTCTTTTTTTTGAATGCTTTCTTTACTCATAACATTTCCTTTCTGCTATGCTGAACATAGCGGATACACCTGAATGTTTTGTGTATCCCTTTGATATCATTATGATATCACATTACTATGATTTTGTCAAGAGGTTTTCAAAAAAAATTTTTTATTGAGGAGTCCAGAGGGAAAATTTCTCCGAAACGCTCCGGCTATGCACGCGAAGCGAAAATGAGGATGCCAAAGGGAATTGATTCCCTTTGGCATCCTCATGAAAATATCCGCTTAGAAATGTCCGCCGCCGCCGCCGTGCGAAAATCCACCCGAGGACGAATGCGAAGAACCCCCTCCGCCACCACCGCCGCTGCGGTCAATGTATCGGCTGGTCGTATGCTTGCCCATGAAAACGTCTTCTCTCACAAAGAACTTGCTTTCCTTGTGGCTTACATAATTGGTCGGCGACAAATCTGAATGCAGTTTGTAATTCTTGCCAATCAGAAGGAAACTAATCAAAAATCCAACCACCGCAAAAATTCCCGCAATCAGCAGAAGCAACGGCCAATTGACTCCAAATCCCAGCGGAAGCTTTGAGGATGCCACAATTTCGCCATGCTTCTCATAACGATAAAGCCCATCATCTACATTGTAAGTAAATGCATTTTTCGGAACACCAACACTTGCATAATATTTCGCATCATTGCAAAATTGCTCTACAATACCAAGATAATCATTATGCTGCATCGAAGTTGTCAGATTCGAAATCATTCTGCTGATACGGTCATCCGATGCGCCATTGTAATAATATAGCTCGCCCATGCCGCAAGTCGTGATATATGCATAACGCCAGCCGTAGTCTACGTAAAGGAGCAAACCGTCTGTGCCTGTGCTTCCTTTCGGATTAAACAGTTCATCATAAAGGTCATCTGCCGCGACCTGCTGTTCCCAGTCACTTGAAAAACCAGCATTTTCAGAAATGGCAACCGCAATGTACATATTAATATCATCGCAGGTCTTTTGCAGCAGGGCATTTGCCTCCGCAAGGTCTTGTTCCGACATCATATCATCCATGTCGTAAACATGACAATTTTCAACACATTCATGAAAATCAAGGTCTGCACTGACAGGGATCGTCAAAAGCATCAATGCAGTGCAAACAGACAGCAGCAAAGCCGATGCTTTTTTTATCAGTTTCTTGAAAGCCACGTCAACAGCACCCCCAATCCGATGGTCACGCCAGCCGTCACCAGTGCAACTGCCAAGGAGAACAAAAGCTGCTTCCACTTGCAAAGCGGTGCTTCACCGGCAAATTTCTCGCTCTGACCATTGATGGCAAATTCATAAACCTTATCATTATATTTGTATGTCAGGAACCAGACAGGCAGCAGCATATACTTCCAGTCTGTCTGCTGTACATGAATATCCGAACGTGTGACAGCTACAGAAGAATAGCCCACCATCGTATTGCGCATCAGTTGGTCTGTACCATCCACAGCACGCTGTTTCACACGCTTGAATACGCCCGCTCTATCCACATCATATTTATCCGCCATGAAGCCGCTGAGATACTGCATGGAAAATGGCTGCGCAAGCCGATAATCGAACGGCTCACAAGCTTCCATCAAATCATCATCAATATTTGCAGCACCATCAGCAGGAATCCCGCGCATTTTGACACTTGCACGGCGTGTCACCGAAAATTCACTGGTTTCGGTATATTCATGGTCACCATGCGTCCACGTTCGCACTTTCTTACCGATTGCGTGCATATCCGCATCCAGCGTGCAATCTGCGACCCAGAACGGCACATACAAACCGACAATTTTCTGCTGCTGCGCACTGTACGTAAAATCAGACGGCAAAAACCAATGCTTGCCGCACCATTCCTTGAACACATTCAATGCGCGCTCGCGCGTGACCTGGAACGGCAGAACGGAATTCGGACGGAATTTTCCGTCCACACGACCTTTCAGAATCACAGGATTGTGACAATAATAACAGAATGTTGCCGCAGTATTATCATCAGCCATGACTTCTGCGCCACATGATTCGCAAATATACACATTTGCGCCATTTTCAAATGCTTCGTCCTTCTCGATTTCTTCTTTTGGACGCTCATTTTCCTGCTGTGCCTGTTCTGCCGCGATTTTCTGCATTTCTTCCTGTGTAAAGACACTGGCGCAAAAATCACAGGTAAATGCTTGATTCTGCGGATTGAATTTTAAATTTGCATAGCAGTTGGGACACTTGTACTCTACGATCTCAGCCACATAAACACTTCCTTTCTCAAGGCAATACCGCACAATGATATACGCTATTTCCTTCATATGACCTTACCATGTATTATATCATATGTTTATTCAAAATGCAAGTATAGACTTCAAAAAAAGCAGTGTCAAAAATTGTCGAATCTGCATAGACTACATCAGCCGATCGGCACGAAAGGAGGCAGAAAGATGGAAACCGTTTTTCTTGTCCCAACAGAAACCTATGCAGAAAAAACCAAACGGTTGCTTGCACAGTATCGTCTGCCATATCATATGCAGCGCGTGACCGCGGCAGAAGGCTGCACGGCACGTTTTGTGGTCAGGCATTCCCCCGATGTTGTCTTATCTCTTTTGCGCGGCAGCCGCATTCCATACCGCAGCGGCGGCTGAAGCCACAGTCTGAAAGAAGGTTGTTGTTCATGCAAAACTTTCCCCGCAAACGGCGTCATACACCCATTTATTTCGACAACGCCGCGACCACATTTCCCAAGCCGCAAACCGTGCGGCAAGCGGTGCAGCAGGCAATCATCCATGCAGGCGGCAATCCGGGGCGCGGCAGTCATGTGCTTGCACAGCGTGCAGGCGAAACGGTCTACCATGCCCGCGAAACAGCCGCCGCATTCTTTGATGCCCAACCCGAAAATATTGTGTTCACGTCCAATTGCACCCATGCACTGAATCTTGCACTCTGGGGCATTCTGCGGCAGGGTGACCATGTGATTCTGAGCAATCTGGAGCATAACAGCGTTTTACGTCCGATTGCAGCAATGGCGGCACAAGAACGCATCACCTACAGCATTGCCGTCACGTCTGCGAATGCGGCACAGACGGTGGAGGCATTCCGCCGTCTGCTGCGTCCCAACACCCGCGCCATCGTCTGCACAGCGGCAAGCAATGTCACAGGACAGCTTTTGCCGTATCGTGCCATTGCTGCACTTTGCCGCGAAAAAGGCATTGTCTGCATTGTGGATGGTGCACAAGGCTGCGGCATCCTGCCAATTTCCATGACAGACGGCATCAACTTTCTCTGTACGGCAGGACACAAAGGGCTGTACGGAATTATGGGCAGCGGAATGCTGGTAACGGACGGCAGCTTCTCACTCACACCGCTGATGCAGGGCGGAACGGGTTCGCTTTCCATGTCGCTCACGCAGCCCGACTTTCTGCCCGATGCACTCGAAGCGGGAACGCTCAGTGTGCCTGCCATTGCTGCATTAGACGCAGGAATGCAATTTGTCAATGCCAAGGGCATTCCGCAAATCTTCGCGCATGAAATGCAGCTTTGCAGACAATTACAGGAGGGACTGCAAGCCATAGGCGGCATTACAGTTTATCGGAAGCACAATGCAGAATATGCGCCGCTGCTATCTTTTTCGGTTGACGGAGAGCGGCCCGCGGATACTGCCGCACGGCTCACAGAAGCGGGATTCTGTATCCGTGCAGGACTGCACTGTGCGCCGCTTGCACATACCGCCCTCGGTACAGCACAGCATGGCACGGTACGTTTTGCACCATCTGTTTTCAATGCGCCACAGGAAGTCGATGCTTTTCTTTCGGTAATAAAAAGATAAGCGTTTGTCCATAGAATTCAGACAAACGCTTTCTGAAAAAACAGCAGCCGAATGCAATGCCCTGCGGCACATTCGCTTGAGAACATCAGGCACGGAATGAAAATATGAGGCACGAATCCGCCGCCGCTTTTGCATTCAGCGCTGTTTGCATGGTCAAGAAAAAAGAATCAAATCACGAAACAGAAACCGCCGTTTGATTGAACGGCTTTTCATCCGTTTCTACCGAATCTCATGCAGCGTACATCCGCCGCATAAATCATAAATGCAGGTTCATGGGACATACACTACATTCGAATAGCTGTAAACCCTTTGTTCTGCGGGGAAGAAAAATGCATCTTCCTTTGCATAATGTGTCACGTAGACACGATAGTAATAGCCTTGCTGCGGGCCGACGATCATCTCAAACAAACTTCCGGTGGTATCGTATTCAATACGGTCGCCAAAGAACATACTATTGCTCCAGTGAACATTGTCCGTACTTTTCTGAACAATGATATCCTGAAAACCGATTTCAGCAACAAAGCCTGTCGCACTTGTCGTCATGATCATGTCAAGCATTCCGTTTTCATAAAACAGATCGTTGCGAAAAGTGGAAATCAAGTTCGGAGAAGTCAGCAGCGGAGCTTCCGTCGTTGCAGTAGTGACCTCTACGGACGGATCATCGCTCGGAACATCCGCAGCATGAATCTTCATCGGTAATGCAAAGCAGAAAAAGATTGCAGCGATTACGCCGAACCATTTCAGAAACCTCATCACATCTCCTTTCCCGTGCCTTATCTCCTGCCTCATTGATATATGTCATAAACAGTCGAATTTTTCCGATTTCAAGCGAAAAACGGTCACTTGCACAAGAACTTCCATAATATAACAAGCATATTGCTATATAATACACATGGTATATTTGGAAAGGAATATTACATCTAGCAAATTGATTCTAAAATCCTGAACAGCTCTGCATAATTAAAGTTCTTGCTTCCGACCGCATACTGAATATTCTGATGCATGAATGCTGCCTTATATTCGCCATCCAGTTCTTCCGCAATATAGATTTCTTTTCCCGAAACTGTTTCACAACGAAACGTATACTCATCTGTAGCAACGCCTAAATGATCCTGCAATTCACATTGTGCATGAAAACTGAATTCCATACTTAATTCGCGCCCAAGGTCATCCACAAAAAAGAACTGCACAACAGCATAATGCGTACTATCCATGACTTTCGTTGACTTTAGCTGAATTCCTTTCGGAAGATCCTGCGGCACCATTGGCGCAAATCCATGTTCTGCACAGAGTGCACGTATCCCAAACGGATCAGCCATTTCAACTGCTGAGAATTCTTTTTCCATACTATCTTCATTTTGCAGGGAGATCCACGCACCGCCTGTTGTCATCTGAATCGCAGAGAACAGCAGTGAGAAACATTTTGAACGCATAGCAGAAAGGCGTGCCGTGCCAAAGATCATGCAACAGCAGCAAAGGAACACCGTCACACGCTTTGCGCATCGCAAACGTCGCTGTCGTCTGCTTTGGCATCGAAGATTTTTTTTCAAGGACTGCATTCCGTTTTGCATCTGTTCATTTAGCTTTTCTTCGGAGAAATGCATTTTGCAGCGCATTTCCGTCAATCTTGCGATTTCGTCCATCGTTTCTTCCGTCAGTTCGCGCCGTTCCAGTTCAGCGAGTCGCTGTTCGATTGTCTGCTTTTTCCACGTCATTGCACGCATTCCTCCATGGTTTCACGCAGCTTGCAAATAATGCGGTACACGTTTTTATAAAGCTGCTGCATAGAGAGTCCATATTTTAGCGCAACGTCTTTCTTTGTGCCGAAATCCGCATCATAATATGCCAGAAGCAGTGCAAATTCATCCTCTGTCAAAATACTTTGCAAGGAATCCAGAATGGAATCAGGCGGCACTTCGTCTTCCAGCAGATCCACATCGTCCAGCGGTACCGTCCAAGTGGCATCCGTTTGTTTTTCACGCAGGTACTTCCGAACTAATCTTCCTGCCACTTCATAAAGCCATGCACGCGGGTGCGCATCCAGATTGAGGACATTCTGCTTTTTCACAAGCAGCAGAAAAACTTCCTGTGTGCAGTCACTCGCCGCTGATGCATCATAATTCAGCTTTTTCAGGCAAAAATAATAAATCTCTTTATAATGCTTCTCGACCAGTGCTTCCACCTGTTCTGCTTTTGACATAATATTACCCCCGAAATATGTTCGTTAATCCTATTATAACGAATCAAAAAGCAGGATGCAAGCTTTCGACAAAAGTAGTTCTATTTCGACATTTTCCGACATATATCGACGCGGAATCAAAAAAAGCACCGCACAAATTCGCAATACGCTCTGTGCGGTGCAAGTGGAGAGAATAGATAAAAGCCGCGATTCAATCGAACCGCGGCTTATTGGCTCCCCCAACTGGACTTGAACCAGTGACACCCTGATTAACAGTCAGGTGCTCTACCGACTGAGCTATGGAGGAATGTATATGTCACTGTCACTTTCTAGTTGTGATTGAACGTTCGCAAAAATGTTTCATCCACGAACAAATGATTATCAAGTAGTAAGACCACGATTCATTCGAATCGTGGTCTTATTGGCTCCCCCAACTGGACTTGAACCAGTGACACCCTGATTAACAGTCAGGTGCTCTACCGACTGAGCTATGGAGGAATATGTGTGTCGGCGTCGATCTATTTTCCCGGGACGTCTCCATCCGAGTATTTTCGACGTAAGTGAGCTTAACTTCCGTGTTCGGAATGGGAACGGGTGGTTCCTCACTGCCATAGACACCGACTACATATATATTTCAAAGGATGAACCTTTTGAAATCACTTTTAATGACCCGTACGGGAATCGAACCCATGATTGCGCCGTGAGAGGGCGCCGTCTTAGCCTCTTGACCAACGGGCCATATGGATGCACCATCGGGGACTCGAACCCAGGACCCACTGATTAAGAGTCAGTTGCTCTACCATCTGAGCTAATGGTGCATTTTCAACCGCCAACCGCTATATAAGTATAGCACAAATCGTTCGATTTGTCAAGGGGTTTTTTCGCTTTCGTACCCTGAAAACAGACTAGCAAGTTTCGTGCCCTTTGATCGCACTCTTTTTCATTCACTTTTGGAAAAGCCCTCGACCGATTAGTACGCGCTGGCTTTGACCTCACGGCCTTTACACCTTGCGCCTATCAACCTCATAGTCTTTGAGGGGTCTTACTCACTTGAAGTGATGGGATATCTTATCTTGAGGACGGCTTCACGCTTAGATGCTTTCAGCGTTTATCCGATCCGTACATAGCTGCCCACCCGTGCCATTGGCATGACAACTGGTACACCAGAGGTACGTCCATCCCGGTCCTCTCGTACTAGGGACAGCGCCTCTCAAATATCCTACGCCCACGACAGATAGGGACCGAACTGTCTCACGACGTTCTGAACCCAGCTCGCGTACCGCTTTAATTGGCGAACAGCC
>JAZUJW010000089.1:0-19346 GCA_045642925.1 Oscillospiraceae bacterium
AGCCGGTCACCACTACGACCAAGCCGGTCACCACCACGACCAAGCCGGTCACCACCACGACCAAGCCGGTCACCACTACGACCAAGCCGGTCACCACCACGACCAAGCCGGTCACCACTACGACCAAGCCGGTCACCACTACGACCAAGCCGGTCACCACTACGACCAAGCCGGTCACAACTACCACTACCGTTCCCACCACCACAACGACCAAACCCATCACAACAACAACGACCACTGAACAGCCGCCGCAGCCGTTGGAATACGATTTCAACCAGGACGGCGAATGCACAATCGCTGATGTCATTCTGATGATGCGGATTCTCACCGAAGATACCGCAATGCCGAATGCATCCGACTTCAGTGACAACATGGATCAATTCGATGTCAACCAAGACAAACAAATTGACTTGCTGGATGTCTGGTTTGTGTTGGAAGCGTTCAACCGCTAATCAGCAAAAACGACTCTGTATCGCATTTCTGCGGTACAGAGCCGTTCTTTTTTATATTTCATCATATTGCTGCGCGATTTGCCGCAGATAGTTCTGATACTGCCTGCAAAGGGAAGGCGGCTGGAGAATATGCATCTGGTCATAATGAAACCGTGCAAGCCAGCCAAAAAACATATTGGAAACCTGTATCTCTGCCGTGAACTGCATATGCGCATCGTCCAGCGGTGTCAGAACAATGTCTTTTCCAAAAGTATCATACGCGACACCAAGCAGCGTGTTCGCAATGCAGAATGTCGTGAGCGTCGTCATGCCATCTTCTGCATTGAACATATCAAAGGTCGCTTTGAGGTAGCGTTCTGCGTCAAATCCACACTGTATCGGATGATAGAAACAATTTTCTGCGGGCAGCGGTGTCAGCGGCAGATCTGTCATCTGCATTTCATAGATTTTGTCAACACGATAATTGCGCAGTTGAAAAGTCTGCTGTGCCTGTTCATAGCCGCCGACCAGATACAGTCTGGAATTGTTCCAGATCAGACGATAGGGGGAAAGTTCCCGTTCTGCATCCAGTTCTGCAATCCCCTGCGCATTGATATGCTCATAACGGAAACGAATTTTCTTCTGTTCCCGTATCGCGTGGTGAATCATTTCCGTGTTGATGATGCAGTTCGGATTATCCGATTTGTTACGCAGGGCTAGGTTTGTCTGTTCGGATAGGATATCAAACTGCTTCATGTTGCCAAGCTGCTTAATGTGCAAAATCAGTTGTTCGGCACTGTGAATGTCTGGATAACCTGCGCAGCAGATCAGGTCGATCATCAGCGAAAGTTCGCCCTCCGAAAAACTTTGACGGTCATAGTAATAATGCCCGTTGCGTTCATGATGAATGCCCGCGCCCATGCGCTCCATTTCATGAAAATCCTGATAAATAATTTGTCTGGTTGCAGAAAGTTCATCCAGATATGCGATCAGTTCGGAAATGTCCACTGCCTGATGGGGCGAAGTATATTCCTGCAAATAGCGCATTTCGCGCAGCAGTCTTTGCTGGGTTTTTCCTTTTCCTGCCATATCATCACCTCTCATATACCAAGACGGATGCTGTCAACAAAAATGTCCGGCTCTCAGTGTATTTCCTGTGGTGCATCAGCATAAGCCGACAAATCGAGATAGCCGCAGTCTTTGGTATCCTGAATTTCCCGCACCCAGCAATTATTGGGCGTATATTCCTTATGATACCATTCAGGAGAATAATGGAACCAGCGCAGCAGAAACGCACGGATCGCCGTTCCGTGCGTAAACAGGAACAATGTATCAATGCCATGCTTGTCGAAGTCGCGGTAAATCGTACCCATGAACTGATGAATGCGGATGGCAACGTCAAAGGGACTTTCTCCAAGGGGCATACGCGCATAGAATCTGCCGAAATTGTTTATCAGCCGTTCGTACTCGGCATTTTCCGCAGGGTACAGCTCTCCCCATTTATCACGCGGAATCGAATCAAACAAGCCAAACTGCTGTTCGACCAATGTAATGTCTTCCCGAATATCGCTGATGCCGAGGGATTGATTGAAGGCATCGGCAGTTTGTCTGGTGCGAAGATACGGACTTCTCCAGATTCTTGCTTTGGAAAGGTCGATGCCCTGTTCTGCGCAATACCTTGCAAGCAATTTTCCTGTCTGAAGTGCCTGCTGTTCGCCTCGTTCACTCAACGGTACAAGATGGTCAGGAATACGCTGTTCAAAATTACTGCCATTATTGGCGATGGATTCGCCGTGGCGGATCAGAAAAATGTGCATGAAACGCCTTCTTTCTGCATATTCATTATGGATAACATCATTATACCACGAATTCGAATTTTGGTCAACAGCAAAAAACATATTTTCAATCTGTCAAAATTCTATAAAAAGTATTCGTTTCAGACAGTTTTTGGCATAAATTGCCGTGGCATAGTGCTTCGCAAACATCCACAATCAAAACAAATATTATTCTTGTTTGGTGATTATTTTTTATATTATATTGCTTTTGGGAGAAAAGCAGTACAAAAATGAATTCTTTATACACAGATTCTTAACATTTCTTCACAAAAGATTTTTTGCAAAACGTCTTTCTCATTCATTGAC
The DNA here is from genome assembly GCA_045642925.1 of Oscillospiraceae bacterium. Taxonomy (GTDB): domain Bacteria; phylum Bacillota; class Clostridia; order Oscillospirales; family Ruminococcaceae; genus Firm-04. The sequence continues at coordinate 2,573 of JAZUJW010000089.1, forward strand.
TTTTGATGCAAAATATGATATGATTAATGATAGATTTTCATATTCGTTTTTCTCGAAGGAGCAAATCACAATGAAACGCAGAAAAATTCTTGCAGTCGGGCTGGCGTGTCTGTTTGCTTTGTGCAGCATTTCCGCTTTGCCTGCACAAGCGGAAAAAGAACCCGGTGAAAGATTCGGCGACCTCTACTATATTGACTACCTTGACCATATGACCATTTCAGGCTGCCGTGCCGATGTGACAGACGTGGTCATTCCAACAAAAGTGGCTGGTCTGTCCGTTGCCGAAATCGGAGAAAGCGCCTTTTCCGCCTGCAAATCCCTCCGCAGTATCAATTTACCCAACACCATTACCGAAATCAATCACTACGCCTTTCGCGGCTGCACAAGCCTCGCCGTCATCACCGGCGGAAACAATGTCGGCTATATGGGCGGTCATGTTTTTGACGATACCCCTTGGCTGAAAACCATCCGCGACAACCATACATTCGGTATCATCGGCGCAACACTCGTTGACGGCGCTGCGCTCGAACAAAAAACTGTCACCATTCCCAGCAACGTCAAAATGATTGCTTCCGATGCCATCTACCGCAATGACTGCATTGAACACATCATCGTACCAAAAAATGTCAACCAAATCGCAGACGGCGCATTCGGTGTCGTCAGCAACCTTCAGGCAGTCACCATCCTGAACCCGAAATGCAGCTTTCCTACGTACCTCAGGGCAGGCATCGCATCCAATGTCGCTGTACTGGAAAATGACCGCATCCGCCAGTATTACGGCATCATGGTCGGTTACGCAGGTTCTACTACGGAAAGCTACTGCCAGTCAGAAGGCATTGCCTTCTATCAGATCGGCGACTGCAACAACGACCAGAACATTAACAATGCCGATGCCATTTCTGCCATGCATTGCTATGCAAATGTATTGCTTGGCGAACCGACAGCGCAGTCAAAGCTGACTTCGTACATCGCGGATGTTGACCACGATGGGCAGATCACGCTTGTGGATGTGACCATGATCCTGCGTTATTCCGCGAACGAAATTCTGGGAGAAACTGTCTCGTGGGATTCCCTGCGCACGTCTTCCTGATGCAGAATGAAATGAGGCTGCATATATTTTGCAATTGTCTTTCCATCGGAACAGCGTGCCTGCTTACCATTTCCATGCAGCTTGCCGCAGATATTGACCACAACGGCACCATCAACGAACCGGATGCCGTGATATTACTGAAATACAATGCCGATCAATTGCTTGGGGAACGTGTTTCACTATATGAATTGGTTCCCTGACTTCTGATGATATGATTTTGAGGTTCATTATGAAACGAAACAGATTGTTTTCTTTTGGAATGGCGTGCATCCTGACGGCTGCCTGCCTTCCGTGCCGCATGAATGCGCAGTATGCCGCTTCCGCTTCCTATTCGCAGGCGGAAACGAATGCGCTGACAATCAAAAAATACACTGACCATGCGGCTGTGACTTCCTGTGCCAGAAATGCAACATTTGTGACCATTCCTGACACGTATGACAATTTGCCTGTGACCGAAATCGAAAACTATGCATTCGAAGGATGCAGCCGACTGGTCACTGTGCATATCCCCGATTCCATTACCCGCATTGAGGCACTTGCCTTTGCCTCCTGCCTGACGCTTGCTTCTGTCACAGGCGGACAGAATGTCACGTATGTCGGCAGCAATGCCTTTTACCATACACCATGGCTGAAAGATTTTCAGAAGCAGGAAAAACCAGCGATTCTCGGTACTGTCATGCTGGACGGTTCAACCTATTCGCAGGAAACCATTGTCCTGCCCTCGGAAATCCACATGGTCGCTTCGGACGTATTCTTCGAAAATACTGCCATCCGCAACATTATCGTCCCGAAAAAGGTGGATATTGTCGGAGATGCCGCCTTCGATTGCGTCACCAATCTGGAAGTCATTGCTTTTCTCAATCCGCACTGTGAAATGAATCTGAATGCACCGATGGGCATTGTGTCGAATGGACACGGCAGACTTGCGGGCGATTACTTCTATAACGGCACGATTCTCGGCTACGTTGATTCCACCGCGCATCAGCTTGCGCAAAAGGAAAACTATCGTTTCCGTCAGTTCGGCGACTGCAATGGAGATGATACAGTCAATATCACAGATGCGATCGTGATTCTGAAGTGTTTCGCACAAGAACTGCTGGGAGATCCTGTCAAAATGCACCCGCTGATCCGGCTTTGTGCCGATGTTGACCACAATGATGCGATCAATCAGCAGGATGCAACGATTTTGCTGCGCTACTGCACCTTTCAAATGCTGGAAGAACCCGTCGGACTGGATGAATTGATTCCATAAGGAAAACGAGAGGAGAATATTATGGTAAAGCACATTATTTTATGGCAGCTTCGGGATGAACTTTCTGCGGAACAGGCTGCCGCTGCAAAGAAGGGCATCAAGGAAGGGCTGGAAGGTTTGCAGGGAAAAATCGAAGGATTACTGGACATCCATGTCATCATTGACGGATTGCCCTCTGCAAATGCAGACGTGATGCTGGACTCAACTTTTGAAAATGAAGCGGCACTGAAAGGGTATGCGGTACATCCTGCCCATGTCGCAGTCGCAGACGGAAATGTACGTCCATACACAAAGAACCGTGTCTGCATGGATTATGAAGTATCCAACAAGTAACAGAAATATTTTTCCATAAAAAAGGAAGGCAGGAGAACCAAATGGTTCTCTTGCCTTCTTTCTTTCTGCTAGCATCTTCATGCTTGGGCACAGGAATGACACGTATCATTCCTGATGCAATACGTCCAGAATAATCAGCACATCATCCATGTCAACTCTGCCGTCAACATTCACATCACATCTGCGAATGCAATCCATGATCGGCATTTCCTTCGGCAGCGTTTCATCCTCTGTCAGAACACGGAACATCAAAATCAAATCTGCGACCGACAGTTCGTCATCCGCATTGATATCGCCTTTCATCGGAGCCGATGATGTCGTCGTTACAGTGGTCGTAGTGGAAGTCGTTGTTGTCGTGGTCGTGGTGGTTGTCGTAGTGGTTGTCGTAGTGGTTGTAGTTGTCGTCGTAGTCGTTGTTGTGGTTGTTGTTGTCGTAGTGGTTGTCGTGCTTGTTGTAGTGGTGCTTGTGGTGGTGGATTCTGTTGTTGTCAGCACGGTCGAGGTCGAGGTTGCAGTATTTCCGTTTGTGGAGGTGTTTCCGGAAGTCGTGGTGGTACTGCCCATTCCCGTATTCGTTGTGGTGCTGCCCGTTGTTCCTCCGGTCGTTACCGCAGTTGTGGTTGTGGTGCTTTCAAGGACTGTGATCGCTGGTGTCGTTCCGATATTCGTTCCATTAAATGTAGAAGTGGTGGTAAATCCGATCGTTGAACCGCCTGAAGTCGTAGTGGAAGAAACTGTGGTAGTGGTTGTGGTGGTACTCGTTGTAGTAGATGTCGTTGTTGTAGATGTTGCCGTGGTAGAAGTGCCTTCACGCTCCAAAACGCGAATCGAACCATTCTGCACGATGCTTGACTCTTCCAGATCGACCGTTTCGCCCATTACATTACAAAGCTGATGCAAAGAAATCTTCATATCATATGTTCCAGCGGGCAGATTTTCGGGAATCGGGAAGTAGAATGTCAGCAGCTTACTGTCTTTGGTAAAGGCTTCTGCATCCGCACAGGATACGCTGAGCTGACTGCCCTGACAAATTGCAGAAACCGTCATCGGAAACGCCTCATCCGCATCAAAGAACACAGAATCCTCTGTCACCATTTGCGGCGTCAACTGCTTGTCGAAGTCTACAATGAAGCCAAGTCCTGTAAAGCCGAGGTTATTTTCAATGCTGACAGACCATGCGGCAGTTTCTCCTGCATATGCCGTGACCTGTTCGCCAACCAAAGCCATTTCCGTGCCCTCATGCACAGTAATGGAACCATGCTTTATTACGGTTTTATCCTCAAGGTCAGCATTTTCAGCAGTCACATCGCAAATCTGATGGAGCGCAATTTCCATATCGTATGTTCCTGCGGGTGTGTTTTCAGGCACTTCAAAATAAAATGTCAGCAATTTGCCATTTCCGCTGTATGCTTCCGCACCTGCGCAGGAAACACTAAGCTGATTTTCCTGTCGGATCGCCGAAATGGTCATGGGAAAATCCTTCGCTGCTTCCACTTGGGCATTGGTTTCAGTCGCCATTTTCGGGACAAGCTGCTTGTCAAAGGTAACGATAAATCCCAGCCCCGTAAAGCTGAGGTTATCCTCCACATTGACAGACCATGCAACCGTTTCACCCGGATGCGCACTGATCTGGTCACCGCAAATCGCCATAGATGCGTCCATTGCCTGCGAATCCACCGGAATGCCATCCGAAGACGCAGCGGACGGCAGGACAAATGGCAGCACCGCTTTCACCCCGACTGCCAATACGACTGCGGCTGTAAGAAACAGGATACGTTTAGATTTCATAAACCCCACCTCCATAAAAGCACAATTTTTCGCTCGATGGAACGAACGAATTTATATGTTTTTCAGGTTACTTGTAACCATTGTATCACAGATATATGAATAATTTATGAACAGTATGTAAAAAGTGGAATAATTTGTAAAATTACTTCTTTTGACAAGTGTAAAGATAATTTACAATAATATGCAATAAAAATATCTATTTAATGTTGACATTTTTGGCGGAGTGTGCTATAATAAAGTCACAAGCAAAGGAAAACTTCCACAAACATTTACAATCATTTATTTACGGACTTTGCAATTGCTTGTACTACACTCTGACTGCCGCAAAGAAATGCTTTGGCAGCACTCATTCACGGAAGAAATGCGTATTGATCGCATACAAAAAGGAGGAAATGATTCATGAGAAACAAAAAACTTCTAAGCACACTTACCGCACTCTCACTCTTGGCATCAATGTGTTCCCTGACAGGTTGCGGCGAAACCAATCAAGGCGGCGGCAGAATCGCAGTAGTCTGCAAAAACAAAACGCTGACCTTCTGGGATGAAGTTCAGGAAGGTGCCAAGGAAGCTGGTCTGGAATCCGGCTACACCATCGACTGCTATGCCGCCAATTCCGACAGCGACTACCAGAGCCAGGAACAATTCATCAAAGAAGCAATCAACAACAAAGTCGATGCCATTGTCATTGCTCCGAACGACGCAGAACAATTGAGTGAAGTGATCTCGCAGGCAAGTCAGCAAGGCATCAAGATCATCAACATCAACACCAAGATGACACACTCCGCAGTCGCCTCTTTCGTCAGCTCCAGTGACGCGGACGGCGGCGGCATCGCGGCAAAGAATGCACTGGATACCTTGGGCTATTCTCTGAACATCGGCAAGATCGGATTGATCGGTAACGTATCCGCAACCGCAGATACCCCTATTCAGGGCTTCAAGGACGTTATTACCAGCCAGCTTGCTGCATATGTCATCAACAACAACCTCGCTTCTGAACTGGGCATCAACACCGACAAAACACCGACTCCGACAACGACAGAAACCGAAGAAGGTACAGAAGGCGTTGAAACAACGCCGACACCCACTGAAACCTTCACAGGCAACCTGGAAGAAGCAGTCAACGAAAAGCTTCAGGCGAAACTTGCCGCACAGTTCCTCGAACCCGACAGAGTTTCGAACGAAGATGACGCCTATGCCGCAACTCAGGAACTGCTGAACCAGGGCGTTCAGATTCTCTTTGCGACCAACACCTATACCACGCTTGGTATGTGCAAAGCCGTCAAGGAACTGGAAGAAACCAACCCCGGCACGCTGGATAAACTCATTGTCATCGGCTTCAACTCCGATACGCAGGAAGTTGAGTATATCAAACAGGGCGTTCTGGATGGCACCGTTATTCAGAACCCGTATAACATGGGTTACATCTCTGTTCGATATGCTATGAAGGCGATCAACAACGAAGCAATCAACGCAAACGTCAATACCGGCGTGACCTATATTTCTGCCGACAATCTAAATGATGCGGATATTAAGCTGCTGCTGAATCCAACAACAGCTTGAAGGGAGGACTAATATTATGAGTAACAATCCGGCAACAAAAAAGGAACCATCTGCAAAAAAGCCGACTGCAAAGAAACAGAATCCCAATGCGCAATTCATTCTGGCTGGCGTTATGATCGCAGTGTTCACTGCCGTCAACCTCTTTCTGATGAGCATTCTGAACGGCAGTATCAAGTCGGTTTTTGAAACAACACAGGAATCTACGTTCTATATCAACGAAATTGATTCCCACTTGTCAGAAATTAACGGCAACGTCCTGAAACTGGTCGGCAGCGTCGGTGAAGAAAAAGGCGTTATCGACAACATTCAGCGTGAGTTCGAAGCCATCCACGCCTCCATCACGAAATTCCAGGCTGTTCCTGATGTTTCGCAATCGCTGACCAAGCGTTTCAAATCCGCTATCACATACGTCAATGCCTATGAACAGAAGCTTTCTTCTTACTATGAACAGTATCAAAGCAGCGGCGCTGAATCTCTTGCAAAGTGCTTCCCCGATATGGAAATGATCTACACGCAGGACATTCAGCACTTGCAGTTGACCTCCAGCGAAATGCTTCGTGCTTCCATCGACATCAGTAACGTGGATACCGAACAGCAGCGCTACAAGGTTAATGCTTCCTTCCGCGGCATCATCATTACGATGTTGGTCATCCTGGTACTTGGCGAAATCGCCGTTGTAATCGTTGCAAGTATGTCCAAGAAGAACAGAAAGGCACTCGACCAGCGTGAAAGAATGCTGAACGAAGCCGATGCGAAATTGCAGTCCACTCGTCAGAAGGCAAGTGACCTTGCTGTCACCGACCTGCTGACAGGCTTGAAGAACCGTTACAGTCTGAGCGAAGATCTGGAGAACCGTCTGTTTGTTGACCACTTCTTCATCGCGATCTTCGATATCGACAACTTCCGTAATATCAACAATACTTACGGCGCAGACTTTGGTGACGCTTATCTGGCTGAAATCGCAGAAAACCTGAAGAAGAACTTCGACAACTCCGCAAAGCTGTACATGGTCAGCGGTCACGAATTCTGCTTCGTCTTCAATCCCGATATCTCCCAGAACAGAGCAACCATGCTCACAAACAACATCTTCGAAACGATTACCGCTTCCTACAACGTGTACAATACCCGCGTGCAGATGCCTGCATCCGGTGTGCTGTATAACTATCGCCCCGGTACTTCCAAGAGCGCAAGTGCACTGCTTGCACAGCTTGATACCACTATCGCAAGTATCAAGAAGAAGGGCGGCAACCATGTTGAGATGTTCCTGAACAACTGATCCTCCTGCACTGCACATAATGATACGATATGGAATGGCTGTATCCCGCTTCGTTTGCGGGATACAGCCATTTTCTGTTTAGACACAGTCAGCCATAGATGTTGGCAGCAGAATTTTATATGTTCACTGTTGACATTTATTCCAATATAGTGTATAATAACTGTATACATTCACATATTAATTTCAAATGCAATGTAAATTATATTATGATTTGGAGGGAATCCGATGAAAAAAGCAACCGCACTGTTCATGGCAGGTATACTCCTTCTGACACCTGCTTCCGTCTGCACGTCTGCGCCTGCCCATGCCGCAGATGTATTCTATGATGATTTTTCAGACAACACGCTCGACAGCGAAAAATGGCTTGTCGCCTACAAAAACTGGGGCGGAAAGGTCACCGAAAACGGCGTAAAGGTCGATTACAACGGCGGTGTGCTTCCGCAAAACGTTTCCCTGCGGGATGGCAGCCTCATTCTGACAGGCAACGGCAATCTCTATGACGGTGACCTGAAAGGCATCAACAAAGACGGTTCTCTCCGCAAAGACGGCAAACGCACGGGCGCCGCCATCGCCACAAAGGAATACTTCGCATCCGGCAGTTACGAAGTCCGTGCCAAAGTTGCCCCAACATTCGGTGCTTGTTCTGCCATCTGGACATTCGAATATGAGGAGGACTGGGACACCGGCAAAATCACCAACCACGAAATCGACATTGAAATGCCCGGCAGACCTGCCTCCGAAAAGAAAAACCAAAGCTTTGAATATGCACTCTGCAATACATGGATCGGCGAAAATGAAGGGCAATACAAAACCGGCTATACGAATATCGGTGTCGATCAGGCAGACGGGCAGTTCCACACGTATCGTTTCGACTGGCACACGGGCGACAAGCAGGAAACCAAGCGCGTTGATTTCTATTTTGATGACAAATTGGTTTATACTTCGACAAAATACATCCCGACCAATGCAGGCAGGCTTTGGATCGGGTTATGGTTCCCGAACAGTTGGGCAGGAACGCCTGATTTTGATACTTCGGAATTTGAGATTGACTATGTCAAAATCACGCCTTTTCATGAAGATGGAGATACACCGCAGAATGAGACCTATGCGGATGATGGCTGGGGCGATCTTGCAGACATTGCAGGCGCGGTGATGCGTGGCGATGTCAATACTGACGGAAAGGTCACGGCGGCAGATGCGGTCATGATGCAGAAGTGGCTGACGGCATTGCCGGACGCAAAGGTTACGGACTGGAAAACAGGCGACATGAATGCGGACGGAATCTTGAATGGATTGGATTTTGCCATTCTGAAACAGGCACTTCTGCGAAAAAAATAACACCCGCACCATATCATGTCAATGAAAGAAAAAATGAGGCAAGAGAAACAAATCATACAGTTTCTCTTGCCTCGTTTATATTTGCATTTTGCTTGCCGTAAGACAATACCGCAATTTCATTTTCTCACTCTATTGTCTGACTTGAACCGAGTCCATTCAGAATTTCTTCAAAATACGCGTGCAAAGGCAATGTTGCACCGGAATGTTCGCCATTCGGAATGACACGGAAACGCGGGCTGTCATACATCGCCTGCGTGATGTGATGCGTTGTGACGGTCGTGTCACTGCCGCCGACAATCACACTCACCTGACTGCGCTTCAGTTTGCTCAATTCCCCGAACAATTGAATATAAGGCTCCGTGTCACCAAGATAGCCAAGCGTCGGCAAATGGTAAAACGCAAGCAGACAGGGATTGACCAGAATTGCAGGCAGACCTGTTCTTGCAGCAAGCACTGCGGCAAAGAATCCGCCCAGACTGGTGCCCACAATGCAATCCGTTTTTTGTTCCGCAAGAATCACGCCAAGCGTTGCAAGATTGCTGTCAGGAGAAATACTATCATAGTCCATTTCAGGCGAAATGACGCTGCATCCATATGCTTTCAGCGCCCCGAATGCGGCATTTTCTGCCATGCCATGATAGCCGTGAATATTCAGTACATTCATGAAGAAACCTCCATTCAATTTGGACTGACCATACCAACATCGTATTTCCGTTTTCATTATAACATAAAAGGCAGTGCTTTTGCAAGAACTTCTTTTCAGAAATCGGTTGTTTTACAAAAAAATTCTGTCCTGCGTGGATATTCATTCTTTACAAAATCGCCATAATGTGATATAATATTACAGTTTAGAAAAAATATCGTCTGCAAAAAAATTTTTTTGCCAGATAACAAAACAATTCCGTACTTATATACTAGAGAACCATTTTCTCAGCATGGGGGGGAAACGCGTGGAAGACAATGAAATTCTTGAACAGCTTTTGAACCGCAAAGAATCTGCGATTGCTGAACTCATCAAAAAATACGGCAAGGTATGCCGAAAAATAGCCGGAAATATGCTTTTCAGCAGTGAAGATGTCGAGGAAGTTGTCAATGATACACTATTAACAGCATGGAATCGGATCCCCCCCGAAACACCACACTTTTTGTGTGCCTTTCTTTGCAAGATCACACGCAATCTTTCGCTGAAACGGCTGGAATACCAGAATGCCAAAAAGCGCGGTGCTTCAGCGGAAGCCCTTTCTCTTGATGAGCTCTCAGAAGTCCTGTGTGCAAATGACGATTCCCCCGAACAAGTATATGATGCCGCTGCACTCGCCAAATCCATCAGCACCTTCTTATATCAACAAAAACCGCTGCACCAACAGCTTTTCATCCGAAGATACTATGCAGCAGAAAGCGTCAAAGATCTGGCAGAAGAATTTCAGATGTCTGAAAACGGCATTTCCACCGTGCTTGTGCGAATGCGAAAAAAACTAGCCGCTTATCTGAAAGACAACGGCTATGATACAAATGGGTAAGTCCGGAAAGGGTGAAAAAATACATGAAAGAAGATCTGCTGCGCGAAGCGCTCAGCCAGTTGGATGATGAACTCATCGAACGGGGAATGCAGCCTGCCCCGCAAGCAAAAAAACGTATCTCCTACACATTCGTTGCATTGACCATTGCAGCTGAACTGATGATCGCAGCCGTCGGAACATATGCGCTGCTGCGCGAACGCCCTACCATTCTGGACATCGGAGAATCCAGCCTGATCGTTACAGAAGCAACCACCTTCCTGACCACTGACCATACGGACACATCCACGCCGCACTCGACCGACCCTCACGAGAAAGTCACTGTGACCAGCGCTGTCAGCGGTACGATTTCTTCGAAATCAACACCCAGTGTTGTCACGGTACAGTCCGTCACCCAACTTCCGAACGGACAAATTGATCCCAACGGCAACCAGACACAGAACGGCACAAAGCCCAAGACGGACAAATCCACGAAAACAACCACCAAACCACAAAGTACCACCACCGCCATTCGTGAAGGTACACCGGGGACATATGACCCGCAGTATTTCTCATGGGATGCCAAGAAACAGAAATTCACATACATCGGCGAATATTCTGAATCACCCTATGATTCCACAGATGACGTGTTCGTGGACTTTACCGGACAGACCAACCAAAGCCTGAACGATCTGCTGGCGGCATTGCGGCGTGACCTCAACGAAACCTGCGGCGGAGAAGAAGGTTATGCGGAATTCGCAGCGAACGACCCGCAGAAAGCCAATGCATTAATGAGTCCTTACCGACAAGCCGCCATCGACAATTTCGTTGACCTGTTCGCCTACCCGCTCACGGATTCCTCTTATCGCAATACAGCAGCAGTATTGATTTCTCATTTGCTGGGCATTGACGGAAAACTCAATGAAACGCATTTTCTCCGTGACGGCGCTTTCTATCTGACACAGGCTAACAATGCCGTACAGGCGGTGCAGAAGCAACTGACGCCCAAACAGGTAGAAGCCTTGCAGGAAGTATTCGGCTACATGATCGCACCTGCATTACAGCAGTGCGGTAAACTGGAACTGCTTTCTGTCAGTCAGCAGGATGTCACAGCACAGCAGCTTGTAGCATTTGTAAATAATTTCTCAAGAAGCTTTGTCAGTGAAATCATTGAACAGAATAATTATCCGATCAAAGACAGTACACATCTTTCTACAACAGATATTGAGAATTTCGCAACCTTGTTCGGAAGATACTGCTATGATGTCCGTGTCGGTACGAACACCAACCCGAATTTTGCACGTTTCACAGACAATCCGCGGCTGCTGGAATATCTGCAAAGCTGGGCAGTGATCCAGCGGAATCAGTTGGGGCTGGATTCTTCCTTCCGTTCCCTCACCCAACTGGAAATGGATTCAGTGACATGGTATACAAGCAGCGGCAATCTTTACAATCCGGACGGACGTTCCATGCCGCTCAGCATTCAGCGTCCTGATAACCCCGTTTCCTTCTACTGCGTCACGGATGACTTTGAAACAGTGCTGCTGCATATGTGCATTATGCCAAGCAACCACACCTTTACAGAACATATTGCTCTCAACGAATTTTCGATTTTGCTGCAAAAACAAGACGGCGTGGTTCGCATTGTCGATTTTCAGGACCAGCTATTCCAGCCGCAGAACGATGGCAATGTGATCCTGACACAAATGGCGAATGGCGTTTCCACGATCCGCAGTCAGTATCCGCTTTCTCTTTACAGTGCAGACTTCTGGAATACTGCGCTTGCCGATTCCGAACTTTCCGTGATGAAACAATTTGCGGAAACGTCATCTGCCATTCCCCCGTACCATCAGGAACTTTATGACTATCTCCTGAATCATCTTCAGGAAATGTTCGATGCAGGCACAGAGGCGCAGGATAGCAGCAGTAACGTATTATACCTGTATAACTGCGACCGTATTCGCATTCTGGATATGTACAATCGTATGGTCATTTCGCAGGAACTCACAGCAGACTGCTTTGATTATGAAAACTACTTATATACTGTTATGATCTGGAAAGACACCTCCTCTGCGGAATCTGATGCATATGAAGTATCCATTGTATATTACAGTTGCTTATCAGTATATGCGGATGCTGAAACGCTCAATGTACGTCTGCGCATTTCACATGATGCAGACGGATACCATTACACACTGCGCTGATCACAGAAAAACGGGAAGCCCGATACAGGGTTTCCCGTTTTTGTATGCATTTAGACAGCCTTATTCAATTCCTGTTGCATTTTCGTATACAGTATGCTATAATGATTGCGATGATATCTGTAAGAATGCACAAGGAGAAATGAAGTATGACACGCAAAAAGGTCGGTAACATCAGATAAATGCGGAGAATTTCTCCGTGATTTTCTCGCTGAACCGAATACACAGGACATCAAAAATTCATGACAGAAAGGATTTTTTTCATGACAATTCAAACCGAACGACTGCACATCTATCCCGAAACTGATGCGCAGATGGAACAGACCATCGCTGCACAATCGGATGCAGATTTGAAAGAAGCATTTCAGCAAATGCTGGACGGCTGTCGGTCGCATCCGACACAGCGCGAATGGTATGCGCTCTGGAATCTGGAACGAAATGACGAAAGCAAAGCCATCGTCGGACACCTGTCTTTTCTCGGTGCGCCATCGCACGGAATGGTTGAAATCGGATACGGAATCCATGCCGCATATGAAAGACAGGGTTATATGACCGAAGCGGTTTCTGCAGCAGTACGCTGGGCGGCGGCACAGGAAGGTGTCGAACAAATCGAAGCGGAAACCGAAAAAGACAATATCGCCTCACAGCGCGTTCTGCAAAAAGCAGGATTCGTGCGAAGCGGAGAAATGGGCGCAGAAGGCCCGCGATTTATCTGGAAAGGCTGAACGCCCAATCACACGTTACATCATAGGAGAATCCAAATGAAAGCAAGAGTAACAGAAGTCCATAAATCCAATTATAAAGTCATCGCAGAAGGCAAAGAGTACAAAGCAGAACTTGTTGGAAAACTGCTGTATAATGAAGAATTTCCCGTGGTCGGCGATTACTGCAAAATCACGCCGATGGATGAAGAAAGCGTCATTATCCTTTCGATTGATGAACGCAAAAGCTTCATTTCCCGCCCCGACCGCAGTGGTCACGATGACAGCGGTTCGAATGCAGTCAAAGAACAGGCAATGGTCGCCAATGTCGATTACAGCTTCATTATCACGTCCATGAATGATGATTTCAGCCCCAACAGAATTGCACGCTATGCCGCAATTTCTTTGCAGGGCGGATGCAAACCCGTCGCCATTCTGACAAAAGCTGACCTGACAGACAACCCGCAGTCCTATCTCGCACAGGTGAAAGAAATCAACAGCGAGATAGACGCATTCTGCATCAGTTCCTATACCGGTGAAGGTCTGGAACAAATCGAAAAGTATCTCCATCACGGCAATACCATCGCGCTGTTCGGTTCATCGGGTGCAGGCAAATCCACGCTCATCAACACCCTTTCCGAACAGGAAATCATGAAGGTCGGCGATATCCGCGAGAAAGATTCCAAAGGCAGACATACCACCACGCATCGTCAGATGATTGAAATTTGCGATACCTATTTCATTGACACGCCCGGAATGCGGGAACTTGCCATGTGCGATGTCAGTGAGGGCATTGACGAAACCTTTGAAGATATCGCAGAACTCGTGTGCAGATGCAAATTCTCTGACTGCACGCATACGCAGGAACGCGGCTGTGCGGTGCTTGCCGCACTGGAAAGCGGCGAACTCTCGGAAAAACGCTGGGCGCTGTATCAATCCCTGCAAGAAGAAAGCAGTTGGAATAAAGCGAAGAAACATGATAAAATGGTCGCCATTGCGAAATATCAGAAACAACTGAAAAAGAAATATTAATCAGTCGCCCCTGTTCCATAAACAGGGGCGATACTGTTATACAAATTGTAAATATTACGTTACTTTACTCTATGTGTATTTTTATTAGAATATTTATAATACGCTTGACAAATTTAGATATATATGATATAATAGTATTATTCTTACAAGTAAAAAAATATGTATTCTCATTTTTGCAGTCTCTATTTTTTAATATCATATTATATATTAACAAATCAATGATAGCCGATTTGTTTCAGCACCTTTGGCAGGGTTCATAAACGTATTGGCTGAAATTGAAATGTTACTATAATTACCTCAAACATGGAAAAACAATATTAAAAGGAGAATTCTTATGTCTACTACAACAAAGACAGCACCGCCAGCAACACCCCCCACAGCGAAAAACAAAGGACGGCAAATGGAACTCGACCTTGCCAAAGCACTCGCCATTATTTTCATGATATTTGTACATACCTATGAAGCACACTGGTACCTTGAAAACAGTGAGCAAGGAAGCGGCTTTATTTGTGCATGGCTGATTGAGTTTCTCGGCGGTGTCCCTGCTGCACCACTGTTCATGCTTGCCATGGGTGTCGGAGTCGTTTATTCCAAACGTTCTACTTCCGTCACATATCTCAAACGTGCAGGACAAATTTTCGGTCTTGGCATTCTTGTAAACTTCTTCCAGCAATGGATCCCGATTTTTATGAGAGAAAATGTCGCAGAAGAATTTGCAGCAAATGCACATTCCATTATCGCAACCGATATTTATTCTTTCGTGACTGTGACATTCCTGTTCTTTGCTTTCCTCAAAAAAACCAAAAAACCGATTCCGATTGTGGCAGTCACACTTGTCATTTGCATGATTATCAGTGAAGTCACTTATCCGAATTCCATTGATACGGGCAATGAATGGGTCAACTCGATTATCGGTATTTTCATCAGAACCAATGACTACTCCTACTTCCCGTTCTTTACATGGGCATTGTGGCCGCTTCTCGGTTATCTGTTCGGACAGCTTCTCATCAGAACAGAAAACAAGATGAAAATGTACGGCATTATCGCAGGTTCCGGCGTTGTTGCACTGATTATCGCAACAATCGCCATCAACTGGGATCCGAATGACAGTATCATCAATTCCCTGACAGAAGCAAACATGGCCGATGTTGGTCAGTATTATGCTATGGATACATGGAATCTGCTTTGGTCATACGGCGCACTTGCAATTGAAATGTTCCTGCTGTATTTGGTTGTCAAACTGACAAAGAACAAGATTCCTGCATTGTTCTCTTATATGAGCAATCATATCATGTCGATTTATGTTATCCAGTGGATTTTCATTGGTCTTGCAACACCGATTTTTGACCAGGTCACCAATGTATTTGTATGTCTGGGCATGGGCGCGATCGTACTGGTACTGACACTTTGCTCTGCAAAACTCTGGGAGATGTTCATGAAGAAAATCAAATCCTCTAACAAAAAAGAGGTTACTGCACAACCTGCCAAAGCGTAAATAGCACTGCATTTCTTTCGAACGAGTGTTAAGGCAAAAAATCCCTTGACTAATGTCAGGGGATTTTTTCTGTCATTCGTCATCGTCTTGCATTTTCTATCCACATGATGTATAATATAAATACCATGTATTTGTCATCGCACAACCGAATAAAACAACATATCGAGGTGAACCCCGTGAACATTCTCATGGTGAATCTGCCGTTTGCGGGACATACCAATCCGACACTGCCCCTTACCGAAAAACTCATCGAACACGGACACTGTGTGACTTATGTGAATGCACCTGCATTTCGGGAAAAAATCGAACGCACAGGCGCAAAATTCGTCCCTGATCAGAATTTTCCTGCACAGCCAAGCGAACAAGAGAAAAAACACTTTGCTTTTCTGCGGCATGAACAGCATCAATGAAGCATTGTGCAAATAGTTTCAAAGGATGAAATACCCATGAATGTATTTGATTTTGACAACACCCTGTACCGCGGAGAAAGCGCCGTCGATTTTGCACTGTTCATGATAAAGCATAACCACAAAATCATTCTGTGGCTCCCAACAATTTTCTGGAATCTGTTGAAGTACAAGCTGTGTCTGGTCAGCAGGAAAAAAATGGAGCAAACCATCAATGATTTCCTGCAAATCATTCTGCAAGATGAAACGGAACTGCGAAAACTGGCGGCACAATTCTGGCAGAAAAACGAGCGAAAACTGAATACACAGCTCATCCGGAAAATTACCGCCGATGATGCAATTATCTCTGCGGGGCCTGATTTTTTACTGCAAACCATTCAAAAGCGCCTTGGCACTTCCCATTTGATTTGTTCCGAAGTGGACTATCAGACCAAACGCATTCTGCACCTGAATTTCGGCGAAAACAAAGTCAGGCGCTATCATGAAATCTATGGTCATCAGCCAATTGATTCCTTCTATACAGACTCATACAATGACAAGGCAATGATGGACATTTCCCATTGCGTCTATCTTGTGAAAAACGGCAAAGCAACACGCATCACCGAGTAAACGAAAACAATGACTTTTCAGACAACATATGCTATAGGCAACACCGCACAAAGCACGCCTTACGGCTTGGCGGCACATCTACTTGCAGATTTTCCGCCATCTTGCACAGAAATTCTTTCCTGGGCGTCAGCCCGCCGGCATCATTTCTGTACAATCTGACGAAAAATCTGACTGCGTAGCTGCACCACCAGCTCTG